>JAGVTV010000159.1 GCA_019136675.1 Bacteroidota bacterium
AGAACAAGCAATCCCCTGCTCCTGTCAGGATCGAGTCCACGAACACCAATGTTTGCCCTTAGGCCAGCTCCCTCTTCGTCCACGACATGTAAACCTGGAGTACGGCGGAGAATTTCATTGGCTGTAACTGCATGAACCAGTTGCATATCCCTCAAATTAATGGTGGTGACTGAACCCGGAATTTTTGAAAAAATCCTGTCAGTCCTTCCCACGATCAGTATATCGGCTAAAAGTATGGCATCCTCCTCTAAGACATACTCGGCTGATGTTATTATTTTGCTGTCAATAGCAATGGTTTTTTGTAGTTTTTTATAACCCAATGCGGTAATTTCCAAATCATAAGAGCCTTCACCCAGCGTGGGAAAACTAAAATTCCCTTCAATATCAGAAACGGTATGTAATGAAAGTGCAAGCAGCTGGATGTGGGCCCCTGCAATTGCTGCACCCCTCTTATCCTTTATTTTACCATCAAAACCTAACCCTGCTGAAGCTCCATAAAAAATGGAAGTATGAAAAAAAATAAACAAACAACAAACAATAACCGATCTGAACATAAGTACCTTGTTTTATCAAAACGGAGCAAAGATACAAGTGCATATCGTTCAAGCCAAGTTTATTTAGATTAAATCTAATTATAATTAAGGTGATTTTAATCATGTGCAGTACATGGTTGAGGGGCAAAATTTTTAGAAAACTGATTTCTCAGAACATTAACTCCTGATGAGTGAGGGATAGAAGCGGCATACTGATGTTACATCAGGATACAGCGGATAGCCCGACCCTGATGAAGTCAGGGGCACTCCCAAAAAGTCAATAAATCTCGACTTCGCGGATCATCGGTTTGCCCAATGCTTCATTTATGATGGAAATAATTTTTTCCTTGCCGTGCAGCAATTCGTGTTTCAGCGGGGCCGACTTAACATAAACCTTGAGTACTCCTTCATAAAACTTAACTTTGGTGGTGTAGCCGGCTATGACAGGTCCCATCTCCTTTTTCCAGACATCTTCGATGCCGGAAGAAAAATATCCGTTAGCAAATCGTTCGTTTGACGAAACAAATTCCGAAAGGACTTCCCGTATATTTTTGTCATTGTGTCTGCCCATGTATTTTAAAACCCTAATGACCCTCCAAAGGTTTACTCCGGCTGCGGATCTGAACTTTTTTCGCTGACATTGCCTTTTGACACCTCAAACATATGGTAATCTCCGACTACCTGATCCATGATTGTTTTCATCCTTGAGGCCTCTGTATCCGTGATAAACACCTGGCCGTATCCGCCACCATGAAGCAGGGCAAGCAAGTGCTGCACCCTCGAGTGGTCCAGCTTGTCAAAAATGTCGTCGAGCAGTAGTATGGGGTCACGACCCGAGACCGACTGCATGATGCTGTATTGGGCTAGTTTGAGGGAAAGCACAAATGACTTGAGCTGACCCTGTGAGGCAAAGGCCTTCAGGGGCTCGCCGTCCATAGTAAAAACAAGGTCGTCTCTGTGGATGCCCGCCGTGGTGCGAGCCAGTAACCTGTCTTTGGCAAGGGTATCTGCAAACAGGGTAATTAAATCCCGGTTTTCGAGCTGGCTCTGGTATGTGATCCCGACCTGCTCTGCCGATCCTGATATGGCCCCATAACATTGATTAAATACCGGTGAAAGCATACGTACCAGCTCCTGTCTTTTATTGTGGATAAAAACTGAGGGTGCTGCCATACTCTCAGAAACAGTATCCAGCAATAGCGGATCAAAGGTGTGGCCATCCGCAAAAGTCTTAAGCAAAGAATTACGCCGCTTGAGCAGTTGGGTGTAAAGCAATAGATTGTCAAGGTACAGCGTATCGGTCTGTACGATGGTATTGTTAATGAAATTGCGTCTTTCTTCACTGCCTTCAAGCATCAGGTGTATGTCATCCGGCGATATGATTACGCATCCGTACCTGCCCACCAGGTCACCGATACGCTCCAGTTTTTTGCCATTAACCTCGATCTCCTTGCGATTGCCGGGCAGGGATTTTATAACCACCTTTTCGGGATTACCGCTTTCGCGGAAAGTGCCTTCAAGTCGAAAAAATTCACTTCCGTGACGCACTACAAACTTGTCACCGGCAGAAAAATAGCTTTTGCCCAGGCACAGGTAATAGACGGCGTCAAGGATATTGGTCTTGCCCATGCCATTGGCCCCTGTCAATACATTGAAGCCAGGATGAAAAACGATGCTTTCAGCCTCATAATTTCTGAATTGTGTCAGCCTGATGGAATGGAGATGCAAGTCCGCAAGTTTACAGGATCGGTCAAAGATAGGACAAATGTCAGGTCTTTAGGGAATATATTCGCTTTTTATCACTGATCATCATACGGTTCATGTGTACATCGAGGTAGCCGGCATCTTCAAAAAAAGGCCTGAAAACAGTTTCGTAGTATGTCTCAGCTTTTAGTTTATCCTTTTCATAATAATACAGGTGATTGAAAATCAAAAATCCCTTTTCGGACAAGCAGGCTTGTACGTCGTCCAGAAAATCAGTTGTCAAAAACACCTCCGGTATCACATCATCGATAAACAGGTCAATGCATATCATATCGTATTTAACCTGGTTTTGCTGCACAAAGACCGAGGCATCAGCACATATCAACTCGATATCAGAATGCAATTCGTCCAAAACATACTTTGAAGTCAGGTATATCACAGCCTCATCAATTTCGATCCCGGTATATTTAATAGACTTTTTAAATGTCTTTTCGAGCATGTAGGAAATGCTACCCAAGCCGAAGCCAAGGACGAGGACATGGCTGACAGGCGGTGTGTCCAGGTCTATCCGTTCAAAGCACTTCCTGAAATTATCGTATTTGTCGGCCCAGGAGTAAATCACCCTGTCGGTACATAAGCGGTATCTACCATTTTTTAAAGACACCTCAAGTATAGGGCTGAATTTAGAAGTTATTACCTCAATTTCTACAGGCCACGCGTAGCTGATAAGCCGCTTCAAAAGTGACTCCTTCATGTCTTAATATTTGGAGCCAAAGCCAAATCCGAGGACATAATATTCAAAACGTCATCCAAGGCTCTTAGTATCCGGGATAATCCCTCGCCCAGATCTTTCTCACTGATTACCAAAGGTGGAGCTATCCGGAATGATGTCTCATTAAAAAGGAAATAATCAGTCAGCACACCCTGGCGAATAATGGCCTGAATAACCGGTACCAGGTAGTGAGGATGTATGAGTTCGATGGCCATAAGCAGCCCGGAAGACCGCACTTCCCGGATCAAAGGGTGTACCAAGGTCGAATGGACAAGGGCCTCCTTTTTTGACACCTCCGTAATCCATGGATCTCTCAGCAGGACTTGCAGTGCAGCGAGGGCAGCAGCAATACATACAGGATGGCCTCCAAAAGTAGTGATATGTCCCAAAGCCGGATTGCGTACGAAAGCACCCAGTACATTTTTTCCGGCCACGAGGGCTCCGACAGGCATGCCTCCTCCCATGGCTTTGGCGATAAGCAAAACATCCGGAGTCACTCCGTATTTTTGGTGGGCAAAGAGGTTTCCTGTCCTCCCGAAACCGGTCTGGATCTCGTCAAGCACCATCAGTGTACCTGTCTCATCACATCGCTGCCTTACCTTTTGCAGATAATCATTCTGCGGTGGTATGACGCCGGCTTCGGCCTGAACAGGCTCGAGGATGACACAGGCCGTATCATGAGTGATCCGGTCGAGATGTGCCTCTTCATTGAAGTCTATATGTGTTACACCAGGCAACAACGGGGCAAAAAACATGGAAAATGTATGATCGCTCCGTAAACTTTCTGCCCCTGTCGTACTGCCGTGGTAGGCCGAAGTACATGAAATCACACCTGGCCTGCCGGTATACTTCCTGGCAAGCTTGATGGCTGCTTCCACTGCTTCCGATCCGCTGTTGACAAAATACACACAATCCAGAGAGTCAGCCAGCAATGAGGTGAGCAACGAGGCATATTCCACTTGAGGAGCCTGGATATGTTCGCCATAAACGGAAGTGTGCATGTATTTTGCGGATTGCTCCTTAACAGCCCCGACCACCTCAGGATGGCAGTGGCCCAGGGAACTTACCGAATAGCCGGAGTCAAAGTCAAGGTATTGTCTGCCGTCAGTACCATAAATATAAACACCGGAGGCATGGCTTACCTCCAGTCCAAGAGGGTTTTCGCTGGTCTGGGCCACGTGATCTGAAAACAATCTCCTGAGTCCTGACATTGTACAATTTTATGCAAATCTAAACAAAATATCCTCTGCTGAGTACAGGGCTTCCGGGCAGTTGCGGTCCGGATTTCTAAATTATTATGGATAAGGAAGATATTTACAATTTTTATTGCTAACATTATGCTTCCAAACCAAGTATTTTAATCAAATGGGTAAGATCCTGTATTTTTTAACCATGGTATTTACAGTCGGGATGATTCTGTTGTTTAACGGCAATATCCAGCTGACCAAAGACCCTCTCCCACCCTTCGGAAAATTTTTCAATCCTTTTGGTGGGGTGTGGTCTTCCGGCACAGCCAATGAAACAAGAGACATTACACTGAGCGACCATGCCCTGAAAAGCAAGGTGGAGGTCATTTACGACGAGCGGCGGGTACCACATATTTTTGCTGACAATATGGAGGATGCCCTGTTTGCCCAGGGGTATGTGGAAGCACAGAACAGGCTCTTTCAGATGCAGTTTCTGGCGAAAGTGGCTGCCGGCGAGCTGTCCTCATTTATGGGGTCACGCACCATCGAGGTAGACCTGAGTAAAAGGAGAAGGGGTATGAAGTACGCCGCAGAAAATGCAATCAGAGGATGGGAAAAACACAAGGATTACAACGCAGCTTTCAGATATGTGGATGGAGTTAATGCCTATATACAGTCCCTGAGCCGGGATGACTATCCCATGGAATTTAAGTTGTTTGACCTCGAGCCAGAAAAGTGGGACGCCCTCAAGTCTGCCCTTATCTTTAAGCAAATGTCACAGAC
>JAGVTV010000094.1 GCA_019136675.1 Bacteroidota bacterium
TTCAGTACGGATGGTAGGGAAGGATTCGGCGGACTTGACATCTTTATGACCGATGGTATCATGAAAGTCCCTTCGCTGCTGCCGGCACCGTTTAATACCAGCATGAACGATATGTATTTCTTTATGGACGAAACCGGTGGACATGGATACCTGACATCTAACAGGGCAGGGTCATCCTACCAGTATGAGAGCTATGAGGCTTGCTGCATGGACATTTACAGCGTAGACATAAATGTGGAACCCATTTTGGAAGTGGAGACTTTTGTGCAGGGAGAAAATATTCCTCTCAACGGTACCACAGTATGCCTGATCGATGATGAAACCGGGAGGGAGATCTCTTGCCTAACTAACGGGGAAAATGAAAACAGCGAAAAATTCAAACTCATACCAAACCGCAAATACAGGCTTGAGGCAAGGAAAGACGGTTACACAGTCGCAACCGACAAATTTGTGGCATCTTCCGGCAATATGAACCGCAAGCTTTATCTTGCTCCGGCTACCTTAAGGCTGGAGGCACTTACCTTTGAACAACCGACAAATCTTGACCTGATAGGTACTACTGTAACCTTGAGGGATCTTACCGACGGAACAGTCAAAGTCATCACCATAACCAATGACAGGGACAATGATTTTGGCTTTGATCTAATCCCGGGGCACAAATACAAACTTGAAGCCTCAAAACCCGGTTATAGTACCGTCACTGCTGATGTAATCACAGCTGGAAAAACAGGGGTCATACGTCAGGACCTGTTCCTCCCCAAGGTGGTCCTGCAGGAATTGCTGCCCATCTCCCTTTACTTTGACAATGATTATCCGGATCCGAGAAGCAAGTTGCCGACGACCTCCTCCAGGTATATAGCCCTGGCTGACAATTACATGGCCAGAAAGCAGGAATACATCGACAGGTTTACGGCTCCCCTTGGACCGCAGGAAAAAACTGCTGCCAGAAGTGAGATCGAATCCTTTTTTGTCGGAGATGTGCTGGATGGGAAAGTAAGGTTTGAAAGGTTTCTCAGCCAGTTGATTTACAGACTGGAGTCAGGTGAGAAGATGGAACTGGAAGTACGTGGATTTGCCTCCCCGAGGTCAAAATCCGACTACAACAAGACCCTCAGCGAACGTCGTATAAACTCCATCAATAATGAGATGAAACAATGGGCTGGCGGTCAGCTGAGCAAATACATTGCCAATGGTTCACTTAAACTCAAGGACGTTTCTTTTGGTGACTCAACGGCAAAACCCAATGTGGTCAAGGACCTGACTGATGAGCGTAACTCCATCTACAATATCAATGCCGCCCGCGAACGTAGGGTGGAAATTATTAAAGTCAATTATAAGTAATTGTTTATCAATAAAATATATGAAAATGTCAAATAAAATATTTTCAGCTCTTAAATTTATCACCCTGGTGCTTATCCTGTCAATAGCAGAGAATGCCGGTGCTACCCACATTATAGGGGGACAACTGACCTACAGACATCTGGGCAACAATTCCTATGAGGTCACCTTAACCCTCAGACGGGACTGTACACTGGGGCAGGTAGGCTACGACGATCCGGCTTCTGTAGGGATTTTTTCTGCCGCAACCAATACTCTAATATCTGAGGTAAGGATACCCTTTATGGCCAGTGACACAGTGGGTAACACTATTGTCTCTAAATGTGGATTCATCGGTTCGGAAGTTTGTGTGCAAAGGACCAGCTACCGGGATACCATAGATCTGCCGTTTCTGGCAGGAGGCTACATCCTTGCTTATCAGAGATGCTGCCGCAACGCAAGTCTTAATAACGTGATTAACCCGCTGGAAGTGGGTACCACTGAGTGGATTGAAGTAACTGAAAAGGCATTGCTTGAAGGCAATTCAGCCCCGGACTTCAAGGCGTGGCCGGATATTTATATCTGTGCCAATCAGCCCCTGGTATTTGACCATTCGGCTACTGATGCAGATGGCGATTCCCTGGTCTACAGGATCTGCACTCCGTTTGATGGTGGTACTTTTACCAATCCGAGACCTCAGCCTCCTTTGGCACCTCATTACAGTGAAATACTTTGGGCAGACCCATATAACCTTCAGAATGTGATGGGAGGCACTGCCCTGGTCATCGATCCCGTCACGGGGGTTATCACGGCAAATCCCAATATTATCGGGCAATTTCTAATCGGAATCTGTGTCGAAGAATACCGGAATGGTGTCCTTATCTCAAAAGTCAGACGTGATTTTCAGTATAATGTGAGGCAGTGTGCCGAGCCTTTGGTCGCAGACTTCGATTTTGCCGTAAATGCATGCGACAGCCTCAGTTATGCATTTACCAATAAAACTGTTGATGGTTCCTCCTATGAATGGAACTTTAACTATCCCTCTGTGGATCCTGCTTATATTTCTACTGAAGTGAACCCGACGTTTGTTTTTCCGGCACCGGGTGTGTATACTGTACGGATGCTTGCAAGATCTTCAAACGGGGCATGTGATTCCATAGTTTACAAGCAGCTGACAGCTTCAGTGTGTTCTAATATTCCGGACCTTAATCTTGTAGCTTCAAATCTCACGGTTTGTCCGGGCCAGCGAGTAGCACTGCTCTCAGCGTCTAATCCAGGCAATGTGTATACCTGGTCGCCACAGGATGGTCTGGATCTGACTGACCCTGCATTTCCCTATTTTCAGGGGACACAGTCAGGAGTGTACAGCGTTACTGTCACAAATCCTGCCCTTTGTACCAATACCGGCACCATTGAGATTATTGTCAGGCCTGCTACTACTCCATTGTCATTTTCCGGGGCTACCAATGTATGTTCGCAGGAGGTGGACCTTACCGTATCCGGTGGAAGCGGCAATTTTGAGTGGTCCTTAAATTCTGGTTTTGAGCCCGTAATTGCCATAGACCAACGACTTATTACCACATTTACCGGTACAGGGGCTACATTTTATGTTAGGACCAAAGGGGCCGAATGCGGTGACCTTACTGATTCCGTCAAAGTACAACTTCAGTCCGTCAGTCTGGTCTATGAAGACGAGGTGAAGATCTGCAGGGGAGATACTGTTACGGTCAACATATCCAATAACAATAATCAGCATATCCTTGACTATGTCTGGAATAACCCACATGTAGTTTCAAGCAATGGTTCTTCAGTCACTTTAACCACCATTCCAGGTGACGGAACCTCATATACTGTGAGAGGGTTTGTTTCAAACCAATACGGTTGCAGGGACACCCTGGGTCTGAGTGTACAGGTAATCGATGCCCCTGGAGTAGACTTCAGTGCAGCTCTCAGGTCCTGCGAAGATGAGACTATGTGCTTTACCCTTACCGGTAACTATTCCGGTGAGCTGCTATGGGATTTTGGCACCGCTGCCGCCAATGATACGTCAACTCTGGTAAATCCATGTTTCAGATACCAATCAGGAGGTGTCTTTTCGGTCAGGCTGGTTAATCTCAATGCATCGTGTGCTTTTGATCCTGTGGTAAAATCTATCACTGTGCCTGAGGTAGGTGATCAGGAGGTGACAGTAACTCAAACGCTTACTAACTGCGATGACAGAGAAATATGTTTCAGTGTGGGTGGCAATTACCAGGGAAATGTCCTGTGGAATTTTGGAGATCCCGGCAGCGGTGCTGCCAATACTTCCTCCTCAGCCATTCCATGTCATGAGTTTTCGGCTCCTGGCACCTACGACGTGACGCTCACCAATGTACAACCAGTCTGCCCCTTTGAAAATGTGGTATTGAAAGTGGTGATTGATCCGCTTTTTAAAATTAATCCAATACCAGATGAAATAATATGCGAAGGGGAATCACTTCAGCTTACAGCATCTTCTAATGACCCTACAGCTAAATACCAGTGGTTTAATGAAAGCGGTGTGCTCCTGGGATCAGGCAAGAATCTGACCGTAAATACTGCCAATGATACAAAAATCACTCTCAGGGCAGTCAATGAAAAGGGATGTACCGACTCAACTGCCGTCAACGTGAGGGTATTTAAGTTTAATTATTCAGTTGACATACCTCAGGTAATCTGTCCGGGTTCGGAATACAGGATTACACTTAACATTGGTAATCCTGATAATTACACTTTTGTTTGGAGCCCGTCAGAGTGCATAGTGATGGGAGGCAGTACCCACACTCCACTTGTCGTTGCAGCCGCCGGTAAAAAGATTAGGGTAGAAATCACCAATAAAGAAACCGGATGTATGGAATCAAAGGAGTTTATGCCGGCAATACAGCCACCATTGGTTTATCAGTTTGCAGGATTGCTGTGCTATAACCAGCCGTCAGATGTAGTACTTGCCATCCAGGGGCAGTCAGGGTACAGCTATCAGTGGTCACCAGCGGATTACATCGTGTCCGGGGGCAATACTTCCACTCCGGTGGTAAAAATGCTGCCCGGCCAGGAACTGACCGTACTTGTGACAAACAATGCAACCGGATGCTCCGAGGAATTGACCTATAAACCTGATGTCCTTTCAGAACTTGATATCGAGTTTACAGATCCTGTCGTGGAGATAAACCAGGGACGTGACGGCGAAATCTCAGTCAAAAATCCTGTGCAGGGAGGTGTATATGTTTGGAATACAGGCCAGACAGGATCAAGCATCACGGTAGACCCTATCGCCACCACCACGTACACGGTCACCCTTACAGATCCCAACGGATGTACTGCTGTAGGCCAGGTCACGGTCCAGGTGAGGGTAGTGGGGTGCACCGATAAAGACGAATACCTGCCCAATGCATTTTCGCCCAACGGTGACGGTAAAAATGATGTCCTCTATGTCAAATCCAATGTCATCACAGAAATGACACTCGTCATATACAATCGTTGGGGCAGAGAGATGTTCCGTACCACAGATATCAGTGAAGGCTGGGACGGGAGGTACAACGGGGCAGAGTTGTCACCTGATGCCTACGCCTATTACCTTAAGGCTACCTGTATAAACGGTGATAACTTCATTAAAAAGGGCAACGTCAGTCTTCTGCGATAAAAACAATTGTCTATTGAGTTGATTGTTATGGGAGTGAAATTGTATTTCACTCCCTTTTTTTACACAGGTTATTAAAAAGTTAAAATTGTGGCGGATTGTAATTACTTTTGCCTTCTAATCGTTCTTTTGACAACAATAGCAGCAAAATGAATATTTTAAAAACCCTCTTTTCAGTTATTTTCGTCAGTCTTTCACTGGTTTTGTCAGCTTCCGGCGGTCCTTTTCCCTCTATGAATATAAAGACTCTGGATGGCAAAACGGTCAATACACATGATTACACCCAAAACGGAAAGATTACTATAGTCAGTTTTTGGGCTACCTGGTGTACTCCATGCAAAAGGGAGCTGGATGTCATCAACGAGCTGTATAGTGAATGGGTGGAAAAGTATGGCGTACAGCTGCTGGCCATCACCATTGACGATGCGAGGGGCCTTACCAAAGTACCGGCACTTGTGCAGAGTAAGGGCTGGGAGTTTACGGTGCTGGCTGATACAAGGCAGGAATTGATGCAATTGCTCAATTTTCCCACCGTACCGCAGACCTTCCTCCTCAATCAGAAAGGAGAGATCGTATATGCACACAATGCATTTAACAATGGTGACGAAATCGAACTGGAAAAAAAGATAGCAGAGCTCAAAAATCCCTGAGCAAAGACCTCTTATTTTTTTTGTTTCGCCTTTTTGACGCCGTATCGTTTATTGGCCTGAGGTTTCAGTTCTTCCAGAATTTTTTTGAGGTCCAGGGTCGTGTTAGCTGACAGATCCACCACTTCCTTATAGTCTTCTTTAACCACACTGAGCACTTTTACTTTCTTGCCTATATAATCTTCAATAGCGGTAAGGAGTTCCTTTTCTGATTCATCACAAAAGGAATAAGCCGTCCCTTTTTTTACTCCTCGGCCTGTCCTGCCTACACGATGTACGTAGGTCTCCGCATACTCCGGCAGATCGTAATTGACCACAAAGTCTACATCGGCTATGTCTATACCCCTTGCACTCACATCGGTAGCTATAAGCAAGTGTACATTCCCTTTTCTGAATTCATTAAGCACATGCAGTCTTTCTTTCTGATCTTTGCTTCCATGCATATAGAGTGACTTGATCCCGACCCGTTCCATGGCGGCATGTACTCTTTCGCATCTCACTTTTGTTCTTACAAAAACCAGGATCTTTGCCACAGGATTTTCGTTTATCAGCCTTTCTAAAAAAAACCTCTTGTCGTCCATGCTTACAAACAAAACCGAGTGGTCCACGTTTTTGGATACCGGATCCTTGGGGGAGACCTGTATCCTGATGGGGTTGGTGACCAGCGAATAGGCAAGGTCCTTGATCTCTTCATCAATGGTGGCAGAAAAGAACAGTGTTTGTCGCTTTTTGGGCAGAAACCTGATGAGGTCCCGGATGTCACGGATAAATCCCAGGTCCAGCATGTGGTCAGCCTCGTCCAGAATGAGGATTTCAGCCCGGTGCAGCCTGATATATCCCTGACTTACCAGGTCAAACATCCGCCCGGGAGTGGCAATCAGAATGTCTATTCCATTTTCAAGCCTGGCAATCTGCGGGCCCTGCTCTACACCTCCATACACCGCATAACTCTTCACCCTTGTATTTTGTCCTATCTTGCTGAAAACTTCATGGATCTGTATAGCCAGCTCACGGGTAGGTACCATGACAAGGCATTTTATACCGTCCGGCCGCTTGGAGTGTACCTTGCTTTGCAGGATGTGGAGCACCGGGATGACAAATGCCGCCGTCTTGCCTGTACCGGTCTGGGCTATGGCCAATAGGTCTTCGCCCCTCAGGATATTGGGTATACACTTGTACTGGATATCGGTAGGCCGCTTAAAGCCCATTTTGTCAAGGTTTTCCTTGATCTCATCCACAAAGTGATACTGCGAAAACTTCATCCTGTCCTGTTCTTTATGCAAATGTACTAATATTGGGCAAATCCGGGTCTCAATCCTTGATATCGGCGATAATGTCATAGCTCCTCATGATCCATGTCATTGCTAATAGAAATCTTTCACATATACTTTTGCATCGTGATTGATTAGTTAATTATTAAATCTTTAGTCGTGGCACAATTGATTAAAAAAACTCCGCTATTTCCTTCATTCCCAGCTTTTTTTGATGACTTCTTTGCAAGAGACTTTTTTGATTGGAATGACAGAAATTTTGCAAAAATGGGTTCTACATTGCCTGCAGTCAATCTCAAGGAAACCGATAAGAATTTCGTGATCGATCTGGCTGCCCCGGGCATGAAAAAGAACGATTTTAAAATTGAAATGCAAAACGGCATTCTGACCATAAAGTCTGAAAAAAAGGAAGAATTTGAAGAAAAGGATAAAGAAGGAAATTTCCTGAGGAAAGAGTTCAGTTATGAATCTTTCAACAGGTCATTCAGTATGCCTGAAAATATAAAGGAAGACGACATTGCAGCTTCTTACAATGACGGAATCCTGCATATTAAAATAGGCAAAAAAGAACCAAAAGCAGTAGTCAATCCAAAAGCCATAGAAGTTAAATAGTGGTTTTAATTGTTTTTGTGTTATCGGAATTATTGAAACTTCAGCCGGGGTAAAATCCGGCTGAAGTTTCTGCTTTTCGGGGGATGGTGGTTTGTTAGTTATACCTGAGTTTGTATGCATTGACTCTTGCAGCTATCAGGTGCCCGAGCCTGAGTCCTTCGTCGCAGTCCATCTTGATATGTACTCCCAATGGAATTCTGGAGTACGCATTCTCTTCTGCCATCTGGTTCCATGTAGTAAACGTTCTGGGTTGGCCCAAAAATTCTGTTCGATCTTTATGGCAATTGTCGGTAAAGGTATAGACGGGGCCAAAAAATTCATTGAATATGCCCGCCTGAACACCTCCAAAAGTGCTGTGTCCTGAAGGATAACCTGGAAATGGTGGCTCTATGCCCCGTTTTCCGATTGCTTCGCCAAGAATGGATTCAAAACCGGGGTTGATATATTTTTTGATATAGGTTTCCGGCCTTTCGGTGTTGTAGATGTATTTTGAATTCCAGGCAGCTACAGAGGCATCGTTGATGGCAAGACCCAGTTTGCAGTATAAATGAAGTCCGTCTGCCAGATTCATGTTTTCCAGTATAAGCATCTGGTTTGCAATGGCAATCAGCCTGGCAGGCGGTGAAAAGGTGAGTCCGACGATATCATCGCTCCAGAACTCTGCAATCCATCTGTTTTCATGGGTTAAGTTGGTCACCATGTCGTTAAGCTGCTTATGCTGCCGGTAATATTCGCTGGATTCTGAGGTGCTGAACGGCAATGGCTCCGGGGAAACTAGGTCCTCCGGACGGGCAGCAAATACCCTTGCTTTGCCCCAGTAAGGGAAGAGGGCAGGAGTAAAGTTTGGTGCCGTGGGTTCCCATTTTCCCTGACCGGTGGGAGGTACGTAGGAAGCTGGAAAGGGATTGAGTACCTGACTGTATCCTTCCTCATCAGAGCCTGCAAAAACCAGGACTGACTGTGCAACTGACCGCCCCCATTCCACAGAATTGTCAAACACATCCCCAAACGTTGTGCTTCTGAGATGTGTGTTCATTTCAGACTCGGTTTTGGCTATCAGGGCGTTTTGGCTGGCTGTGGTTTGTAGCATCATTTGCCTGAGCATGGTAGAGTAACACGCATTCAGGGCCACGTTCCAGTTAATGTCTGAATTACTTACCTTGAGTTCCGGAATTTTAAGGCCCTTCTGGTAGGTACTGTTGGAAATATACCCGGGCATACCTGGCACACAGGTTTCGTAAGCAGCCAACTGTATGTAACCTATTGCCCTGGATGTGGCCGAAGGCCTAAAACCTGACAGGTCCTTTTCAATAGTCAGGTAAAGGTCATTCCATGTTCGGATAATCTCTGAATCAAAATTTGAAACAAGGTTCGGCTTCAACCCATTAGAAGGATCCGTCACCGGACCGTCTTTCTGGCAGGAGGAAAACAGAAAGACGGCAACAAAACAAATCAGAATCTTACACTTCATTGTACATTAATTTGATATTCTAATAATAAAATGCAAAACACATGCCATTTTTTATTAATATGTAAAATATATTAAAATCAATTGTAATTTTTACTTTAAGTCACTGTTAAATAATTGATTAAAATATTTTTATTAATTTAATATGATAATTTAACTATATTTTTTACTTTTGTTCCTTAATAGAAAATGTACTTTTTTACCACATTCTGGAAAGTTGGTGTGAAAAATGGTTTTTAATAAGATGAACATGAGAATATTGAAGTTTTGTACAATTACAGGTTTTGTATTTTTTTCTTTGGTTATTAACGCTCAGAGGGGCAAATACCTGCAGATTGACCTGGGTGGAGGTCTGTCCATGCCTGTAGCGGATTTTAAGACCGAGCAAATGTTTGCGGCCAGGGGATATTCGGCCTCAGCCGGATTTGATTATTTTTTCGGTAGGCTGGGACTTGGATTTTCAGGGGGTTATTTTAACAATCCAGCTAAGGATGCTTTTTCTTCCTTTATTATAAAAAAGTACCTTGAAGACGTAAATTTTGCAAATATGCAGCAGTGGACAACCGGCTATGCTACCCTGGGGCCCACACTCAAGTTGGGAGGAAACAGGATAAGCATGGATATATTTGCCAAAGCAGGATACTGCCACATAAATATTCCTCAGCTTCAATTTAACAAGACGTTTTTTAACCAGTCGTATGAAGTTTATAAGTTTTCAGGTACGTCAAAAGACTGGCAGTTTGGATGGAATGCGGGTACAAGGCTTATCTGCAACATCAACCCCTGGATAGGACTGCAGGCCAGGGCGGACTTCTTTACCACAAGGTTTATGAGCGAAGTAGCTTACAATAACACCTTCAGGGAGGCCGTTGATGGAAACAGAAATGGCATCATGGAAGACTCAGAATACTTCGAATCACAGAAAATGTCAGCATCTTCCACTACTGACCTAAGTGTAGTAAATGTCAATATGGGTTTGGTTTTCTATTTGGGTAAAAAGAAGGCGGTCCCAGTTACACAGATGGTTCCCGATATGGCTGATAGCCATGAGAAGAAGGAAGATATGGTAAAGTCAGATCCGGTCAGCAAAGAACCTGAAATAACGGCTCCTGAAACCAAGCCTGATTTACCAGTAGAAAAACAGCAGACTGAACAATCTGCTACTGACGACAATATACCTGTGGCCAACCTGAACGAAGCTCCTAAGCCGGTCACTGAGCCTGAGGTAAAAGAAAAGGCCCCTGAAGCCAATGTACTTGATGAGACTAAAAAAGAAATGGCAGGTAATCAACAAAATCAAGGCAAAGTCATACCCACCGAACTTCCTGTTACAACCTACGATGCTCCTGAGGCCAAATATGATGAGCAGGCTGCGGAGCATCTGTATATCGCCGGAGAGGCTTATTTTGCTGACAATGATTTTGAAAATGCCATCCCGCTTTTCAACAAACTCAAGGCAGATCCAAAGTATCCAAGGGCCCGATATATGTTTGCACTGTCGCTCTGCTCTACTGGCAATTGCGATGAAGCTAAAAAGGAATACAGGGAATTTGCCCGCTCATACAAAGGGGATGACGCCAGAACGCTTGAGATCATATTTGCCAGCCATTTTGAAAAGTGTGCCATGACCCGTAAAGCGGAAAATGCCGGACAGAAGTCCGAAGGCAAGGTTTCGGTCCGGCCGGCTTCTCAAAAAGATGTACAAACTAAGGATAGCGGGGCAGTCGTTGTTTCACCGATGCCGGCGGCTGAACCAGGTACTGAGTACAAGGTGCAGTTTATTGCCCTCAGAAAATCTGACAAACAGTTTCCGAGAGTAGCCGATATGGGATTGATCGGGACCGAGTTTTTCAAAGATAGGACCTTGTACAGATATTCCTTGGCAGGATACTCTGATCTCGATACCGCTATTCAGGATGTCATCCGTGTCAGGAAACTGGGATTCAGGGATGCTTTTATAGCAGTGTATAAAAACGGAGTCAGGGTAAATACCCTCTATCACGCCAGATAATTTTTCCATATCATATCAAACGACACAGGCAGCCATTCCGTATGGGAGTGGCTGTTTTGTTTTTTAGCCGGTGGATGTTTATCTTTGTGCTAAACCATTATGTAGTAGCCATGAGACATTTATATTTTGCATTGCTGGCAGCCCTGTCTGTATTTTCTGTTTCAGCCCAGACAGCCTGGGAGGTGGTAGCAGATAACATAGACCCCAATAACTACTACGGTGTCACATTGGCAAACGGAATGGTTGGAATCGTTTCATCAGCCGAGCCGCTTAAGGTACGGGATGTCGTGCTTAATGGATCGTACGACTATTACCAGCGGGGTCGGGTATCCAATATCCTGAAAACCTTTAACCACGTAAACCTCAATCTGGACGTAGACGGCCGTCGCATAGGCCGGGGCGATATATCCGGTTACCGTCAGGTCCTGGACATGAAAAACGCCGCTCTGGCCACCTCATTTAAGGTGGGCAACAAAGCATCCGTCACCTCCACGCTGATGTCGCTCAGACACCTGCCTTATACTGCTCTGACGATTGTTGAGATTATTGCCCATGAAGATATTACGGTGACACCTATGAGCGTTTTAGAGGCTCCCAATCACCTGGCTGATGTCCGAAATTTCTATGCCGAGATTGACCGGCCGCATGTTACGATTCCGTTGCTTACCTCGGTAGGTATGAGTCCGTCCGGAAGGCTTAAGGTGGCTGCTTCCAACAGTTTTATCTTTGAAGAGGGCCACGGCCAGGAACCCGATGTGATTCACGAAGACTGGGATTACAATATGCACCTGGCAAAATTCAATAAAAAACTCAAGGCAGGCCAGAAATATATATTTAGCGTCGTGTCTTCCACAGTATCAAGTGCCCAATATGAGGACCCGCACAACGAAGCTGAGAGGCTCACCATTTTTGCCATGCTGGAGGGCAGGCAAAGATTGCTTGACAGACACAGGGAGGCGTGGGACAAAATCTGGAAGAGTGATATAGAGGTGACAGGCAGCATGGCTGTGACCCGCGACATACGGTTTGCCCTGTATCACTTGTATTCTTTTGCCCGCGAAGGTACGTCACTGAGCCTGAGCCCCATGGGCCTTTCAGGACTTGGCTACAATGGGCACGTCTTTTGGGATACTGAGCTGTGGATGTATCCTCCTCTGCTGATGATGCAACCTGAGATGGCACGGTCGCTGCTGGAATACAGGTATCAACGGCTGGAAGCAGCCCGTCAAAACGCCTTTTCGCATGGTTACAAAGGTGCCATGTTTCCATGGGAGTCATCAGCCAATGGCAGCGAAGACACCCCTGTCTGGGCCCTTACGGGTCCCTTCCAGCACCACATCACCGGATGTATCGGCTGGGCTTTCTGGAAGTATTATGAGGTGACAGGTGACAAGGAGTGGCTCCGCACCCGGGGCTGGCCCGTACTTAAGGAAGTCGCTGACTTCTGGGCAAGCAGGGTAGAACGCAAAGGTCCCGGAAGGTATGAGATAAACAACGTCATCGGTGCCAACGAATGGCAGGAAAATATCGACAACAATGCCTTTACCAATGGCATGGCCATCACAGTGCTCAGGTACGCCACACAGGCAGCGGCTGAGCTCGGCATCACACCCGATCCCGACTGGAACCACGTGGCTGACAATATACCCATCCTAAAGTTTCCTGACGGAACCACCCGCGAAAATGCCACCTATAACGGAGAGACCATCAAGCAGGCTGACGCCAATCTGCTTGCCTATCCTCTGAGCATAGTGTCTTCTGAGAAGGACATACGACGGGACCTGGACTATTATCTGCCCCGGTATTCAAAGGAAGGACCTGCCATGGGATTTGCCATCCTTTGTGTGCTGTACAGCAGACTCGGTGACAGCCGGAAGGCAGCTGATATCTTTTCGATGAGCTACAAACCCAATGAAGTGCCCCCCTTTGGTGTTATATCTGAGTGTGCTGGTGGGACCAATCCCTACTTTGCCACAGGGGCCGGCGGTATGTTGCAGGCAGTATTGTCGGGATTCGGAGGTCTTGAGATCGGACAAGGTGGCTTGACACAGAGGAAAACATCACTGCCCAAAGGCTGGGGAGAGCTGATCATCAGAGGTGCCGGCAGGGCCGAACAGACTTACCGTGTTAAGGAGTGATTGCATGTAAAAATGCGGAACGCCATAAATTGTGAATAATTATGGCCCAGCCAGTCTTAAGCAACCTGATCAATATTTGTCCAGGTAGTCCTGAAATATCCTGAAATACTCACCCACATCCCTGCCATCGATCAGTGCGTGGTGCACATGGACAGAACAGGGCATAAGGTATCTTCCATTAACCTCGGTCACCTTGCCAAAGGAGATCTTTGGAGCACTGTCACCGGAGCCAAAATGCCTGGCGTGGGATAGAGAAGTAAACCGTATCCACGGCAGGGATGAATAATGAACACAGTCCTGACCATTGCGGGGAGGAAGCAGCTCACCAGTATTTCTAACCCTGTCAGTCTCCCTGAGAGCGTTTAGTTTAAAAATGTCAAAATCAGGGTCAAATTCAATAAAGCTGAATCCAAATGTCCCGTCCTCCTTGCCGATGGTCGCCGATGCATGTATGTTTTCATACTCTACCACTGTCTGGTCTGCTATCCTGAGTCTGAAAGCTTCAAGGGCATTGACAGCAAGCATGGACCGGTGCAGGTACCACACAAAAAAAGAAGTCCCGTCATCTCTGCATGTTTGATAGCCATGGGTCACATCCACCTCCGCCACGATGCCATAAAAAGGCTCACTGAAGCCCGAAAAGAATCTGTAGATCTCACGCCGGTTCCAGGCGTCAATATCGATGGTCCTTTTGATATTCATAGCCAGGCCAGAATCTCATTGGCATGTTCTGCCTGCCTGAATTTTGGATCCGTGACTATGACATCCACTTGCTCATGCTCCCAGGTAGTATGAAAAGGGACATGGACTCCGTAGCAACCCAGCTCGAGGACAGGCAGCACATCTGATTTGAGGGAGTTGCCTACCATCATAAATTCCTCTGGCCGTATGTCGAGGTGTCGCAGCAGCTTACGGTAGTCAGATTCCCGTTTTTCAGAAACTATCTCTATATGGTGAAAGTAACCGGCGAGGCCTGATCTCTCAAGCTTTCGCTCCTGATCCAGCAGATCGCCCTTGGTGACCATGACGAGTCGGTATTTGCCGTGCAGTGTCTTGAGCACCTCTTCCACACCTTCCAGCAGTATGACCGGTAATTCCAGTTGGGTACGACCTATTTTTATGATGCTTGCCACCACTGAAACGGGCAAAGTATCTCCCCCTGTCTTCAGAGCCGTCTCCACCATGGAAAGCATAAAGGCCTTGATGCCGTAGCCATATAGCTTAAGGTTTTCTATTTCAGTGGCAAACAACTCCCGCTGCATGCTGTGCCTGGGCAGGTAACCTTCCATCAAGTCGCAAAATTTTTCTTCAGCTTCGCGGAAGTAGGGTTCGTTGCTCCACAACGTATCATCTGCATCAAAACCAATCACCCTGATGCCTTCAATGGTTGACATGATTTGTCTTTTTGACAAAGTTAGCCATATTTAACAATTACAAAAATCTGTGTTAGGTTAATCTGCTTTGGCCACTGAAGTCCTGCTTTTGAAATAACCGCCAGGCATTCGGAAAATTCATCGTAAAAACTATGGGCTCCTTTTAACTCAACTTCACCACAGAAGTTGTATTTTTGCGAAATTATATATTAAAATTATCCCTTAAAGATAGTCGTGTAGTATGAAACTGTCGCTGAATTGGCTGAAAAGATACCTGGATATCTCCTATACCCCGGAAAAAATTGCAGAGGCTCTAACCCTTATCGGGCTGGAGGTGGAGGGCATAGAAAAGGTTGAATCCATCAGGGGTGGACTCGCAGGGGTAGTTGTGGGAGAGGTTAAAACCTGCGAAAAGCATCCTGATGCTGACCGATTGTCGCTGACCACCGTTGACACAGGAAGTGGTGAGCTGCTTCAGATTGTTTGTGGTGCGCCCAATGTGGCTGCCGGTCAGAAAGTTCTGGTAGCTACCATAGGCACTACGCTGTACAGTGCTGCGGGCGAACCCTGGACCATAAAAAAAGGAAAAATAAGAGGTGCTGAGTCGCAGGGAATGATCTGTGCTGAGGACGAACTGGGTCTCGGTGGCGACCATTCTGGTATCGTCGTGCTGCCTCCTGATACTCCTGTGGGCACTACTGCAGCTGAGTATTACGGGATTGAGGATGATTTTGTATTTGAAGTAGGGCTTACGCCCAATAGGTCTGACGCCACTTCACAGCTAGGGATAGCCCGCGATTTGCTGGCATATCTTAAGGTCAATGAAAATTACCAGGATGAACTTAAGGACCCTGACCTGTCGGATTTTGTCACAGAGAGGGTAGCCCTGAATATAGATGTGGAAGTCCTCGACCGCAAGGCATGTACAAGGTACACCGGTATCTCTGTCAATAATGTCGAGGTCAAAGAGTCACCTGACTGGATGCAAAAACTGCTCAGGGCCATTGGCGTAAAGCCGATAAACAATATAGTCGATATCACCAATTTTGTACTGAATGAGCTGGGGCAGCCCCTCCATGCCTTTGATGCCGAGAAGATCCAGGATAAAAAGATCGTAGTCAGGACGCTGGCGGCAGGTACAGAATTTACCACGCTGGACGGATCAGTACGAAAACTTGCAGAGGAGGACCTGATGATTTGCGACGGTCAGTCAAACGGGCTTTGTATGGCAGGCGTATACGGTGGTCTGGGGTCCGGAGTGACGCATATCACGAGGCATATTTTCCTCGAGTCTGCCTGCTTTGATGCCAGAAGCATCAGACGCACCAGCACCCGGCACAACCTCAGGACCGATGCGGCCAGAGTTTTTGAAAAAGGATCTGACCCCAATATTACCGTCTTGGCACTCAAAAGGGCCGCCGGCCTCATCCGTAAGCTGGCCGGGGGAGCCATCAGTGACCTGACCGTTGATGTATATCCGCAGCCGGTCCGGATGGCAGAAATTCGACTGTTTTTTAGCAAAGTTAGGGGCCTGACAGGGGTAGACATTTCAGAAGATGAGATCTATGCCATCCTCCAGGCCATGGAGATGGAAATTACGCCATTTGATGACGAAAGCATCTTGGTCAGGGTGCCTACCAATAAAGCTGACGTAACCCGCGAAGTAGACCTTATAGAAGAGATCCTCAGGATTTATGGCCTCAACAGAGTGCCGGTATCCTCACAGATCAGAAGCACAATATCCTACTCGCCAAAACCGGACAGATTCAAAACAAAAGAGACCATCTCTGACTTCCTCTCTTCCAATGGCTTTAATGAAATGATGGGCTTGTCACTCATTGAGTCCAGATGGTACGAAGGCACTCAACTGGCTGATCCGGCCCGCTTTGTGTATATCAACAATACTTCCAATGTGGAGTTAAATATTATGCGGCCCGACATGCTCATGAGTGGGTTGCTTTCTGTAGCCTACAATCTCAACAGGCAGCAATCAAATCTGTCCCTGTATGAGTTTGGTAAGTCGTACCTGAGGAGTTCCGGTGACATCTTTGAAGAAAAGGAAACCATATCCCTCTTCCTGACAGGCCGTAAAAATGAGGAATCCTGGCTTACGGACTCCAAAATTGACCGCAACTTTTATGACATCAAAAAAGCAGTTTTTTCCATCCTCAAAAGGGCAGGGATAACGGACTACTCCGTAGAGGAGATACAGGGCCATGCCGGATTATCTTATGGGCTCAGAGTCACCAGGGGCAACCAAATACTCGCCGAATGCGGAGAAGTAAGCAAGGCAATATGCCAGAAAGCAGGAGTTAAGGTTCCGGTTTTTTACGGAGAGATCTTATTTGCTGCTCTCCTCAGCAATTTATCAGACGGCAAAATGACGGTAGCCGGAATCAGCAGATTCCCTTCAATGAGGAGGGACCTGGCTATGGTCGTGGACAAAAAGATCAGATTTGCTGATATCGAGGAGATAGCCAGGAAGACGGATAAAAAATTCCTGAAACACATTTCTCTTTTTGATGTTTATGAAAATGAGAAGCAACTGGGGAAGGATAAGAAATCCTGTGCTGTATCTTTTGTTTTTGAAACCACGGAGAGGACCCTCCAGGACAATGAAGTGGATCAGATCATGGAAAAGATGATCGTCAATATGGAGACAGGGGTAGGGGCCCGGATAAGGAAATAAAATATTGTTAATTCAAAATTCGTTATCTTTGGCAAATAATCTGAACCGGCAACTCGATGAGATCCTGATCGAAGTCAGAAAACTCAGGGCAGGATACGAATCTCTGGCTGCGGCCAACAGTAAATATGAAGTTCAACTCAGCGATCTAAAAGTAGAGGCTGATCAATATAAACAGGAAAACATTAAGTTAAAAAAGGAGCTGGAAGCAAAGAGGGAGGTTAAAAATTCAAAGTTATCACAGAGTGAGGATAAGTCTGAAAGCAGTGGTACGGATGACAAATCCGGGATGAAACTGCAATTGGATGAGTTCATCAAAGATATAGATCAATGTATTCAAATCATACAAGCAAAATAAGCAATGCAGGAGGATGATCTGAAGACAATTAAGGTTACGATCGCAGGGAGGGCATTTCCCGTAAAGGTAGATGACCATGAGGAAAAACTGGTCAAAGACCTCGAACAGGAGCTCAATACCAAAATCCTGGAATTTCAGAATAATTATCCCGGAAGGGATAAACTGGATTGTGTGATCATGACATTGCTCACCTATACTTTTGATGATAAAAAATCAGACAAGCCTTCTGACGACAATACCCTTGTTACCGTCGAAGCCATCAAATCTGCACTCAGTGGCATAGAATATATGCATTAGCCTGCTGCACTTTTTCCCGGCACCTTTGATTTATATATAAAGTACCCAAAGGGGTATTATTTTTTTACATCTTAAATCTTTAGATCAAATGAGTGCTATATTGTGGATAATCATCGGCCTGGTCGGTGGTGGGGGATTCGGATATGTAATCACACAATCCCTTTACAAAGGCAAGATCAGGGAGGCCAATGACAAGGCCGACATTACTCTTAAAGAGGCCGAACTGGCCGCAAAACGAAAGATCGACGAAGCCGAAAACAAAGCTGAAAAGATCGTCTCAAAGGCCGAGCAGAATAACGAGGCCATCAAACAAAAAAAGATCCAGGAAGCAAGGGATTCTTTTGCTAAACTGAAGTCCGAGTTTGAAACCTGGAAAGCCGAACAAAAGGTCGAGATCAAGGAAAGGGAGCTGACAGCTGTCGCCCTCGAAAAAGAACTCAAGCTTAAGCAGGACGCCCTCCTCACTGAGATGGAAACCATCGAAAGCCGGGAACAGGAACTGAACACCATGCGTGAAAACCTCGATGTGCAGGTAAAGATCGTGGCAAAGAAAAAGGAAGAACTGGAAACCGCCAACGAACGATTTATCAAGGAGCTCGAAAGCATCTCCAAACTGACAGAAAGCCAGGCCAAAGAACAACTCCTCGAAGCCGTCAAAGCCAAGGCCCAGAATGAAGCCATGGCCATCGAAAAGGAAGCCATCGCCAATGCACATACCAATGCCAACAAAGAGGCCAAAAAGATCGTCATCCAGACCATCCAGCGTATGTGTGCAGAGTACACCATTGAAAATACCGTGTCAGTTTTTAACCTGGAGTCTGACGAAATCAAGGGCCAGATCATAGGCCGCGAAGGCCGTAACATCCGTGCTCTCGAAGCTGCTACTGGTGCCGAGATAGTGGTAGACGATACTCCGGAGGCGATAGTCATCTCGAGTTTTGACCCCATCAGGAGAGAGCTTTGCAGACTTGCCCTCAAAAAACTGGTAGCCGATGGACGTATCCACCCCGCCAAGATAGAAGAGACAGTGGCCAAGGTCAAAAAGCAACTCGAAGAGCAGATCGTCGAAATCGGCGAAAGGACCATCATCGACCTCGACATACACGGGCTTGCCCCATATCTCGTAAGGATGGTGGGTCGCATGAGATTCAGGTCATCTTATGGCCAGAACCTGCTCAAGCACTCCATAGAAACAGCCAACCTCTGTGCCACTATGGCCGCCGAACTGGGCCTCAATCCCAAGCAGATCAAAATGGCCAAACGGGCCGGTCTGCTGCACGATATAGGCAAAGTAGCAGAAGAAGAATCAGAACTATCACACGCCTTACTCGGTATGGAGATCTGCGACAAGCATAAGGAACATCCGGTTATCCTCAATGCCATCGGTGCCCACCACGACGAAATAGAGATGAACAACATCATCTCCCCCATCGTACAGGCCTGTGACGCCATCTCCGGAGCACGTCCGGGTGCCAGAAGGGAGATCCTCGAGAGCTACCTTAAGCGTATCGGCGAGCTGGAAGAACTGGCTCTTTCATACGAAGGCGTGCAGAAGGCATACGCCCTGCAGGCCGGCCGCGAGCTCCGGGTCATCCTCGAGTCAGAAAAAGTGTCCGACCAGTATGCGGATGATCTCGCCTTCCTTATCTCACAAAAGATTCAGGACGAGATGCAGTATCCCGGACAGGTAAAGGTCACCGTAATCAGAGAAAAACGTGCCACGGCATTTGCAAGATAAAAACTGATTGAGTTTGAGCCCGACGGGCCAAAATGAATGTAGCGGATTTAAGCCGGGAGTGACCCTTCCGGCTTAAGTTTTTTTAGGAAGTCACCGTCCGGTCCTGCTGAGGTCTGGGGTATCCGCATCTGCGGCTGCAAGCCATTCCATCCTGTTTCTCCTGAGTATGGAGTGGAACTCCCGACCCGGGATAAATTCTCCTCCCAGGCTTTCGAGATGAGAGTTGTGCAGCTGGCAGTCTATCAAATAAAAGCCCTCCTCGTGCAGCTTCCTTGCCAGAGTGATAAAACCAAACTTGGATGCATTGGGTCGCAGGCTAAACATCGACTCCCCAAAAAATACCCTGCCGATTTGGATGCCATAAAGACCGCCGGCAAGCCCCGCATCATCCCAGACTTCTACCGAGACGGCATATCCCATACTGTGCAGAGCAGCATAGTTTTCAGCGATGTCATCATTGATCCAGGTGCCATTCTGCAGGGGCCTGTGGATGGTTCTGCATTGTCTGAGAACATCTTCAAAACACTCATTGTAGGTGACCCGGTACTTCTGTTGGTTAAAATAGGAGTTCATGCTTTTTGCCACCCTGACCTTGTCAGGAAAGATCACGTATCGTGGCTGTGGGCACCACCATACCACCGGGTCATATTCATGGTACCATGGAAAAATGCCAAATTGATAGGCAACCAGCAACCTTTGAGGCGACAGTTTGCCGCCCACAGCAAGTATTCCATTTTTCAAAACGGTTTCCGGATGGGGAAAACATCCTTCGTTCTTTTCCAACCTTAAATCAAACATTGCTCCTTAAATTAAAAAGGTGGCTGCCGTAAGGCTGTGCCACCCGTTTTATCCTTGTACCGTATGATGCGGTCGTCTCAGCCTTCTATCAGTGACTCTATAACCGCAGACAGACCACGCTCCACCAGAGCGTCCTTCATAGGCTTGAGGACCTCCATTGGTCCTGTTTTTACCGTAGCCTTTCCCTTAAAGTGCACCAGCAGAGACAGTTGTTCTGATTGCTCCTGCGTATGGTTACATACTTCCATAAAACACTGGATGACCCAGTCAAAGGTATTAAAATCATCATTATACACAACCAGGAAGGACTGCACACCGTCAGTAACTTCTTCTTCGGTCAGTATGTCTTCCAGCTCCTCGTATTTTATACCTGTGTCCATGCTCCGGATTTTTTGCAAAATTAACATTATAACTAATCCAAAGTCTTTAAAGTTTCGTTAATGGCAGTAAAATCAGGGACTTCCCCTGCATTTTCAAGTACCTCTGCATACCTTATGATACCTTCCCTGTCCACTACAAATGCTGACCTTTTTGACACGCCATTCATATTGTAGGCAAATTTTTCATAGAGTGTGCCATAAAGAGCCGATACCTCCTTGTTAAAATCTGACAGCAGTTTAAAATTATAACCCTGCTCCTGACCAAACTTTGCCAGGGAAAAATGCGAGTCCACGGATATGGCCATCACCTCTGTGTTTAGCTTGTTGTAGTCCTCCATGGTGTCTCTTACTGAGCAAAGTTCGGCCGTGCAAACACCCGTAAATGCCAGCGGAAAAAACAAGAGTACTACGTTTTTTCCCCTGTACTCACTGAGGGTCACTTTTTCCTTGCCACTTGATACCAAGGTAAAATCAGGGGCAATGTCTCCGGGTTTTAAGCTCATATCTATTTTTTTTTAAGTGTATTTTTGAACTATGAATAACAAAGAAATTATATCAGGGTTTAAAGCATCTGCCTCAATGGTAAATATTTTTACGGGTTTTCGGGAGTGTCCCTGACGCCAGGATCCGGTATTTTATTGTATTCCCGTTTGATTGAGATTCTTCTGGTCATTACGTCCGCTGTTTTCGCACTAAGCGTCAGTGACCGGGCTATCCGCTTTATTCTGACCGACGGGTCAGAATGCCCGCTTCTATCCCTCACTCTTTTTATTTACTAAACGGAATATGGATTAACCATTTTGATTGCGTCGACAAAAAGGCTAATATCAAGGCGGAAAACACAGACGGAGTGGGTACTGCGGCGAGGCTTTCCAACGATGAGATTTGGCTTTTTGACAACAAGATGGACGGTCAAATCTATTTCCGTTTAGTATGAGCGTTATTTTACAAAGTCCTGTGTCATATTGTATAACAG
The DNA here is from genome assembly GCA_019136675.1 of Bacteroidota bacterium. Classification (GTDB taxonomy): domain Bacteria; phylum Bacteroidota; class Bacteroidia; order Chitinophagales; family Saprospiraceae; genus OLB9. The sequence continues at coordinate 21,726 of JAGVTV010000094.1, forward strand.
ACATTGGACCGCTAATCTAACATCACTGTTTTCCTGACCTCTGTCCTTCCTGCCCTGGTCAGTTGCAGCATATACAACCCCCTGGCCAGCCCATCCAATCCCTGCAGATATCCGCAATCATTACACTCTGTCACATATTTGCCCGTCAAGGTCGACAGTACAGCCTTGTCTACTTGGTCAAAGTGTAAGATGTCCCGGGCAGGATTGGGATAAAGTTTTACATGACCATTGACATCACCGGTTCCGGAGGGTACTGCCCGGCAGTCACTTGTTTGGGAAGTTTTTTTTTCCAGCGTCCCGTTTTTTGCCTGCCAGTGCATCAGGTCGGCCCCTGGTGCAGACTTCCATTCATTGAGGTTAAAAACCGGTTTATCTTCGTCTGAGCCTGCCACAGCCTGTACTATGACAGCATTTTGATGCACAGTGGTCCAGGTGAGGGGCTTGCCAGCTTCTACGGTTAGTGGCTGCCAGGTATCTTCACAGTTGGCTTCCAGAAAATATGCGATGTCAATGCCGGAATCCGGATCTCCGTACACCCTTGCCTGATTGTTTTCGTCAATGCATATGGCGGTATGTTCGTTGCAGGCGATGGCCCTGGCCCGGATTCCTTTGTCTTTAGCGGCTCTTGCCATAAATGTCAGGGTACGGCCGGCACGGTCCCTTTGGTCAAAATGTGTGTCAAAAACCACATCCCTGAAGATGGCAGTTTTCATAAACGTGTTGTACCTCAGCTCTTGCATATGAAAATGATACGGATCGGCGAGAGCCTCACCGCTGATGACCCCTGTACCTGTGGGTGCGTATAGGATTCCGCCGAGGATCATCATTCCGGCACTGGTACCTCCCATCACCCTTTTTCTGCTTTCGGCTATAGCCGACATAAGGTCTCCTGCCGGTGTGCCTGCCCAGTAATCATAGTACTTGCCCTGGTCACCTCCGGCAAACCATATTAACTCAGCTTCTGCTATCCGCCTCAGAATGTAGGGATCCGAAGAGGCATTCCTGTTGCGAAAAACAATCGTTTCCACTGAGTTTACCGTAACTCCCAGCTCGCTGTAAAAGTAAGGATTGTACCCGTCACTGCCTGAAGCCCTGAGTACCAGGACGTCACCTCCCGATGCTCGGTTTAACATCCATTTCATAGCCAGGTCATTATCAGGACCCCCGCCGGCAAGGACAAAGGCAGGCTTTACTTCCCTGGTGACATCAGACGTGTCGCCGGTCATATAACGTACATAATCCTGTGAAAAACAATGCTGCGGAAGGAAAACAAGTAAAAGATAACAATACAGACATTTTACTGTATTTTTCAATTTTACCTGCATTTAAACGAAGTTTTGCTGAAAGTGCCCGGAGCGGGACTTGAACCCGCACGTCCTAACGAACACATGCCCCTCAAACATGCCTGTCTACCAATTTCAGCACCCGGGCTCAAAAAGAGATGGCAAAAGTAACTTTATTTTTTGAATATCAAACCACTTTTCCCTAAGATAATTTTTTACCCGGACGACTGATTAATTCTTTTTGGGACCGCTGTTGACATATTGCCGAAAATATCATTATTTTGTCACAAATTATTGCGGTTTCATGTTGTACGCCTTTTTTAATACCCTAATCAGGGGCTACCTTAAATACAGGAAGCTAAGGTTACAGCGTATGTATGATGATCCGCACGGATTGCAGAAAGAGGTGTTTCTGTCATTGGCCGAAAGGCTGAAAAAAACTAAATACGGTAGCCTTTATGCAAAAAACGGGGTGCGGACTGCAGATGAGTTCAGACATACATTCCCCATCGTCAGGTACGAGGACGTATTTCCGTATATAGATCGTATGATGAAGGGAGAGGAGGACGTTCTGTGGCCGGGAAAAGTGACCTGGTTTGCTAAATCTTCCGGTACGACCAACGATAAAAGCAAGTTTATCCCTATTACGGATGAAAATCTCTTTGAAAACCATGTGGCAGCCAGTTGGGACGCCATGTGCATCCTGTATGCCAACAGACCTGAAGCCCGTATTTTTGAAGGCAAGAACCTTATCATGGGTGGGTCCCTGACCGAAACAGGCGGTGTGACGATAGGTGATGTTTCTGCCATCCTCCTTAGCAGGATGCCCCTGGTAGGAAGGCCGTTTTATACGCCTGATTTTGAAGTGGCACTCATGGCTGACTGGGAGGCAAAGATCGAAAAGATGGCATCACAGTGCCGCCATGAGGATGTGGTTATGCTTGCAGGGGTGCCCACTTGGACTTCGGTTTTGTTCAGGCGATTGCTTGAGATCACCGGTTGTAGCAATATGCGTGAAGTATGGCCCGACCTTAAGACGTATTTCCATGGAGGAGTGGGTTTTGACCCCTATGCAGCACAATTCAGAGAGTTTTTACCGGGCAGCGATATGGAGTTTTATGAAGTGTACAATGCCTCCGAAGGTTACTTTGCCGTGCAGGACCGCCTCAACCAAAAAGGTATGCTTCTGCTGCTGGATAACTCCATTTACTACGAATTTATACCGCTGGAAAACATAGGACAGGCAGATCCTGCCACTCTGGAATTGTCGCAGGTAGAGGAGGGAAAGGATTACAGCATTGTGATATCAACCAGTGCAGGACTCTGGAGGTATATGCCCGGTGATGTGGTAAGGTTTATAAGTACTGATCCGTACAGGATAATGGTGTCCGGAAGGACAAAGCAGTACATCAATGTCTTTGGAGA
>JAGVTV010000147.1 GCA_019136675.1 Bacteroidota bacterium
TTTTTTAAAGAAGATGACAGAAAAGCTGGAGGCCATTCAGAACAGGTACCATTATCTGGAAGAAAAAATGTCGGACCCTGAGGTCCTGGCAGACATGACCCAATTTGCAAAAATTAACAAGGAATATAAAGACCTTACCGAAATAGTGACCTGCTTCAAAGACCTCAAAGCTGTGGAGGGACAGATGTCAGGCGCCCGCGAACTTCTGGGAGACGATGACCCTGATGTCAGGGAGATGGCCTCTTCTGAGCTAAGCGAACTGGAACCCCGGTGGGCAGAACTGAAAGAGAGGATTGATTACCTGCTCATACCCCGGGATCCGGAAGACAGCAAGGACGTGATCTTTGAGATCAGGTCGGGGACCGGTGGTGATGAAGCCAGCCTTTTTGCAGGGGACCTTTTTAGGATGTACACCAAGTACTTCGAGACCCAGGGATGGAAGATGGAGGTACTGGACGAAAATCCGGGTACTGTAGGTGGGTACAACAAGGTGGTCATGGAGGTGTATGGAGCCGATGTATATGGAAAACTCAAGTTTGAATCAGGTGCTCACCGGGTGCAAAGGGTGCCCAAAACAGAATCACAGGGAAGGGTACATACGTCTGCAGCTACGGTAGTGGTCATGCCAAAATTTGAAGAAGAAGAAATCGACATACGCAAGGACGAACTCAAGACGGATACCTTCAGGGCTCAGGGTGCCGGTGGCCAGCATGTCAATAAAACCGAATCGGGAGTAAGGTTTACACATATTCCCACCGGTATAGTCGCAGAGAGTACAGACTCGAGGTCTCAGCACAAAAACCGGGAGATAGCCCTGCAGCGTCTTTACGTCAAAATCCAGGATGCTATACGCGAAAAAAACTATCTGGAACAAAAAGATAAAAGAAAATCCCTCGTCGGCACAGGAGACCGGTCAGACAAGATCCGAACCTACAATTTCCCCCAAAACCGTATGACCGACCACAGGATCAATCTCACCCTGTACAGCCTTGACCGGGTCATGGAAGGAGACCTTGAAGAGATCATCACGTCGCTCCAAAGAGCCGAAAATGCAGAAAAACTCAAAGGCTCAGAATAAAGCATGCTATTAATGAATTTAAACCCTATGCCGGTCCTTGTACGTTTGATCAGGCTTGTCCTTAAGCTGCTGTCTGTGGTATTTATCGGATTGATGCTGCTCAATTGTATTCTGTACCTGCGTGCAGAGATCTATGATTTTCCCCCGCCAAAACCCTTTGAAGGAAAAAGCATTTACAATCCTTATGAGGGCATGGCCGATACAGTCTATCTCCGGGCAAATTTTCACGCTCACTCCATCGCCTGGGCCGGACTTACCAATGGGCATGATACCGAAAAGGAGATCTATGAAGGATATACCGGGCGGGGCTATGATGTGGCATGCATATCAAATTATCATTCGGTTTCTGAATACCATAAAAACCTGACCAAATACTACATACCCGTTTATGAGCATGGCTTTAATGTGCTCAAATCCCATTGTCTGGCTCTGGGTGCTGATGAGGTTTCATTTGAGGATTTTCCGTTGTTTCAGTCCGGTTCGCATCAGCAGAGCGTCATTCAGTCTATACGTGATAACGGTGCCCTGGTATGTATTGCTCACCCTGATTTCGGGGGAGGCAGGACATTTGAAAATATGAGGCAACTTACGGGCTACAGATTTACAGAGGTACTCAACCACTACCGGTTGTCTGACGAGTACTGGGACGAAGGCCTTTCTGCAGGGAGGCTCAGCTGGATTCTGGGCAATGACGATACCCATGATATGAGGGATCATTTTACATTTCACCGTTTTACCATGATTCCGGGCAGCTGCCTCAATGCAGACCATGTTTTAAAAAGGCTGTCAGCCGGGAACCATTATGCCATCAGGAGCCACAACGGAGATCCTGACATAGGTTTTGTATCCTGTACGGGCAAAGGCGAAGGCACTTATAGGTTTACTTTCAGCGGGCCTGTGGACTCCATACTTATTGTGGGGCAGGGTGGAAAAACTCTCAGGTCTTTTATAGGCACATCAACCGCTGAGTACTGGTTCCGGCCGGAGGACCATTACATACGTGCCGTTGCCGTTTCCGCCAACTCGATACTCTATCTAAATCCCCTGCTGCGGTGTGCCGACAGCAATGACCCGTTTGAGGGTTTGCCGGCTGCCGCCGAAAATCAGTTGCTCACCTGGATTAGCAGGTTGACCATTCTGCTTTTTATGGCCCTGCTGGCCTATATGCTCAAAAAAACGGTATGGACGTGACAGACCCGCGATCTGAAAATTCCCGGGATGTTCGGTCAGCTGTAATCAAATTGCTGGCCTTGTCCATGATATTTTTTACAGCATTGGGTAGTTTCCACCTGTTTGACTGGGATGAGATCAATTTTGCAGAAGCAGCCAGGGAAATGCTGGTGACCAAAGAATACCTTAATGTTCAGATAGATTTTCAGCCCTTCTGGGAAAAGCCGCCGTTTTTTTTCTGGCTTCAGGCCATTTCGATGAAAATATTTGGTATCAATGAGTTTGCTGCCAGATTGCCCAATGCTGTCTTTGGAGTTATTTATTTGCTCACATTTTACTTCATCGGCCGCAGATGGCATGGACACAGATTCGGGCTGATGTGGGCCCTTTTATATTTTAGTACCCTGCTGCCCCATATCTATTTTCGAACCGGAATCATCGATCCGGTATTTAATTTCTTCATCCTGATGTCGGTCTATTACACCAGTCTTGTGGCAGAGGGCAAAGCCGGCAATAGGGGTGCCCTTCTTGCAGGCATCATGAGTGGCATGAGCGTAATCACCAAAGGACCCGTGGGTTTTCTGATCCTTGTATTGACCGCTGCTTTAGTCTTTATCTTCCGAAAATTTCGGAGCATACCGGATATAAAATATTTTTTAATTTTTATAGCCGGCCTGCTTATGCCCATAAGTATCTGGCTTGGTGCCGAGCTATACTTTCACGGTACGGAAATCATCGTGAGATTTGTCCGGTATCAGGTGGAGTTGTTTAGTCAGCCGGTGGCGGGCCATGGACAACCCTTTTATTATCATTTTGTGGTGGTGTTATTGGGGTGTTTTCCATCGTCCGTATTTGGCCTTAGCAGGCTGATAACCAATAAAAATGACTCTGATCAGGCATGGATGTCTGTGTGGATGAGGGCACTTTTTTGGGTGGTGCTGATCCTGTTTAGCCTGTCTACCACCAAGATCGTACATTACTCCTCCCTGACCTGGCCACCGCTGGCGTACCTTGCCGCAAGACAGCTTGAGGATTTGCGAATGCCATTGCCAAAAATTACTGCATGGTTGTACCTTTTACTGGCCTTTTTATGGACGATGGCTCTGACAGGCGTTCCCTGTCTTCTGGCAAATAAAGAACTTCTGTTAAGCTACATTAAAGACACACTTACAAGGGATATGCTTTCCGGGGACACCGGATTGTCAGGATATGAGTGGATAGCAGGACTGTTTTTTGGGGTTGGATGTATGCTGGTATTCTACCGGTTAAGGAAAAACAATCCTTTGAGGGCTGTGGCCATTCAGTCAGTAGTGACAGCCGTGGTGCTGACTTATTTTGCTTTGGCGGTGGTGCCTGCGATAGAAAATATCACCCAGGGACCGGCCGTGAGATTTTTCAGATCGCTGCAGGGCCAGGATGTCTATGTGCAAACGTATGGTTACAAGAGTTATGCCCAGTATTTTTACAGTGCAAAAAAGCAGGGCCTGAAGCCCAAATACCATGACCAGGATTGGCTGCTCCGTGGCAATACGGACAAGCCAGTCTATATCGTCACACGATCCACCTTTACTGATCTGGATTCGATGCCGTGGTTTAAACTGACCGCAGTGGAACGGGGATTTAAATTCTACCGCAGAGACCCGGGCATGCCACAGATCCGGTGATTATTTTACTAACGTCACAATTACTGATACAGCGACCTCTGTACAGGGCCTGAAAATTCATTTGCAGGGGAGCACCCGTGCCTGCAAAGTGGTACTGATATAGGTTTTGCTAATAAAACAAAGTAGGGTAAAGACATAAAACTCCGGTTCAAAACCTCATACTGCACCACCTCAATGCATCCCAGTACGTAATGTAAAAGGTAATATATAAAAAATGTCTTGCGTATAATTTTGTCGGACTGGTATATACAGTATAAATAAATAATTATATCAAAATTACCCCTCTAATATTTTGAATTATCAAAAATAAAAAAAAACAATCTTTGTCCCGACAGGAAATATCGGCAGGCTACACTCATAGCTCAATATCTTTCTCTGGCTAATTGACTTTGAGTAGTATGCCGACAGAATTTGACTAAAAGCAAATTCTCGTCGGTATACACCAAAAACCGGCGGCATTTCTATGATTTGTAAATTTTAAAACTGTATTTTTACCATGAAAAGATTAAGTTTTTTTAGTGTATTGCTTATGGCAGCGGGTGTATTTTTATTTTTGGGCGGGTGTCAGAAGGATGAATCAACTATCCTGAAAAATGAAAATGATGCAATATCTCAACAATTTTTCGGGTTATCTTCAATCCAAACCAAGTGTCAAACCAATAACCCAAACAACCCTCCCGTAAGACTAAAGCAACCAGACACCACTCAACAGAAACGTAATGTCTTTATTTCTGAAATTAAAAGTTCCGGAAATTTCACTTTAACAAATGATTTTATAGAGGTATATGGCAATCCGGTTGCTGAATTAGGTTTGTATTTTGAAAATAAGCAATATAAAAAATTAATTTTACCCATCGTAGAAACAAAAGCTACAAAGGTCACTTCTTTTTTTGAAATAACTCAAATTACCGATCGATCTGTTACCTATAAATTTAACAATAGGGAATACAATGATTACTATCTTGAGCATAGAGATCATAAGAATAGACCCGATCAAAACAGGCTGAACCTGTATGCTTACTATTATAA
>JAGVTV010000188.1 GCA_019136675.1 Bacteroidota bacterium
CTTTCCACTCTTCACTTTCCACTCTTCACTTTCCACTCTTCACTTTCCACTCTTCACTTTCCACTCTTCACTTTCCACTCTTCACTTTCCACTCTTCACTTTCCACTCTTCACTCTTCACTCTTCACTCTTCACTCTTCACTTTCCACTTTTCACTTTCATCATTTTGTTTTCTTAATTGCCAAAAATATTTTACCTTTGCGTCGTGAGGGGCATACGGCCTGCTCCTTCCGAACTCCCCCAGGGTAGAAATGCAGCAAGGGTAGGAGGTTGAGCGGCTCGGTGTGTTTCCTCACATTTTTTTTACACACCTTTTATCATTTCCCTTTGTATGAAGTTTTTTATTGATACAGCCAATCTTGATCAGATCAGAGAAGCTGCCGAACTCGGTATTCTTGATGGTGTAACCACTAATCCGTCTCTGATGGCCAAGGAAGGGATTACAGGAGAAAAGAACATTACGGCACACTATAAAAAGATATGCAAGCTTGTGGAAGGTGATGTGAGTGCTGAAGTGATAGCCACAGATTTTAAGGGTATGATTGAAGAAGGTCAGAAGCTGGCTGCCCTGGCAGAAAATATTGTAGTAAAAGTTCCTATGACCAGGGAAGGTATACGGGCCATATCCTATTTTTCTGACCGTGGCATCAACACCAACTGTACGCTTGTGTTTTCGGCAGGACAGGCTATCCTCGCCGCTAAAGCCGGAGCAACTTATTTGTCACCGTTTGTCGGCAGAGTGGATGATATAAGCTGGGACGGAATAAAGCTTATTGAAGAAATAGTTTCAATCTATTCGATTCAGGGATACAGTACGGAGATCCTTGCGGCCTCTATCCGCACTCCTCTCCACATCGTTCAGGCTGCCAAGGCAGGTGCAGATGTGGTCACTTGCCCGTTGTCAAGTATACTGGGCCTGCTCAATCACCCCCTTACTGACATCGGATTGGCAAAATTTCTCGAAGACCACAGGAACGCAGCCAAGTAAGAATTTTCTGTCCAACAAAAGTATTTAGCAGTCAATCACATTGACAGCAGTGGCAAGTCCGCCCTCTGAGGTCTCCTTGTATTTGCGGTTCATGTCCTGTGCGGTCTGCCACATGGTAACAATCACATCATCAAGCGGTACTTTGACGTCTTCGGGATTTCTGTCAAGAGCCATAGAAGCCGCATTGATGGCCTTGATAGCACCCATTGAATTTCTCTCAATGCACGGTACCTGCACCAGGCCTCCTACAGGATCGCAGGTCATGCCAAGGTGGTGCTCCATGGCTACTTCTGCTGCAATCGTGCATTGCTCGGCAGATCCACCCATTAATTCAGTCAGTCCTGCAGCCGCCATGGCTGACGATACTCCTATTTCAGCCTGGCACCCACCCATAGCTGCAGATATGGTGCTGCCTTTCTTAAATATGCTGCCTATTTCTCCGGAAGTGCAAAGAAAACGGATAATCTCATCCGACCCGGCAGACCTGTTGGCAAAGCAGAGATAATACATTAAAACTGCAGGAATGACCCCTGCACTGCCGTTGGTTGGTGCAGTGACAACCCTGCCCAGTGAGGCATTGACTTCGTTTACAGCAATGGCAAAAGCACTTACCCATTTCAGTATTTTCTGAAAATCAGGATCTGAGTTTTTGATGTGATCCATCCATTCTGTGGCATTGGAGTAGCTGACACCGGCCGGTAACAGTTTTTCCACAATATCAGGAGCCCGGCGTTTCACTTTCAGCGGGCCCGGCAAGTATCCGGTGGTGTGACATCCCTGATACATACTTTCGAGCATAACGGACCATATACCCAGAAGTTTTTGTCTTATTTCTTCGGAGCTTCGGTCCATCAGTTCGTTTTCCATAACCACTGATGAGATAGACCTGCCTGTTTTTGTACAATGGTCCAGAAGCTCCCGTCCATTCAGGATCGGGTAGGGGTGGACAGGTGCATTCTCAAATTTTTCAAGGGATTCACCATCTCTAATTATAAAACCCCCGCCTACGGAATAATAGGTTTGTTCGAGGATGGTGTCATTGCCGCGTATCAGTCGGAAGACCATCCCATTGGCATGGTAATCAAGAAACTCTTTTTCAAAGATAATATCTTCCTCAGGATTAAAAATGAGATTAATGCCATGTACATCAATCGATTTATTGGCATTGATCTCATTAACATATACCGGTACTTTACCTGTGTCTATGGTTTCGGGATCATGGCTGCTTAGTCCCATCATAACGGCCAGGTCAGTGGCGTGCCCTTTTCCCGTAAGGGATAATGAGCCAAAAAGGTACACCCTAAGTTTATCTCCCGGGCATATCCCCGTGTCCCGGCATTTACGGATAAACCTTGAGGCGGCTCTCCATGGACCAAGAGTATGAGACGAAGAAGGACCCACGCCTATTTTAAACACATCAAACACACTGATAAACTCCATAATCCTTATATGTGATGACTTGGCAAACCTGCCGTATTATTTGTTTTGCCTAAAAAAAACCGTGATGTACAAATTCAACACTTGCCCTGTGATAATCTTCAGGTATCCCTATGTCAATGAAGTACTCTTCAAAAGGCAATCCCCTGATCAAGCCTTGGGTACAGAATTGCTCCAGGACTGATTTTTCGACGGAGAATTTTTCCGGAAGCTTCAGGGAATTCCACCAATCCTTGTTTATGACGTAAATACCACCATTTATGTATCCTTCCGTACAAAATGTTTTTTCATTAAATCGTGTAATTACACCGCTCTCATCAATATCCACTGCACCATACCGGTCAAAGTTAACCATCCTTTTTAGAGCCACGGTAACTCCGGCATTGGTCTTTTTATGAAATTCCATCAATGTGGTCAGATTTGCCGGGAACATGGTGTCACCGTTTACCACAAAAACACTGTCTGATATTGATTTGGTAAGAGCAAGGGAGATGGCACCACCAGTTCCCAAAGGTTCGTTTTCTACCACATAACTATAGGCCAAATCACCGCAAATTTCAGGTAAAAGTGATATCACTTCCTCACTGCCGAAACCAAGTGAAAATATCAACCCGGAAGAGCCTTGCGATTTGAGGTAATTAACAAGGTACCACATAAAAGGCCTTCCGTTTACCAAGGCAAGACACTTGGGTTTTGCCCCTATTTCGGACCTGAGCCGTGTACCAAGTCCGCCAGCCAGGATTATTACTTCATGATGATGCATAGTCTCCAAATAACCTTTGCTCCACAAACTGACAAATGATGTGGCCTGTCATGATATGACATTCCTGGATCCTGGGAGTATCATTTGAAGGTACATCGATGAGGATGTCACACAGGTCCTTCATTTTACCTCCGCCCTGGCCGGTAAAGCCTACTGTTTTCATTCCGATTATGCGGGCCTCCTCCAGAGCTCTGATAATATTTTTGCTGTTGCCGCTGGTGGAGAATGCCATAAGAACATCGCCTTTGCCGGCTATACCCCTGAGCAGCCTTGCATATACTTCATCATAGCTGTAGTCATTGGCCACAGCAGTGAGATAAGAAGTATTGGCGTGCAGGGCTTCCGCTGGCAGTGGGGGGCGGTCAAAATAAAACCTGCCCGTAAACTCAGCCGCAAGATGCTGGGCATCAGCAGCACTGCCGCCGTTACCACAAAAATACACTCTGTGACCTTTGGTAAAAGTGTCTGCCAGCAGATCGACAGTTACTGATATTTTCTGCAGCAAATGAGTGTCATCAGCCATTAACTGTTTGGCAGCGATAGAAGCTGCTATGATGGATCGTATGTTTTCCGGATTGTTCATAAATTTGTTTGGGTTTCCCAATGGGTCAGGCCTTCGTGAGTAAATACAAAAGGAATGATTTTTCCGGGGTATTTGTTCAAAGCCCTGATCACCCCGTACCTTGAGGTCCCCGGACAGTAAAAGATCATAAATCCACCACCGCCGGCTCCGCTGATCTTGCCACCTGTGGCACCGGCCTTGATGGCATCATTGTATATATTGTCCAGATGTTCATTGGAAATACCGGCAGCCATCTGTTTTTTATGCTCGTGGCCGAAATTAAAGATCTCCCCTATGCGGTTGAGTTCACCTTTGAGTAAGGCTTCCTTCATCATGATGGATTGCTCCTTGATATAGTGCATAGCCTGGATGGAATTCAGATTATTTTCCTGAACATTGCGTACCTGCTCATCGATGATTCTGGCAGATTCGCGGCTCTTGGATGTGTAAAAGAGCACAATGTTTTTCTCCAGCTCACTGATATAATGAGGACGGATTCTCAGCGGATTGACGATGGTCTTATCGTCTTTAAAAAATTCCATGTAATTAAACCCACCAAAGGTCGCTGCATACTGGTCTTGTTTTCCACCGGCAAGCTTCAGGTAATTTCTCTCGATTTCAAAAGCATAGTGGGCGATGTCATATTCGCCGAAAGGCAGATTCAACATCTCAATGAATGCCCCAACCAGGGCCACAACAAGAGTGGAAGAGGAGCCAAGCCCTGAGCCGGGAGGAGCCTGAACATAGGAGGTAATCCGGAGTCCCTCGGTTTTAAAAGAAAAATCCTCCTGAATCTTTTTATATACACCTTTAAGCAGATTGAGGTCGCCGAGGGTGTCTATTTCCTGGCCTAATGAATATACTTCTTTTTTTTCAAAATCCTTTGCTTCAAAAACTATTTTGCCATCAGAGGTGTGTTCTATGTCTACATAAGCAAAAAGAGAGATAGTGGCGTTAAGAATGGCTCCGCCGTAAATGTCGCTGTATGGACTGACATCGGTACCACCGCCTGCCAGGCCAAGTCTCAGGGGAGCTCTGCTTGTATGGATAACGGGCATAATTCAGGATGTTTTTGCTGCCTCAAAAATTATTTCAACAAGTTTTTTCCAACTGAGTTCTTTTTTTGCTTCCGTGATCTGCTCCTTAAATCGGCCCATGTCCAGATTTCTTATTTTTAAAAGGG
>JAGVTV010000240.1 GCA_019136675.1 Bacteroidota bacterium
ACATCATAAGTTAGTCTGCTGTATTGCTCTTCATCGAGTCCCAGTGATGATACACCCATGCAATGGAAACAAGCATCAGGCTTGCCCAATGAAGCCCTGACAGTACTGACCTCACAAAAATCTTTGAGCAAGACTTCCCTTAATTTGGGATGATTCATACCCGACTGTGACCTGTTGAGCAGGATGACCTCAGATATGGAATTATCATCCAGGCATTCCAACAAAACGCCTTTCCCCACCATTCCCGTTGAACCGGTAATTAAAACCTGATATTTCATATGTCTGCGATTTATTTCAATAATCTGAATGTCTTTATAAAATTGCTTTATTCCTCCTATCAAAAATTTTAAAGTCCTAACCTGTGGACCGTATTATCGGCAAGGCGTTTCAACAGATTGAAGGCATCGGCCATTGCCTCGTGGAGGCTTATGTTTTCATCCAAGATACCAGCTGCACGGGTGATGCCAGCCTGCTGCATTTGTTCGGGGGATATATTTACAGTGCCGCAGAGTGCTAATAGCGGCTTGTTGTGTTTTTTGGCAAGGGCTGCAATACCGCTGACAGCTTTGCCGTGCAAGGTCTGATCGTCAAGTGACCCTTCGCCTGTGATAATGCCTAAGACCCAAGTCCAGGATGTTGACCATCGCGGGGGAAGCCCCTTTTTGGGGCCCATACACTGCGGCAGCCCCTTGCGGACCGTAAAGAGGATTATCGACATCACACGCCACCCATAAGTCAAAATCCAGGTTCTTTTCAGGGGGTAAAACAACTGCAATTTCACTAAGATTGCCGCCGGTGGGTTTGATCGCCTCTCCGAGATTGTCCAGAAACCTGTAGCCCAGTGCGGCCGCCATACCTGCTCCGGCATCATTGGTGGCACTGCCGCCGATGCACAGGACGATCTTCTCAGCACCATTTTCCAACGCATGGGCTATCAGTTGTCCTGTGCCGTAGGTGGAGGTGAGCATAGGGTTGCGTTCACTGACTGCCAGTAAGGATAGACCCGATGCTGCAGACATGTCAATGTATGCTGTTTTGGGCTTTTTTGATATTGCATATCTGGCTGTAATGGGCCTCCCCAAAGGGTCTTCGACGTTTGATTCCACGATGTCACCGTGGTTTTGCTTCGCAAGGATTTCGTAGGTGCCTTCTCCTCCATCTGCGAGGGGTTGAATCTTTACTTTCCCTTGAGGATATGAGATATGGATACCTTGCCGTACAGCTTCGCAGGCCTCTGCTGCTGACAGGGAGCCACGGAATTTATCCATACAAATCAATATTTTCTTGCCTGTCACAATTGCAGGGATTGTCATAAGGCCATAAAATTAACCGATCCTCCCGGATTTTGACTATCAACAAAGTCAAAATTCTTATATGATCCTGCAATCCACAGCCGTAATTATTTGATCCGGGAATTTATACATAATTTCAGGTCAAGAACCATGTAACATTACATTTTTATAAACCTTGCGGCAAAATTTCCACTTTTTGTGAGGCAACGCAGAAAATAAATTCCTGCAGGCAGATGTTGAGTTTCCAATGTAAAATTGTTGCCTTCTTCCGTTCCGCTGCATACTATCTTTCCGTTACTGTCGAAAATCCGGTACAATACCACCTCCCCGGCTGCGGTTTCAAGATTGACCGTCAGGTGGCTAGGGACAGGATTGGGAGAGATGGATATGCTTTTTGCAGCCCTGGCCGGGTTGTTTGTTCCTGATGGGCAACTTAGTAAGCTGATGTACTCCGAAATTTTATCATTGAAAAGGAAAGGAACTGGGCTTTCGTCGGGAGCATTGCCCATGCGGATCCATACCATATTTTTTGAGGGTAAAACATTAATAAACTGACCGTCTTTGCCCATTGCTGCGATCATGTCATCGGGTGCATGAGGATTCATCGATCCGGGAAAAACAAACTGGGATTGTGGCACCATAAAACTGACTTTGCCATTGAGCCACCAAAGGTAACCATATGATTTGTTCAGGTTTTGGGAGGTATTGACCATGCTTCGGAAATATACCGTATCGGTAAGGATCTGATTGCCGTTCCAGTTGCCTTTGTTCAGAATAAAAAGCCCAAACCTTGCCATACTCCTGGCAGTGCTGAAGAAGACATTGTTGTAGCCTTGTTTGATAAAAAGGCCATCCATGCCTGTTTTTGTTTTTATTTTTTGGTTGGCAAATGCATTTAATGTCTGCCCTGTCGCTTTTTCCATAACAGAATCCAGCAAAGTGTACGGAGCATTTTGATATGCCCAGCGGGTACCAGGATCAGCCTTGTATGTCAAACAGGATGGTTGGGTACAGAAGGGGTCTGCGACAGCGTCATCCAGACCGGTGGTCATGGTCAACTGATGACGTACGGTGATCTTGTCTTCCTGGGCCTGGGTACATCCGGTCCAACCGCTTCCGAGGTACTTTGAAGTTTTGTCCGCCAGGCTAAGGCTTCCGTTTTGCTGTGCAAGACCTACCAGCACGGCAGTAAGTGATTTACCGGCCGATGCCCAGTACCACATAGATGTGGAGGTGTGTCCGTTGAAGTATTTTTCCAGCACTATTCTGCCGTCTTTCAGCAGGATGAAGGCTTTGGTGTTGTTCCTGTCAAGTAGGGAATACAAGCTGTCAATCCTTTGCTGGCACCAGCCCAGGGTGGCCGGAGATGTAGTTTCCCAGGTGGCTGGATTGGCGGGTGGAAAATACATCTGGGCTTCAGCCGAGAGTGTGGACAGAATTATCAGAAATGAAACCAGGATTGCTTTCATGTGGCCATATTTAGATAATATGACAAACGGATAAAACAAAGGTTTAATCTGGCTTAAACCGGGATGATGGACAAAAAGGCCGGTACTCGGGTAATCTGATTAATTTGCAGGATATGCATTATGTTCTTAATTAGGAATTATTTATGAGTGAATTTTGTTTTAATGGTTCAATAACAAACAAAACAAAACAAAATCATGGGCAACTACGTGGACAATCACCTCATCCGGGACGAACAGGTAGAATATGAAGCCAGGTATCACTGGATTATTTTTATTAGTTTGAGATCACTTTTTAGCCTTGGTATCCTGCCTTTGATTGACCGTAATACGGATGAATTTGCAATCACCAACCGGCGAATAATCGTAAAGACAGGTTTGATAAGCCGTCATACCCTTGAGATGAACCTCAGCAAGATCGAGAGTGTTAACGTGGATCAGACCATCCTGGGCAGGCTTTTGGGATATGGCACCATCACCATTATAGGCAGTGGGGGTACGAGAGAATCCTTTCCCAATATTTCAAACCCACTCGAATTCCGCAAGAAGTTTCAGGAATTGTCATAACCGACAATGGGAAATTTTGATTTTATCGATTCCCATTCGCCGGCAAGTATAGAGTAACACACTGTATCTCTTCTGTGTCCGTCAGGCATCAGCATATGGCTCCTTAGCGTACCTTCATACATTCCACCGATTTTTTCTATGGCTGTTCGGGATGCCAGATTGCGTGCATCGGTGCGGAATTCTACCCGTTGGACTAGCAGAGTTTCAAAGGAATATTCGAGTAAAAGATATTTACAGTGCCTGTTGAGACCTGACCGCTGATAGGGTTTTCCATACCATGTGGCTCCAATTTCCAGCCTGTCGTCGGCTGGTGATATATTGAGATAGCTGGTGCTTCCCGCCCAGGAAAGGGATGTTTTGTCATAAACTGTAAATGTGTACCGGGAATAGTTTTGTCTAAGAAGCAGTGCAGTGTTTATGTATTCTTCAAGCAACGGAATCGTATGTATCCTCGAGGGCGAATACTGCAGCATCAAAGGGTCATGCAATGCTGCTTCTGCCAGGAGTGCGGCGTCCCCAGGCTCTATGGGCCGCAAAAGTACTCTATCGTTTTCAAGGATTATGTCCTTGTAAAAATCAAAAACCATGGCTAAGTTATAATGGTATAAAAATTACGGTTATCTGTTATCACGCCCGGCTTTGCCGTGGTGGCCGCCCCAGGGTCGCAACTCTGATGCATCAAAGGTGTGGTCACCCGTACGTTTGCCGATGATCTTGATCTTTTCGCCTGGTTCAAGAGTCAGAATCGGGGCAGCAAAAGCATCCTGGATGGATATCTGCCATTCGACACCGTTTTTATCTTTTAACACTAGGTTTTTGCTTTCGGCAGACATGATGTCCCCGTACAACAGTCCTTTGTCCGGATTGTACCACATTTGAGATTTTTTTTCTTCTATGCCTTCATATACCGATAATGTAGCATCAAATACCTTGTCAAGCTGTCTGGCTCCGCCTGAGATGAAAAATAATGTGCCTGTGGCCATGCTCAGCAAAACCGAAATAAAAAATATATAAAGCGGGGAGAATTTATACGCCTTCCAGGTGTGGCGGTACGCTGTAATGGCTAAAGCAAGAAAAACTATGACTCCTGCCAGCCAAACCAAAGGTATGAGAGCCAGGATTTTTTCCATAGGGCTGTGCGTAATATGGCTCAACAGACTAAAATCTGCCTGCTGTACAGCATACAGGATGATAGAAAAACCGATTGCACCCGTCACCACGGATCCAAGGAATAACGCCCAAACAAATGTCTGTCTTAACGAAAAAATCCATTTTGGAATAGGCTTCATGCCTTCATTACGCAAACGCTCCTCCAATTTCTGATAATTTGTCATTTTAAGGATGGTTTTGTCTTTTCTGAAAACTTTGTTTCAAAAGGTTTTTTGCACGGCTGAGTCTGATGGCTACGGTACCTTCGGGTATCTTGAGTATGTCTGATATCTCTTCGTAACTTTTTTCTTCAAGATATCTGAGGACGAGGACTTCGCGGTATTTATCCTCCAGAGAATATATGGCATCGTTCAAATTCTGATTTGTTTCATTGGCTGATTCGAGGTCTTCCTTAAGCCAGGAGGTATTGGCTTCGCTCAGGAGCTCTGTCCTTCCGCCCCCACGCACCCTGGACCTTCTCCAGTAAGATATGGCTTCATTGTGAACAATGCGGTAAAGCCAACTCGAAAGTTTGATGTCTGACCTGTAGCTGTGGATATTTTTCCAGATTTTGACAAATGCATCCTGCAAAATGTCTTCAGCCACTTGCTCTTCTGCCATGGTTATCTTCTGGATATACCTAAGAAGGGGAATCTCATATCTTTGGAAAATACATGAGAAATAGTCCATGTCGGTGGCTGACAACTTCACTAGTTCCGCATCAGTATAGCGGCTGCATATTTCTTGTGACAGGATCATACAGGCATAAAATTACAAACTGAGAAGTCAGCAGACAAATTTAAAAAACCCCGGATGACAGGTTGACTGCCAGCCAGGGTATTGATACATAACCTTTAAAACAAAACTTTTTTTCCTTCAGGACATTTTTTCGGGCAACTGTCAGTTACATTTGCCTTTTCCTTTGCCATTACCTCCCGGGTTGCCGCTTGTACAAGGGCTGTTACAACTGCCTTTGCCCTGCCCTTTTCCAGTACATTGCTTGTTCTGCCTGCATTTGTCTTTTGAGCAGTTTTTATTTCCACCTCCCTGACCTCCTGCACAATTGCCGTTTCCTTTTTCCATGTCGCCATTGACAATGGCATCATAGCTTGTCTGATCCAGGTATTTGGGTGTATAAACTACTCCCACTTTATTGAGGGCTCCGTTGAATGCCCTTAGATGGTTGCGTGAAGCCCTCATGAGGTTTTCAAATACAGCTTTGATATCAGCATTGTCTACCTTGGTATCCATGAGATATTTCTGCAGGTCGAAAATGTCTACATCTTCAATGGCCGCTCCGACGGCAAGTGCTTTTTCAAGACTGGCGGCACCGTCAGCGGTCAAAGCGTCATACATATCGGCAAGCTGCTTGTTTTCAAACTTTCCGTAGACATCCTCACCCACGGGGTCTTTCAGGTCATACTTGTCCAGAAGGCATCTGACAGCTTCCATGTGTCTTCCTTCGGCCTCTTTAATGTTTTCAAACGTTGAGTGTTTCCACTTTCCGTAAAGAAAGACATACACATCCCTGGCCAGTTTTTCTTCTTCTCTCATATAAAGCAGGGCTGTGCGTTCTGTTTCATTGAGGTTTTCCTTAACAAAATTAGCTGAAAAGCAGGTACATATATCCTTATTAACTGAATCGGACGTTCTTATCAAAGGTGTACTATTATCGGTAAATAACTCATCTGCCGTGTTGGTAGCACTGGCTTCACAACTAATCAGGAACATAGTAATTATTATCATTCCTACCATACCCGGCACAGAGTAAATTGATGTGTTTTTCATGACATTAATATTTAATGGGTTATTATTATACACCTGATACGCACGGGTGGCCCGATTCCTTTCATTTTCAAAAATTATTTTAAACAAAGTTTTTCAATTTTGGTAATTATAATCGTAAATGTCTGATTATGATGAGTTTGGAAAATCAAAGTTTATGTTGAAATGTTGAAATTTTCTTTCCGATATACTAAATGGGACTGGGAGAGACTGCAAAACCGACCCTTGACGAGTCAAAATAGGAGATAAGGTAACCTGGGTTACCCAACGGCCTTGTTTGACAGATTTGGGACATCCTTATAAATTGGGTTTTTATATATTTGTGCTTCACGACCAATTCTGCCATATGCACTTTAAATTATGGGTTTTTGTTTTTGGTATACTTACAGTTACCGGATGTGCCAATTATCCGGTATCGGGAAAACTGGATATTACAGATCCTGATATTCACCGTGAAGTTTACCTTATAGATCCTGTCAGTTTTAGCAGCCTGGCGTCTTCGTTTGAAGGAAAGGTCATAGACTCTGCCCGGGTGAATGAAGACGGAAGTTTCGGGTTTAAGTCCATGCCGGCAAGAAATGGAGAATATCTATACCTGCTAGCCATACAGAAACGCGGTGAGACATATGCTACAAAGTTGCAAAATGATGACCCCGAGGTGTCCAATTATCTGCCATTTATATATGTTACAGGGCATAAAGTCAGGATAACCGGAAATGTGTCTAAAGGGCTGGGCAATGCGTCCATTACGGGAAGCGTTGAGTCCAACCGCCACATTACATCTCTTATCAGGTCCAGGATACGATTATTTGACCAATTCAGGTCGGATCATACCGGACATGATGAAGAAAATCTACTTGAATACGAGAAAGCCAAATATGATTACCAGGCAGGGCTTATGAAAGCAGCTGACAGTTCCGGACATTTCTTAACCGAAATGCTGGCTTTACGGTGGATAAGCCCGGAGGGAGATTATGAAAGAATCCCTGAGTTTGTGATCGGCAGTTGTAAAAAGTGGAAAATGGGGCCATTTGCCGGACATCCTTGGACCGCCCAGTTATGTGCAAGATCAATGACCATGCCACGCGTGCCCGGAGATGCTTTTCCGGATGCGAGTTTACCTCTGATAAGCGGAGATACGGTCAGCCTGATGCAGCTTAAGGGTCAAAAGCTTACCCTGGTGGACTTATGGGCATCGTGGTGTGCACCTTGTCGTCGGGAGAATACTTCTATCCTGGTGCCATTATGGGATAAATACCACGATAAGGGATTCCAGATCATAGGGTATGCTCTGGATTCCAGCCGTAAAGGGCTTGAAAACGCCATAACCCGGGATGGTGTTGGCAGGTGGCCACAGGGTTCCCACCTGATGGGTGATGA
Organism: Bacteroidota bacterium; assembly: GCA_019136675.1. GTDB lineage: Bacteria > Bacteroidota > Bacteroidia > Chitinophagales > Saprospiraceae > OLB9. The sequence continues at coordinate 7,640 of JAGVTV010000240.1, forward strand.
GTCTCCGCTTTTTGATACCCTGAGGATATCTACCATCCCTGCAAACTATCTGCTGGATTCAAACGGCACCATTGTGGCCAAAAACCTGCATGGAACTCAATTAATACAATTTATCGACAGATATATGGCTGCAAACAAGTGACCAACAAAGACAGAAAATTTTAGGCTGTTGTAAAATCCTGTCGCATCGGCAGATCTTATGTTTGGGTGTTCATGTCAGAACTTTAGAATGAATTGTGTGAGGTTTTCATCATGGTCGAGGTTAAGTTTTTTCCGTAATCTGTAACGGTTTGTTTCCACACTTCTGATGGATATGTTCATAAGGGATGCTATTTCCTTACTGGTCAGATTCATTTTCAGGTATGTACATAGCTTATAGTCAGAAGGACTGAGATCAGTAAACTTTTCATTGAGCCTTCGGTAAAAATCTGCATGGACCTGATCAAAGCTTTTTACAAAATTTTCCCAGTCCTCATCGAGTTCTTCATCATTGTCCACAAGGCGGAGGATATTTCTGAGGTCCTTTTTAATTTCCTGCTCATTGTGAAATTTGTGCTCCATTTGGGATACCTCTTCCCTTATTTTCTGGATCAGGTCATTTTTATTAACCAGGTGATAAGTATAGGAGGTGAGTTCGTTGTTTTTTGAGCGGATCTCAGCCTCCAGTTTTTCATTTTGAAGTCTGTTGATCTCCAGTTGGGAGAGTTCCGCCTGCTGACGGTAGACCATTTCCTTTGTTTCGATTTCTGAATGTATCCTTTCCTTGTCCGCTTTGTGCCTGGCATCCTGTTTTTTCAGAAGGTAAATCATCAGCCCCAACAGGCCGATTGAATAAAAACCATAGGCGACCAAAGACTTGTACCAGGGTGGAGATATGTAGAAAACCACGGTAACCGTATGGCTGATTTTTCCAAATCCATTTCTGGCCTGGACCCTGAGCAGATATTCTCCGGAAGCAAGATTGTTGTAATTAATGATGGGTTCGTCAGTCCAGTCTGACCATTGGTTGTTATCTCCCGCCAACTGATATCTGTAATCCACGTGGTCAAATGCTGTATTGTCGCAGGTGGTAAACCTGAAGGTCAGGGCCCTGTCATTTGAGTTGAAACTGAATTTGTCCGGTATCGGCTTCTGGCAAGATATAGATGAAAATACGGTGGAATCTGCCTGATTTTTTATCTGTATAGAAGCAAGTTTAATGTAAAAAGTGGCAGTATCAGCCAGATATTTTGAAGGGTTAAAGTGAATAAAGCCTTTTTCTGCCGGAATCAGCACATTCTCCCGATCTATGACAATGATTTTTTGAAATCCCTCTGGCAGTAGACCATTGAGATAATTTATCAGGTGTTTTTTGTAAGCACTTTCAAAACCCGGAGAGGGAATCAGCAGCCCTGTTTCTTCCCTGGTGGCGTACCATATGTTGCCGAAACCGTCTTCAGTAAAAAATTTAAGTCCGTCAGACACACGGATGTATCTGTTAAGCAGATCCAGGCGTACTAGTTTCTTATCAGAAGACATGATCCTGTAGAAAGAAGTGTCATCGTGGACCACTGTCTCGTTGCCAAGCAGATAAATATTGTTGGTGAGCCTGGAAAGAGATCCTGTATTGAATTTTTCTTCAACATATTCTTTAGAATTTTCGTTTTGTCCGGGCAAGATCCTGTATATGCCTCTGTACGGATGTGACATCCATACCTGGCCGCCAGAGTCTCGGTAAAGAAACCTTGAACTCAGTTTGACCCGGGTGGATAAAAATTCTGTGGTGCGTACCAGTATGTCTGCAGGACTTACCGTGATGCCGTCATAATGGCCGGTCAGTATTTCGCCGGGTTTGACTTCGAGGTATTTCCATACGCCTTTTGGCGAATGTTCCATTTTGATGGCCGACATTCCTTCCACGATGTATCCTCCATTGTGGTGTCCCATCAGCAGCCTGTCATTCAAAACCTGCAAATCCCAGACCTGGCCCGAAGACTCTGACACCTTTTGAAAATGTGATTTTTCTTCCGGAGAATAATATTTTTTCCATTTAATTGAATACAGCCCGGTATTGGTGCCAAGATACAGCTTATCCTGGTGATATGCGGCATCATAACCGGTACCTTCAAGCATGACGTCAGGATAGATAAAACGCACCGGTGCACTAAAGTTGATTAGGGCAATGCCGTTATCCGTTCCGACCCAGACATTTCCGTCTTGTGTGCCGCATACGCTAAGAATGGTATTGTTGGGAAGGCCATTTTCTTTACCTATGAGATAAGAAAGCTGTTTGTGCTTATTCAGAATGGTCACACCGCCGAAAGAGGTACCCAGCACAATGCCGTCAGATCCTGCTTTTGCAGCACAATAAATGATGTTGGCCCTTATCCTTGTATCATCCTGTGTTTTCCAGGGACCTGACTTGCCGCCTGACAAATAGAATATCCCGCGGTCAATGGTGGTCAGGAGGATTGTATCTGTCGTCAGGCTGATTACGGCCGAAATCCTTCCTTTGTCAAAAACTTCAGGTTGGTAAGGTGTATTAAAAGAGGTACCGTCGTACCTGAAAAGTCTGTTGTTTTCGTCCTGAATGACCAGGTCGTTTCCAAAAAGACCCATGAAGTTTAATGTAATCCCTGACATAAACATGGGTGTGACTTTTTTTCCGTCGAAGACAAAAAGTTGGTGGTCCGACCTGAAAAAGACCCTTTCTTTGTAAGTAATGACATGCCACACATCACCAAAATTACGGTCACTCTCGGGCAATCCTTCAGATAAGGGTGTAAACTTATACACTCCTCTGATATCCGGGCTGAAGTAACCAAACTCTCCCTGGCCCCCTGCATATACCCTGTTGTTTTCACCTATGGCAAGTGATCTGACTATAGTGCCGGATGGCAATGGATATACTTCCCACCGACTGCCGTCAAAACGCAATACCCCTGCATTGTTTGCAAACCAGGTGTTGCCCTGCCCGTCATCTTTTATGTCCCAGGTCTGGGTGCCCCCTGAGGTTTGTTTTTTAAGGAATGGAAAAATCGGCGGCTGACCCAGGTTTGAAGTCTGACCAAAAAGGGTACACCACGACATCAAATGTATGACGAAGATCATTAGGATTATCGAAGTGTATGTTGTGGGCCCGTGTTTCATTTAGCTGAGGTGAAGCAAGGCATCAAATATACTAAAATTGAATTTACAAGTGTATAATTGAAGTAGTGATTATTTTATGATGTCGTAGTAATGTAGTGGTAAAATAATGGGCAGGCTGAGTTACCTGAGTATATATTTGCCATAGAATCTAACGCAATATTTTAATTTTTCACCTTAAATCTTATTAAAAAATGAAAATCAGATTTTTTACTAAACTTATCCTTCCAGTTATTCTGCTGGCTGGCTTGTTGGCGTCCTGCAAAAAGGATGATCCAGAAGTAATTGCCGGGTTTACCTACAAGGCGGACGCAAATAACTTCCTGAAGATTGATTTTACTAGTACTGCCCAGAATTTTACCTCACTTACATGGGATTTTGGTGATGGAAAGACGTCATCCGAAACCAATCCATCGCATATCTATGATGCTGCGGGTAAGTATACTGTAAAGCTTACAGCAACAGGGGCTGGCGGATCAGATGTTTTTAGCCAAAACATTGAAATCGTGGACAACAATGCACAATTAACTATTTTGGCCGGCACAACTTCCAAGACATGGAAATTACTCAGGGTCCCAAAGGGTGGTCGATATCCTATGCAGGTGGGGCCTTTTAACAGGTCGTCAATATGGTGGGCCATGGGTCTTAATAATGACGAAATTGCCAACAGACCGTGCTCCATGAATGACGAGTTTACCTTTTTCAGGGATGGTTCGTACAAGCTGGATGACAAGGGAGACTTTTGGGTAGAAGGCAATTGGTACGCCAAACCTGATAATATTTGTGCTGCTTCCACGCCCGCAAATATGAAAGACGCCAACGGCAACGACATGTCCAAATTTGGTTCAGGAACACATAGTTTTTCAGTAACACCTGAAAAACTTACTCTTACAGGTGTAGGAGCCTGGATCGGCCTTTTTAAGCTCGGTACCGAAGTCGAAAACAAACTTCCACAGCCTTCCACCATTTATAACATCAAGAAACTCACTGAAGGAACAACCGACACACTTATATTGGAAAACAATTATAAGTTTAGTGCTTCTGACGCCAATTTTGGTGGCTACTGGCAACTTGTATTGGTGCATTACGACAATCCTGCAGACGAGCCTGCTATCCCGGAAAGGAAGCCGGCTCCTGACTTTACCTTTACGACAGACCTGCTTTCAGTGACATTTGCTAATTCTACAAAGTATGCAACGAGTTACAGTTGGGACTTTGGTGATGGAGCTACTTCATCTGCGGAGAATCCATCTCATACATATGCTGCAAGTGGTACATACAAGGTCAAACTTACAGCGACAAACGGGGTAGGGTCAGTAATAAAGGAAAAGGATGTTACCGTCTCCGACGGTGCCATCATCTCAAAAGATAACATCGTGGGAGGGCCGTGGAAAGTAAGAGTAGCTACAAATTCGATATTTGTGGGACCTGCATTGGGAGATCCATCCTGGTGGCAAGTGCCTCTTGATTTCCTCAATGGAGGTAAAACCGGAACAACAGATGACTGGTCCTGTATAACAAACGACGAGTTTATCTTTTCGTCTGATGGTAAATATGAATACAAGACAAATGGTGATGCCCGCAATGACGGTTATTTTGGTGATCCTAACGGTTGCTGGTCGGATGCTATGGTGGCTGCTAGTGAAACCGGCAAAGTTTTTGGCTCAGCAGTGCATTCTTTTACAGTCACTCCGTCTACCGCCAATTCAAGAGCAAAGATTATCCTTACAAACGGAAGTACAAGCAAAGCAGCATTCATTGGATTCTATAAAGGATATTATGGCGGTGAAAACAACGATAAGACCAAACCAGCCAATGGAGGTAAAGACACCAATACTTATGAGATCATGAGTTATTCAAATTCCGGTAATACAGAGACGCTTATTGTTTCTGTAGATATTTCAGACAATAAAGACGGCTCAAAAGCCTGGTCAATAGTTTTAGTCAGATAAAAATTGAGGAGGACCGGGATTATTATGCTATCAGCGTAGAATTCCGGTCCCCTGCTTTTGAAAATTTTAAACAGTACGGTCCTTTGAACGTGTTTATCAATTTCAAGGCCGTATTGTTTTTACAACTTTTCCAGCCGTTGGTGGAAACCGCCACCTAAATATTTCTTGATATAAAGGTATAAAACATCCCGGCTATCTCTTGGTTTCTTCGCAGGATGATTGTGCGGGAAGCCTGATTTACAAACCATATTTTAACCTTACTAAAATGAAAATATTCAATATATTGCTGTTTTTAATTTGGAGCTTTGCTGCCATCAGCCAGATAACCGGTAAAGTGTCAGATACCGGAGGTGAGCCGCTTATTGGTGTCAATGTGACCCTTAAAGGCAGCCAGAATGGTACAACTACCGACCTTGAAGGTCAGTACACCATTTTTGCAACAGAAGGTACACTTGTTTTCAGCTATATTGGGTATGGGACCAAAGAAGAACTTGTTGATGGCAGAAAAGTGATAGATGTCACCCTGGAAGAACAGGCAACTACGCTCGAAAATGTGGTCGTAATAGGGTACGGATCCCAGAAAAAGAAGGAATTAACCTCAGCCGTAGTTGTTGTGGATGAAAATTCCATTAAAGACAGGCCTATGGTTTCGGCTGCCGAGGCCCTGCAGGGCAAAGCTGCAGGAGTCCAGGTAGTCCAGCCATCGGGAAAACCCGGTGGAGACATAGCGGTGAGAGTCAGAGGAGCTACTTCAGTACTGGCAGGAAATGAGCCTTTGTATGTGGTTGATGGTTTTCCCACTCCTGATATACGTGGTCTCAACCCTGCCGATATCGAATCCATGACAGTGCTCAAAGATGCTTCATCTTCAGCCATTTATGGTGCAAGGGCTGCTAATGGTGTAGTACTTATCACCACCAGGCGGGGTAAAGCAAATGAATCCGGAATACAGTTTAATGTTTATAACGGTTTTTCTCTTATCAATAATAAGGTCGATGTGCTTACGACCCGCAATTACAGAGACCTGATGAATGAAATTGCCCCGGGATCCCTGGATCCTACCTGGACCAACTATACCAACTGGAACGATAAGATCTATGGTGTCGGCAGGAACAACAGTTATCAGCTTTCCTTCAACGGAGGAAGTGAAAATACAAAATATTTGCTGTCAGCTAATTATCTGCAAAACAAAGGTATCATCAGGCCGTCACAATTTGAGAGGTATTCTTTGAGGTTAAACCTGGACAATAATGTCAGGTCCTGGCTCACCATCGGGACTAGCATTAATGCCTTGTTCACAAATACTAAAAATACCCAGGACAACGCCAGTTCCGGCAGGGGAGGTGTCATCCTGAGTGCATTGAATACCCCACCTTTCCTCACTGTCTATAAGCGGGATGGCAGCGGGCAGTATGACCCCAACCCTTTCCAGCCATCATGGGAAAACCCGATAGCCTATATGGAAGGTCCTGATGAACTTTCAAGGAACATACGTTTATTTGGAAATATAAATGCACGAATTAATTTTACTAAAAATCTGAGTTTCCAGACCAATTTTGGGACAGACCTCAGCAATAATGCCTATGACTATTACCTTGATCCTTTCAGGACCAATTTTGGGCGGGACCAGCATGGCATTGGTGTGTCATCAAAATCGGGAATAATAAACTGGCTTTCAGAAAATACGATAAGATATGCCGGGAAAACAGGAAAACACAATTATTCGGTTCTAGCCGGCACATCTACCCAAAAACAGAAATACAACGAAAGCTATATCAGGGGCACTGATTTTCCGGATGATACTTCTGTGAGAACACTCAATAGTGCTAACAGTATCAATGCCAGCAGTACGAGGAGGGAATGGGCCCTGCAGTCATTTTTTGGAAGAATCACCTATGATTTTGATTCTAAGTACTTGTTTACGGCATCGTTGCGTAGGGATGGATCATCAAAACTTGCCAAACACTGGGGCACTATGCCATCACTTTCGGCCGCGTGGAGGATTTCAGCAGAGCCATTCATGAAAGAAATAAAGGCCATCGACGATCTCAAACTCAGGGCTGGCTGGGGGCGTAATGGCAACCAGGAAGGGATTTCCGAATATGCTCGGTATGGCCTGATTAATTATTACAGACGTACTGCTACCTCTCCTCTTAGTGGCCCTTCCTCTGTCCAGGTAACATATGGCAACCCTGACCTCAAATGGGAGACCACGGACCAGTACAATATCGGAATGGATCTGTTGATGTATAATGGCAGGCTGGCAATAACTGCCGATGCCTATCTTAAAAAAACAAAGGATGTTCTCCTCGATGTTCAGCTTTCCACTTCACTGCCTATTTCATCGATTCAGACCAATGCAGGCAATATCCAAAACAAGGGATTGGATATCAGTGTCACCACTGTCAATGTGGACAAAACGTCCAGAAAACTGAGATGGTCCACTGAATTCAATATATCTTTTAACCGGAATAAAGTCACAGCCCTCAGGTACACCGACGTATACTACTTTGGCAGAGTGTATTCCAATAATCAGGATGTTACCATCCTGAAGGCCGGGCTTCCCCTTGGTAGTTTTTTTGGTTATGTTTCTGAAGGCGTGGACCCGGATACTGGCAACATAGTTTATAAGGACATAAATGGCAATGGGATATTTGACCCGGGTGACCGCACCATTATAGGTAATGCACAACCAGATTTCGTATTTGGACTGACGAACAATATTCAGTACAGAAATTGGAATCTTAATTTCTTTTTTCAGGGATCCGTAGGCAATGACGTGTTCAATGCGACCAGAATAGATCTGGAAGGTATGTTTGACAGTAAAAATCAGTCTGTCGCAGTGCTTAACAGGTGGACTCCTGACAACAGGATTACGGATATACCCAAAGCTGTTGGTGGTGGCAGTACATTTAATGTTTATAATTCTTCGCGGTTTGTAGAAGACGGCACCTATATCAGGTTAAAGGCTCTGACACTGTCCTATGATATGCAAAATAAATTTCTTAAAAAAACCGGAATCCAAAACCTGAAGTTATACACTACAGGACAAAATTTACTTACTTTTACGAAATATAGCGGATTTGATCCGGAGGTAAATGCTTTTGGGGCCAGTTCGACGGTTCTTGGAGTGGACTATGGTACATATCCGCAATCCATGACCGTTACTGCAGGTATTAATGTACAGTTTTAAAAATACTCACCCTACAATTGTTGATCATGAAAAACAGCATTAAATATATATCAATAGTACTTATCGCGGGCATGGCACTTTCGTGCAATAACTTCCTGGAACTGACCCCTGAGTCACAGGGTGTTGCCGTGACAAATACCACCGCTGACTCCGTGTTCTTCCATTCGGCCAACGAGATTGAAGCCGCCCTCGGAGCTGCTTACGGAGACTTTAAAAATGAATACTATCAGCTGGATTATTTTGTAAATGGCGATGCCCAGTCTGATGATGCATATGCCGGTGGGGACAACCCAGCCAATTTTCAACTCGATGACTATGCCATTGATGCCACAAATTCAAATGTAAGCAGGGACTGGCGTTATCTTTATTCTACTATCGGCAAGACCAATACCATCCTCAATAACATCAAAGACCTGACCCCATCCCAACTTTCAGAACAGAGAAAAAAAGAAATAATAGGCGAGGCGTCTTTTATCCGGGCTTTCATGTACTTCCAGTGCGTCCAGCTTTGGGGTGATGTTCCCCTCCAGCTCAAGGAGGTTAAGACCATAAGTGCAGAAAACCTGGACGAAATTTACCCGGTGTTGTTTCCGGCCAGAAATCCCAGGGACGAAGTGTATGCCAGGATCATCAGCGACCTGGAAACAGCCCTGTCAAATGTCAGGATAACCGCAGAGCACAAAGGTATTGTCACCAAAGGGGCTGTGAATACATTGCTGGCTAAAGTTTACGCTACAATAACTCCCACTGACTGGGATAAGGTAAGTAAATATTGTGATGATGTTATAGCCGGAGGATATAGCCTCCTGCCAAAATATGACGATCTCTGGAACAATTCAGCTGAAAATACCGCTGAGTCAATATTTGAGATTAATTACAGTGGCGGTGCCTCTGACGGCAACTGGGGGGTAAAGATTTTCAGAGGTTTGGATTGGAAAAAGTTTAACCTGCCAAGTAATGATCTCGTGGCAGCTTTTGACGAGCAAAATGACCAGGTAAGAAAAAACGCTTCCGTCATCTTTCTGGATGTCACCGGCAAATGGTCAGACGCAAGATGGCCTCAGAAACAATATCCATTTATTAACAAATACCGAAAATTTAATGAAGGTTCTGATCAGAATTACATCTTTTTCAGGCTTGCCGATGTCCTCCTTCTCAAGGCAGAGGCACTAAATGCCAAAGGTGACTTATCTGCAGCCCTGACTCTTGTTAACCAGATCAGAAACAGGGTGTCACTGCCGCCGGTAACAGCTCCTGATAAAGAAGCTGCAGCAAGACTGATCGCCAGAGAAAGACGCCTTGAGCTTGCATTTGAAGGACATAGGTGGTATGACTTGAAGAGAACAGGCAAAGCGATAGAGACTATCAACCAGGCAAAAGGCCCCAACGGTGTTCTGTATGGTTATAATCTTACCGAGCACCGTCTTTTATGGCCCATACCTCAGTCAGAACTTGATAAAAATCAAAAATTAACCCAAAATCCCGGGTATTGATAATGAACGGATTCTTTCCAAAATATTTTCACTTTTTTTTACTTGCTGTATGGCTGGTGATCCCTGCCTGTTATGACAAAGGAGTTAAGGACGAAAATGTAAACAAACCCACTGTTACTTCATGGACTACTACCAAAGACAAGAGTTCATTATTAACCAAAAAATCTTTTAGTTTAGGTACGCAGGACCAAACTGGTGTCTCTATCGTGGTGGATACAAGCTTAGCTATGCAAACCATCGATGGGTTTGGGTATACTCTAACCGGAGGAAGTGCCTGCTTGATTATGGATATGGAACCGGCCGCAAGGACAGCCCTGCTGAATGAAATTTTTGGCTGCCTTGACGACCAGCTATGTATCTCTTACCTTAGGGTCAGCATCGGATCTTCAGACCTTAATAAGACAGTATTCAGCTATTGTGACCTGACAGGTGTCGACGAAGATCCGGAGCTAGTAAACTTTTCACTTTCACTGGACACCGTTGATGTAATACCGGTATTGAGAGAGATACTCGATAGACGGCCGGATCTGAAAATTATGGCCTCACCATGGAGTGCTCCCGTTTGGATGAAGACCAACCGCAACTCTATAGGCGGTAGCCTTCAAAAAAAATATTTTACCACCTATGCAAAGTATTTTGCACGGTATATCAAGGCTATGGCAGCTCATGGAATAAAGATAGATGCCATCACCGTACAAAATGAGCCTCTGCATGGCGGTAATAACCCCAGTATGGTAATGACTTCCACTGACCAGGCCACCTTTATTCAGGATCATTTGGGACCAGAATTTAAGGCACAGAATATCAGTACCAAGATAATAATTTACGACCACAATTGTGACCATCCGGAGTACCCGATGCAGATTCTTGCTGATTCTGAGGCAAGTAAATATATTGATGGCACAGCTTTTCACCTTTATGCCGGTGATATCAATGTGCTTTCAGAGGTTCATGCAAATTATCCCGATAAAAAGCTTTATTTTACTGAGCAATGGACCGGAGCAAACTCTGATTTTGGTGCAGACCTTATGTGGCATATCCGCCATGTCATGATCGGAAGTATACGAAACTGGAGTAGCATAGCCCTGGAGTGGAATCTTGCCAATGACCCTTCCTTTCAACTGCATACACCAGGCGGGTGTACACAATGTCTCGGTGCATTAACCATAGATGGCAGCAACTATTTGCGAAACGTGAGTTATTATATAGTCGGGCAAATATCCAAAGGAGTGCCGGCTGGTTCTGTCAGGGTTCATTCTACCTGGCTCGAGTCAATGCCTAATGTGTCATTTCTGAGGCCCGATGGAAAAAAAGTGCTGTTTGTCCTGAATGATAGCCAGGGACCCAGGAAAATCAATGTACTACAGGGCACAAAGGTATTCAATGCAATTTTACCACCTGGCTCAATAACCACGTTTTTGTGGAATTGATTCCTTGATATTAAAAAATTAAGCAAATGAAATGGGCATTAACTTTAACCATTATGTCGCTTATCTTAACAATGATTAGTCTCCAGGAAGTTTACAGCCAGGGGAACATTCAGATATTCCAGACGGCCAAAGATACGGACAAGAGATTGTCAGCTGTAAAACCAGGCATCTGGTCAGATGCATATCAGCCCACTGAAGGGGAGCCATCGGTATTTATTGACCCGGCGGTGACATTCGAAAAGTTTCTGGGTATAGGGGGAGCCTTTACGGATGCTGCTGCGGAGACTTTCTATCAGCTTTCGCCCGACAAGCAACAAAAGTTGCTAAAACTGTACTTTGATCCGGCAGAGGGAATAGGATATACCCTGGGTAGGACCAATATCAACAGTTGTGATTTCTCATCCGATATGTATACCTATGTCAAAGAAGGTGACAAGGAACTAAAGACATTCGACGTAAGTCATGACAAAAAATACAAGATCCCATTCATAAAAGAAGCACTGAAAATTACCGGTGGTAAATTAAAATTATTCGCTTCTCCCTGGAGCCCTCCTGCTTATATGAAGGACAATAATAACATGCTTCAGGGAGGCAAGCTCTTGCCGGAATATTATGATACGTGGGCAAGATATTATGTACGATTTATCAATGAATACGCTAAAAATGGCATAAACCTTTGGGGCATTTCTGTCCAAAACGAGCCGATGGCTAAACAAACCTGGGAATCCTGCATCTTCACCGCCGATGAGGAGACTGATTTTATTGCCAAACACCTGGGTCCTGTTCTGCATAAAAACAAGATGAAAAACATCAGGTTGATCGCATGGGACCATAACCGGGATCTCCTCTATCAGCGGGCCTCTGCCTTGCTGAAAAATCCGGCTGCTGCTAAATATATTTGGGGCATCGGCTTCCATTGGTACGAAATATGGAACGGAGGCAGACAATATGACAATGTTCAACTTGTAAAAAATTCATTTCCGAAAACCAACTTGTTGCTTACAGAAGCCTGCAACTACCCATTCTCCTGGAGTACCTTTGATCAATGGCACTGGGGCGAAAATTACGGAGAAAACATGATCGAGGATTTTAACAACGGGGCTATAGGATGGACGGACTGGAATCTTGTGCTCGATGAAAAGGGTGGCCCTAATCATGTAAATAATTTCTGCTTTGCACCTATCCATGTCAAAACAGGTGAAAACAGTATCCACCTGATGAATTCGTATTATTACATAGGCCATTTTTCAAAGTTCATCCGTCCGGAAGCTACCAGGATTGCAGCCTCCTCAAACAGAGCCCAGCTTCTTACTACGGCTTTCCGCAATGCTGACGGTTCCAGGGTTGTTGTCATCATGAACAAATCGGACGAAAAGTTTGAAACAAACCTCTTTATCGAAGGAAAAAGGACCATGGTCAGTATGATGCCACATTCCATAGTCACCTGTGTGGTCCGCTAGGTTATTTATTGAATTTCAGCCTGCTGAGGGGTATCGAGTATTCAAAACGCTGGTTTGCTGTGATGTCGATGTTTTCCATCCTGATCAAAGGGTCGCCAGGTTTCCAGTCTATGGTTACAAGGCCAAAGTGATTGTCCATGACAGGGCCCTCAATCCTGTTTTTATTCGGAGTGGCAAAATGCCAGGTAGAGGTGATGCCGCTGGATGTAAAGTCATATACGGGATACAAGCCGGGTGATTCCAGCTTTGAGATCTCAGAGTAATGTACATCACCGGAAAGAAAGATGACACCCTCGGCTTTGGTCTTTTTTATCAGTTCCAGCATATTTTGTTGCTCATGCGGATAGTTGGCCCATGCCTCGTACCCGTTAAATTCTATGCCAAACTGAGTACTTGAGCAGATGATCCTGACATCAGCCGGCCTGAATAGTTCGGCTTCCAGCCACTTCCATTGCACATCGCCGAGAAGGGTTGAATCCTGGGTGGCATGCGGATAATAATCCAGCGGATAAAAGTAACGTTCTTCACGGTGCAGCTCACCGCGGTATATCCTCAGATCGTCCCTGAAGGTTCGGGTGTCAAGCAGGATGACCTGTAGTATTCGAGTGCCGTAGGTGTAATAGTTTGAGGTGTAAATACCTTCCCTTTTCCTCCGTGGTGACTCGGCTGGCTCTCCGAAAAAATCCAGGAAAATCTGCTTGGATTCCGCTTTAAAAGGATAGTGTCGGCCCGTATCATTGACCCCGTAGTCGTGGTCGTCCCAGGTAGCCAGGATATTGGTGGATTTTTTTAAGGCCTGGAACTCGGATTTAGCTCCCAGCATGGCATATTTGGACTTTAAAACGTCCATATCGTACGTATCTCCGTAGATATTGTCACCCAAAAAGATGAAGAGGTCAGGATTTAGGTCAGCAGCAAGTTTAAGCACGGGCTGTGGCTCGGTTTCATGGCCACAGGAGCCAAAGGCAATCACAGTCCTGGAGCTGGATTTTTGTGCGTCTGACTGCTGCAAAATGCTGAAAGACAGAGTGATCCATAAAAAAAGTGGGTTGTATCTTGTCATGGTTATCGATTTATGGCGGTGTATTAAATTTAAAAAGCCGCTCTCAAGCGGCTTTTTGTGACCCCAGGAGGATTCGAACCCCCAACCCTCAGAGCCGAAATCTGATATTCTATCCAATTGAACTATGGAGCCATTAAACAGATCGCAAAGTTAATGTTATTTGCACACAGGCACACAGTTTTATTTTATAAATCTTCGGTATATGGAGGTTTAATGTTCTGTTTCGTTTCACTTTTCCTTTTCTGTTGCCGTTTTCAGTCTATCTTTATTACGGATCGTTTTTTACAAAGGCAAGAACACAGACAGGACATCTTTTTGATTATCAGGGCTTTTACGGTAATACATGTACCATTATCTCATAGCACCTTATTGCCGGATTCTTATAAATAAAATTGTGCAGTTGCCAGAAAGACAACTGCACAGCTATTTTTCAAATCAGAAATGATGGTTAGAGCTTCAGGAATTTGTTGTTCGAAATTACTTTGACTCCATCTTTGACACAGATGATGTAAGCACCCGGTAATAGTCCGGTAAGTGAAACATTGGTGGTTGATGTGGATAGAGATCCTAGCCTCATTACTTTCCCTTCAAGGTTTGAGATTGAGTAGGTTAAAGTGCCGGTAATATGACTATCCTGGACTTTCACATTTATTGACTCAGGAGCTGGATTTGGAAATATTGCCACTTCATCTTCGGTATTTTCCGGATCTGAAATATTAGATACCACTTTGGCGCCTTCAAGGGTAAACTCTCCTTTGCCTATCAGAGTACCGTCTGCTGCGTACACAAAATAGCGGACGTCTACATCCTTACGTGACCCCGAGTATAAAAAGTTAAACTTTAGTGCATCGTAATCGATAAAGTCATTTAATGTCATGTGGACCTGTCTGGAATCATTTTTTACTTCATCTAGATGAATGAGGTCCTGTCTGCCACCGAAAAGATAATAGTCTGCGGCGGTAACTCCGATAAGCGTAGCTCCGGAATTATTGGATGCCAGCCCAAATGACACAAACTTAGGCAATGCGGCTCCGGAAATTTTGTTGATACTAAAGGTCGCACCATAGATATTGGAAAACGCCGGGGTTTCCTGTGAAATACTGACTGCTGGACTTGTATTAAAATTGGGTCCGGTAGTAAATTCCTGCGTACAGTTTGTCTGACATCCTTCACTTATTATCGTGAACTTTCCTGATCCGGATACAGCGTCAATGTAAAAAGTAAGTTTTTTGGCCCCTGCAGGGATGATAAATTCATTGGTTGGTACCTGGCCATATTGTACTCCATCTATGACATGCTCACCATTGGTAAAAAGGTTGTCATTGGACTGAAATATTATTTTGTTGGTACATGGTTGAAAATCCTCAATAATCACCTCTCCGAGTCTGATACTATTGTTTCCGGCAGGCACATAAGCACCGTAAGATATTTTGACTGATTCGCAGCTTGCTGAGGTGTCTGATGCAAACCCTCCGGAGCCATTGCAGCAGGCAGGAAGTATTATGTTGAAAGTGTCTCTTGCGAGTGCTAAGGGTACAGAGAGGCTAAACAAAAGGTCGATATTGTTCTGGTCGGTGATGTAATCAAAAGAAAACGGAACATAACTTGCCAAAGGCGGTACCGGTCCAATGGCCATATTAGAAACTTGTGAGTTTTGGAGATCGCTTACTGATAGCATGCTTGGTTCAAAAAAAGATGTGCTGAGTGTGCCGTAAATTTTGTAGATATTGTTACCTGTGGATTGCTCTCCTATACAAACGGCATCCAGAGAATGTATTTTAATTGGGGTAATACCAGCATTGGGATGATAATTGGCAAATTCATAGGTTGTAACCTGATTTGAATTAACCAAGACATTGTTTGTGGATCCACCTACAGGATTTGTTACACTCCAGGGGAGGTTAACTTCCTGATTTATCAGATACAATCCAGGCATCAAATTGGCAATGTATGCCTGTCCTAATGAATTTGAGGTTGCGGTGGTGGATGCTCCGGTAGCCTGATTGGTCACAGTAAAATTGATATTGGGTAATCCTTGTTCGCTTGCATCATATACGCCATTGTTGTTTTGATCAAAAAATGCAAGCAAATTCATAGATCCGTCAGACTGATTGCTGCAGTCGGGTAAAGGAATATCAACGATTTCAAAGCATTCATTTGATATACCAGGAGTCACTATTTCGAGGTTTAAAATAATGTTTGTTACTCCAGGGACTGGCTTGTATTCAAAATTTATCGTTTCAGTGCTTAATGGAGCAATGGTTAGTGATGTTGCACCATAAATGAATCCGCCGGAAATGTTTTTAATGTTGTATTCAAGAGGGATATTGCTTTGATTGCTGATTTCTGCAATGTAGGTATGGTAAAAAATGCCGTTGTTGTCCGTACACCCATTGTGAGTTATGGCCCCGAATTCCAGACATACAGATTGCTGACAAGGTTGAAAAGTTAAAAACATTGGAGTTTCACAGCCATTTGTAAAATTTTGATTTTCGAAAATAAAGGCAAGTTCACCTGATGCAGGCACCCCTGGTGTGGAATATATTTCATAGGTGACAGTGACTATATCACCGGGTAAAATATACTGATCGGGGTGGTAAGTCACCTGAAAATCCTGTGTTCCTGTGAGTGTGAATGAAAAGGGGGCGATATCATTGTTTCTTACCTGCATAGTAAAACTATGGACATCTCCGTCATTTTCGATACCGTCATTGTCCACTCTACAGCCTGATTCAAATGAATTGATTATTTCCAGACAAACTGGTACTTTAGGAAGTGCAAATGATTGATTGCCGCCGCATGGGTTGTTGAATCCTGCCGGTGGATTTATGATACTGATAGATACAACACCTGTGTTTTCGGTGTTATTTAAGACCAAATCAAAACTATGGTCCTGAGTTTCGCCGGCAAAAATCAGAGAAGTACCTGATTGCAATACTCCTCCGTTTATAGATGTTATGGAATATTCCAGGGTATAGGCAGTGGTATTGGTAATGGTTACATCCACTGTATGAATTTGATTGCCTGAGCTATTCAAATATGAATTGGTAACCGAAAAAGGACCGGAAAAACAAAGGCCCTGGCCATTTGCCGGTGATATGTAAGAAAACACAAGAGCCAGTACGAGGGACAATAAACCTTTCATGATAATTATTTTTTTTAAATTAAATAAATGAATTTATACCAGTTTATCCGACTAGGGTCGAGAGGTAACCCTTTTTGAAGATATTT
>JAGVTV010000054.1 GCA_019136675.1 Bacteroidota bacterium
AAGTATTACACAAGCGAACTTGACAGGAAGGCAGGTTGGTCCGAGTCTGAGCTCAGGAAAATCCAGTTTTACATTTCTGACGATATCGTTTTGTGGAGGGATATTTCAAAAGGGGAGACCGAGGTAATCAAAGGTAAAATCAAGATGGTTGATGGCCGGAGAGTGGAGGAAGTGGTCATCAAAAGAGGTACACCCGGTACTTACCTCTTCACAACCGGAAAGGAACACTATGCTATTGGATTTGACAGTACAGATGATAACAAATACCTGATTTTTGGACCCAGTGACCAGGTAAACGGCCGGTATGTACTTCTTGCCAGGGAGTGGGGTGCGAGGAGAGGCAAGGTCACCTATGGTGAAAAGATCTATGAGACAGCGGCAAACAGTGCCTACTCATATCTGCTGGTCGATGTGGACAGGAAGGCAAAAACAAAAGTGTCATCAGAGTCACCCGGAGGCAGAAAAGTAAATTAAACTGCGAGATGAAAATTGCGGCTGAAGGGGTTTGTTTCAGGCTTTGCCTTTGAGAAAAGGCACAAAGCTGTATTTGCCGAATTTTTCCTTCTTTAGGCTACCGTCTTCATTTTTTGTAATTCGGATCATCTCCTGTACCTGGCCGCCGCCATAAGGAACTACCATAATGCCTCCCGGTTTAAGTTGTTCGATAAGGGCCTGGGGTATTTCAGCGGCAGCAGCTGTAAGCAGGATCTTGTCAAAGGGTGCAAATCGCGGAGCACCAAGGTAGCCGTCACCATATAAGGTACGTATGTGTCCAAAACCGAGTTTCTGAAGCAGTTTTTCAGTTTTGTCAAACAATGTTTTTTGCCGCTCAATAGTATATACTTTTGCTCCCAGAAAAGCGAGTACACAAGCCTGAAAACCTGATCCCGTGCCTATCTCCAGTACTTTATCGCCTTTTTTCAAATCAAGGAGTGTCGTTTGTACGGCCACTGTGTAAGGCTGTGAGATGGTCTGATCTGCATCGATAGGGAATGCTACATCCTTATATGCCCATTCGGCAAAGGTGTTTTCCAGAAAAAAATGCCTTGGTATTTCCATAAAGGCTGCCAGGATTTTTTCATCCTTTATTCCCTTTGCCCTGAGTTCCCTGACAAGCTGTTGCCTGAGCCCTTTATGTATATGTGTGTCTTCCAGATCCGACGGATTAAAAGGCAAATGTATTAAAAATTATTATAATATTAATTTGATGTCCTCATCTTTCGTTTTGGACGAAAACGATCAGTAGCCAGGATCAGTCCGGAAGGATGTTTCTGATTATGCTTTTCATGTGTGGGTATTTGGGACTTGTCCCCACTGATTGGCATACATGCCGAAACTCCGGGTTTTCCTGATTTTTATATCGCCATTTGTCGTATGTGATTACTTTGTCAAATATATTGAACATTATATGAAAGTCGCACGTTTCTCTGTGTTAACTTTACCAATAAATTAATATTCTAGCAAATTTCCGCCATGAGATTAGCCATTTCAATTATCACAGCCATTTTTCTGAATTTCGGATTAATCGCCCAAACGCCGTGGGTATCAGTCAGAGAATCTGAAATTCCCGAAGTGTCCCGGCAGGGTAGGGAGATTGTCCCGCAGAAGTCCGCCTGTTACAAGCTTGATGCCGGATTGCTCCAGGCCATTACCTCGGCAGCACCTTCTGAGGAGCAATATATCCGGGACCGCAAAGGCCTCAGCATTTCTCTGCCACAACCGGACAATTCCATTAAGGAATATTTAATCTGGCAGGCACCTGTCATGGAATCAGAACTGGCCGCCAAATATCCTTCCATAAGGTCATTTAAGGGTTACAAGGCTGGCAATCCCGATGAGGTGGTCAGATTCACTTATGGACCGACAGGATTTCATGGTGTAATTCTCAGTAGTGACAGTCAGATATACATAGATCCGTTTGTAGAGGGACGTGATACCTATTACCAGGTGTACGATACTGACGACCACCGGGATCTTGCGGTCAGCGGCAGGCCATTTTGCGGAACCGATGACAAATGGCTGGAAGAACTGCGACACACAACCGGTATAGAAAACCGCGTACTCGGTGACAAGATAGAACTGAGGAAATACCGGCTGGCATTGGGCTGTTCCGGGGAGTGGGGTGCCCTTCGTGGTACCGTGGATAAGGCCCTGGCAGAAATGGTCACCTTTGTGGAGAGGGCAAATATTGTTTTTGAAAAGGAATTGGCCTTCACCTTACAGCTTATAGACAAAAATGATCAGCTGATCTTCCTTGACGGGACGACAGACCCATACAACAATCCCAACCAGGGACTTTCGCTGGTGGGACAGAATACAAACATTCTCAATGGAAGGGTAGGCTTTGCTTCCTATGATGTCGGCCATATGTTTTCCATTTGTTACGACGTGGGTGGTGTAGCAGGCGGACAGGTGTGTACACAGGGCAAGGGAGCCGGTGTGACTTGCCATAACGGAACCGCTGTTAGCACCGGTATAGTCCTTGTGTTTAACCATGAAGTGGGCCACCAGATGTCTGCCAGCCATACATTCAACCATTGTGGTGATACCGATCAGCTTGCCCTGGGCACAGCGTATGAACCCGGCAGCGGAAGCACGATAATGGCTTATCCCGGAGCTTGCGGAGCTGACAACCTCGGTGCTCCCCGGGATGATTATTACCATGTCGCATCGCTTGAGCAGATTCTGTCGTACTCCAATTCAGAAAGTGCCGACGCCTACGAATGTGCAGAAAAGGTCGATATCGGCAACTACTTGCCTGTGATCACAATGCCGTACAAAAGCGGATTTCATATACCCAAATCAACGCCGTTTTTTCTATCTGCCTCTGCCACAGATAACAATGGTGACAATCTCACCTACACCTGGGAACAGTTTGACAACCAGACATCCAGCCCACTCGGATCGCCGACAGGAGATGCTCCTCTTTTCAGGTCATTAAAGCCGGGGACCAGCCCTACCCGTTATTTTCCGGCAGTCTCCAGGATACTTAACGGACAGTTTACAGACAAGACAGAGCTGCTTCCTTCTTATGGCAGGGGGATGACCTTCAGGTTTGTGGTAAGGGATAACAATCCGCTCGGCAATGCCGCCGTGTGGGACGAGGTAAAATTCAGGGTGGCAGAAAATGCAGGCCCGTTCAGGCTGACTTATCCCGTGCTGGATTACAAATGGAAGATAGGAGATAAAATCAATGTAACCTGGGATGTGGCAGGAACTGACCTCGCCCCGGTAACCTGTAGCAGTGTAGACGTGTACATGGCGTTTAATAACAGCCTGGATTTCAACACCGAAAACATGGTATTGCTTGCCAAAAGTGTACCCAATGACGGTGAGCAGACGGTCATAGTGCCTGACAAGATTTCTATCCGTGCCAGGATCGTAGTCAAAGCCACGGATAATATTTTCCTGACGACCGGTACGTATAATTCACGAATCGATGTCCCGGAGGTGCCTTCCTTTTACATGGACATCAATGATGCTGCCAGGGAGGTCTGCCTTCCGGCAACGGAGCAGTTTGAAATATCCACAAAGTCATTTGCCGGACTACAGGACAAGATAAGATTTGAGGTGGCAGGAGGACTGCCTCAGGATGTGTCGGCAGTATTTGTTGCTGATAGCATAACACCCGGCGAACCAAACAAGCTGACTTTTAATTTTCCAAATACAACACCTTCGGGAAATTATGAAGTGGTGGTCAGGGCCTTAGTGCCGGGAGTCGACACACTCGAAAGAATTGTGCGGTTAATCCTGGTGCGAACACAACTCGACACGCCGGGATTGGTAGAGCCTCAGGATGGCCTGAGCAATGCCGGACCCACTCAGAAATATATCTGGGAAAAGAAGGATGATGCCTCAGGATATCTTATTGAAGTGGCCACTTCACCCGGATTCGGCCAGGGAGACATTGTGATTTCGCAAGAGGTTGCCATTAACTCATTTAATTCAAATGTTTTCCTGGAAAAGGCAACCATCTACTATTGGAGAGTCAGAGCGTTTAACGGTTGCAGAAACGGAGAATGGTCAGAAACCTATGCCTTCAACACCGAGGCTCTCAACTGTTCAGTGATCAAATCCGGACAACTTTCTTTAAATATTTCACCGTCAGGTATGCCCATGGTGGAATCCATCCTCAATGTCTTCAATGAGGGCATCATCAGCGATGTAAACGTAAAAGACATATCAGGCGATCATCAGTGGGTCGGTGACCTTACTGCCTATTTGGTGGCACCTTCCGGCAAGGAAGTGTTGTTGTGGAGTCGGAAGTGCGGTTCTTCCAAAGGATTTAAAGTGGGATTGGATGACCAGTCAAACCAGTTTTTTCAATGCCCCATCAATACTGGTAAAATCTACAGGCCCGAAGTCAAACTTTCTGCTTTTAACGGCGAAAACATGAAGGGAACCTGGAAGCTGAGGCTTGAAGATAAGGCTTCAGGAAATGGCGGAAGATTGACCAATTTTGATCTTGAGTTGTGCTCCAGCATTGCCCTCAACCCACCTGTCCTTATCAGAAATGAAGTGATGCAGCTTCATCCTAAAAATTCAAAAGCAGTGGAGAATACCCTCCTGCTTGCTCAGGATGACAACAACTCAGCACAGGAATTGCGGTATATCCTGGTGGCGGCTCCGACTCGTGGTACCCTTACGGTTAATGGGGCCCCGGCACTTGCAGGTATGAGTTTTACACAGGCAGATATAGACCAGAACAAAATTCTGTATTACCATACTGCCGATGATGAGGAAAATGACGGATTCAGCTTTGTGGTCTCTGACGGTCAGGGAGGCTGGATATCCATTACTGAATTTGTCATTGACATTGACTCGGCATTTCCGTCATCGGTGAATGTAACAGCATCCGGTTTTGAAATTCTTGTATATCCCAATCCTGCCGGTGATCTGGTTTA
>JAGVTV010000220.1 GCA_019136675.1 Bacteroidota bacterium
GGATTCTAATACAAATGTGGCCCAGGCTACAGGATCATTCAGGCTTAAAGGCAAATACGAAATGGACGCCAACGGTGCCCGCCACTGGGTGTATGATGATTTTAGCTTTGATGGAGCTTCGATACTTATAAATCTGCCCCAGTTTTACTGTTTTGGAGCATTAAATATCATGAGAAATCATCCTGTATATGGGGACGGATTCAGTGCCAATGTAGCGGCCCGTGTGTTGGGTGATAATCTCGACCAGAATCCGGGCAAATTTAATGTCGCCATCGCGGCGGTGTTTGGCAGTACCAATGGGTACCGGTACTGGATGGTCGATGGCTTTGTGGGCGGGGAGGCAGTAAAAGTCCCCTTGTTTGGCCCATTTTACCTCAATGGCTTTGGTGGAGGGGCTTTTCATCATATGAAGCCGGCATCCTATAATGCTCCTGGCAGTGGTGGCAATACTATAGGCCAGTCAAACAGCGGACTGGTGTACGCCCCGAATGCAAATGTTAAACTGGGCATATCCGTATCTACTTCTATCTCAACTGTAGGCAATGTCATGAATGGCCTTCTTACCCTGATAGTCAGGTTTGACAATAAAATGGCACTCCAGAACATTACATTATGGGGTACAGCCAAGATTATGATCCAGGGAGATGTAAATTCCGAGACCAAACCCTCCGACCAGGACCTCAAGGATAATGTAGTAAGAAGCACCATGAGTCAGGAAGAAATTCAGCAGGCTGATCAAGCCAAACTTCAAGCGGCCCAACAACAAAACGGACAGGACCCACCTCCGCCGGATAATGCCATTTTTGCCAAAATAGGGCTCAGTTTTGATTTTGAAAATGAGTTTAAGCTGCATGGCTTTGCCGATGTTCGGATCAGTGCCAATGACGGTAAGTTGTCAGGAAGGGGGACTCTTGATCTGTTGCTGGACCCTCAAAAGAACAGGTGGCACTTTTGGTTGGGAGGGTACTACGATGGGTCCACAAAAACCTCTGATTTTTTTGATGTAAACAAGGAAGTATCACTGACTCCGGTATCGGTGGCTATCGACTACGGAGGTTTTACGGTAAGTGCCCATGCTTATTTTCTTACAGGCAATGACATACCGGGCCCACCGCCTCCGGCCCCTGAGGTGATGGCCTTTTTTGGTCCGGAAGGAGGCAGCGATAACCGAGACCTGCTTTCTTGTGCAGGAAGGGGGCCATCCCTTGGTACGGGAATAGCCTTTGGAGCCAGTGCATTTTTTGATTTCGAAAAGAAAATCAAAGGTTTGTTTGGCAGTTGCGTAGGGGGGCTCAAAGTTGACCTGGGCGGCGGCGTGGGATTTGACCTGGCTCTGCTTAAATATCCGGAAGGAAATGTATGCCCTGTGGCAGGAGTGGTTTCCGGCGGCATAAACGGCTACCGGGCTACCGGGCGTGCATTTGCTTTTGTCAATATTGAAGGAGGCCATTTCACCTGCTTTCCCTTACCCCATTTTGGCATAGGGGTCAAAATAAGGTTTGACGTGATAAAACCCAGTAGTTTTGATTGTATCGTAAAGGTAGATGTGGGTAAGGAATGGGAATTTCCGCTGGATATCGGTGAAGAATGCGGGACTCCTTGCCCGGCTCCGGGGTTCTGATATTTATTAACGAATACTCAATCTCAAAGAATATGAAATATTTAAGATTTTTAATAGTTTTTATTATGCCATACATGATGGCGGGTCAGATGGTATTGCCAGAGAGGGTGCTTTCAAAGTATAAGGATGGACAAATCTTGGTCAAGTGGGAGCCTGCGACCATCGCAGAATGGAAACAGTCTTTTAACAGCGGGTACATTGTGGAACAATATATCGCTAGCCCTACTGGCGAAAAACTCCTTTCTGTGCAAAAAGTAAAACGAGCCACCACGGATGAATGGGATAAAGCCATGAGTGGTATTTCTTCCCACAAATATGATTTTTACAGGGGAGCAAGGGACCTGTTGTACCCGGAAAAGTCTCAGACAGATATGACGCGTTTTTTAAGTGTCTTGCGTAAAAAAACCGATGAAACGCAGGATTCATTCCGTCTTAATTTTTTAAGTTATGTGGGGATTTATGATTTCAGAATATCTCAGCTGTCGGGACTGGGTGCACGATTTGAAGCCACCGAGGGAGCCAGTTATACTTTTAAAATCTATGTGGAATCTCACCCCCCCACGGAGCATAGGACAAGAGCTGTCATAGCTCAAACCAAAGTACCTCAGCTCACCGCAGAGTTTGATGACCACGTCGCACATCTGAAATGGAATACTTTTGAAGGCAAACAATATTTTTACGGATATGTGCTCGAAAAGTCAGACGATGGAGTAAGATATGAGCTCAAAGATTCAATTCCTTATTATACCAATCTGGACAAAGATCCGGCTAAAACAGAGTTGCACTTTATCAAAGTCAATGACTCGCTGTCTCAAAATTATGTCCCTTACCATTACAGGCTCAGAGGCATGGATTATTTTGGAGAATACAGCCGGGAATACACACAATTCACCGGGTTTGGATATGATAAGGTGACGGTATCGCCGGTGGTGTATTATGCTGATCAGACTAACGATAATATGGCACATCTTAAATGGGAAGTGCCCAATGCACCTGAAAAGCTGATTAAGTCCTTTACCATCCTGAGGGCCGACAGCCTGAGCGGAGATTATCAGCCCGTAAAACAAGACATAGATAAAAGTTTTAGGGAGATCAGGATACCTATGGAACACGACGCTAACTACTTCAGGCTCGAACTGGTGCCTGAAAACGGCAAGCCTATGAGCTCGATGCCTGTATTTGTGATGGGTATGGATACAGTGGCACCGGCCGTACCCGTACCTATAGCCGCTGTGATAGACAGCCTGGGGCGTGTGGTGCTTACGTGGAAGAGAAATACAGAAGCTGATTTGTGGGGCATACGAGTGTTTACGGCCAATTTTAATGATGAGGAATATGTGGTCCTTAATGCTACGCCTACCATAGACACCTTGTATGCAGATACCCTGGACCTCAAATTTGACACAAAAAAAAGGTTTTATATATTGCAGGCGGCCGACAAGCGGAACAACCGGTCACCATTTTCTGTGCCTATGATAGTGACAAAGCCAGATAAGATCAAGCCGGGCAGCCCTGCCGTAGACCATTTAGAGGCCCATGGGACGCAGGTCACTCTGAGGTGGACCGCCAGTGGCTCTGATGATGTGGTAATGCATAGGGTGTACCGCAGAATAGTCAAGGAAGAGGAAGGGTGGTCACTTATAGGGGTAATAGATACAGCATCAAAGCACAGAGTGATCATAGACACTACAGTTACTGTGGGAGGAGTGTATGCATACACGATGGCGGCTGTGGATGGAGCCGGCAATGAGTCTAAGCCATCTAACACCAGGATGTGTGAGATCAAAGAAGCAGAAAAGCCACTGATACCGTTTACGGCCATAAGCCAGAAAGTAGATAGTATAGCCGGCACAGTGACCATATCGTGGATATCCGGTGCACCGGACAGACTGGAGACGGTAGTGGTGTACAAAGGCCCTGATAAAGACCGGATGACCAGGCTTATGTATGTGGACTCACCCCTGACCTCATTTACCGATGAGATAAAAGCCAATGAAAAGGTAGTATACCGGCTTAAACCGTCATTTAAAGAAGATGGCACATTTTATGTTAGTGATATTATAGAAGTGTCACATTTAGTGAAAAAAGAAAATTAAATACATATGACCGTCAGGATCCTTGTCTTCATAATGTCTGTTTTATACAGCCTCGGCGTATATGGCCAAAGGTACAGCCACCTTAATGTTTTTGAGGGAAAAGTTATTCTGGATTTTTTCCATATTGCAGTAAACAATAATGAAGAAAATGAATATTATGTTTTCCATAGTCATGATGTTGACACTTTGAGGTTAAATGATGAATTTGTATCTTATTCTGATGGCAAAGAAGTTGCCGGTTACATCATCAGGTTTGACGATCACAAGGCAGTCAAACGGGTAAAAATAGCTGCAAAGAATTTAAGTGCCAGGATACACTACTGCAATGACAAGATCTGGTATATGTGTTATCGGAAAGGGTCACTGACCCTCAATGATAAAGAGCTGTACCCTGCCCCGGACACTTTGAATTTTCAGAAGAACTACTCAGGATGCATCCTGGTTTTTAACCGGGACCTGGAGCTCGATACAAGTTTTGTGATGGATAACCGTGAAGAACCCTGTTTTGTCACCCACAACGACGGCAGGTACTATGTATATGGTTCAGCAGGGCCATACTCTGATGATACTATAAAACTGAGTGGTATTTCACTCTACAAGCCAAATATTCCCATACATGGTATGAAGGAAGCATTTATGTTTGAGCTGGAAGATGAGACATACCGGGGCCTTAGTGGTTTTATTTTTGGGGGAGCAAGTGAGGATGAAATAGATCAGGTATTATTTGATGCAGAGGGCAATAAATACATTTTCGGGACTACCAAAACAAGTGTTTTCAGGTATAAGGAATACAATTTTCAGGTAGGTGGCAACCCGTTTATGGGCTCATACTTTATACTAAAGGTGGATGTGGACGATATACCGGTCTATTTTCATTATTTTGATGGCAGGCATAATGGAGCAGGCTATTATCTGGGCAACGCCGACATCAAGTTCGATGCCGAAGGCAACTTATACCTGTCGTCTGTTTCAACAACTCATGAGTTTTATTTTGATAACCGGCTATTGTACCAGAGTAGTCCGGGGATAGGATTGATGGCTTTTATGAAACTAGACCGGTATGGCAACCTGGCCTGGACCAAATTTGTCGATTGTACAAATCAGCAAAATGCACTCTATAACTACGCACTCTATAACTACCTGTGCCTTAAAGGAGAAGAAGTCATTTTTGCCGGCAGATCAATAAGTACAAGCCTGATCCTGCATGGAGAGATCATTCAGCCCATAGACACCATGAGGGTGACAGGCATGATCACCCTGGATCGGAATGATGGACTGCTGTATGATTTTCAGGAAATAGTTCCGGGTTTAAGTACGGAGATGCATGGGTTTGAGCCTATGGCAAACGGCAATATTCTGGTGGCCTTAAGCAACTACAAGCCGCTTCCGATGCAACCGGACACGTTTTTTACCCATACCGACGAACCGTTTCATGTGTTTCTTTTTGAGTTTAACCCGGAGATCAGGGCCATGACAGGTACATTGGATGAGGCAGGAGCCGGCGACGGCCATACCCTGGTGTACCCCAATCCG
>JAGVTV010000012.1 GCA_019136675.1 Bacteroidota bacterium
GGATAGTTCATCATCTCTGAGAGATACCATATATCTTCTGACGCAAGCAGTTTGTCCACATCCTCTGGACCTATGACGGCACCTGCGGTTTCAAAGCCGGTGGCAGGCACACAGGAGGGAGCTCCAAAAAATATTTTGATGGCAGCTTCCCTGGCACTTTCTATCATATATTTTACACCTTCCATACCACATACATTGGCGATCTCATGCGGATCAGATACAGTGGCTATGGTACCATGCCCGCACGCCACCCTTGAAAATTCATACGGTGTGACCATCGAGCTCTCGATATGGATGTGAGCATCAACAAATCCTGGAAGTATAAACTGGTCAGGGACATCCATGTGTTCGGCAATGGTTGTTATCCTGCCCTCTGAGATCCTGACGGTTCCGGTGAATATCCTCTTGTGGTGGATATCTATGATATGGCCGGATATTTCTGATATGGGTGAAGGCATAGCTCGTTTTGTTAAAATTGTCCGAAACCTTGCAGTCCAACTTTGTTTTAGTCGTGATCGTGGCCTCCCGGGTGCACATGCCCGTGGTCCAATTCGGATTCAGTGGCAGGCCTCACTTCAAGGATATCGACACTGAAATGCAGCGTACGACCTGACATAGGGTGGTTGAAATCCACAATTACGGAATCCTCCCTGACTTCTTCTACCACACCATGGTAGCTTCTTCCTTCCTGGTCATGCATAGAAAGGGGTGCCCCGGCACGCACTTTTTCTGTATCCAGATTACCGCCTTCATCCTGAAAGTTAGCTATGGGAATGGCTACAACAGCCTCTTCTTCATAATATCCGTAGGCTTCCTCAGGCTCCAGGACAAAGGAAACCTTGTCTCCGGCTGTCTTATTTTGAAGAAACGATTCAAAAGTCGGAAGCATCATGCCCACTCCGAAAATAAAGGACAATGGGTCTGATCCGTAGGTCTCTTCAAGTAATTCCCCTTCAGTATTGTCTTCATGTAATCTGTAATGCAGGGTTACTACCTGATTGTTGCTGATATTCATTTTTTGGATTTTTTGAAACTTAATTTTGTGCAAGATATGGATAATTGGGTGTTTTGATCACATTCCGGTATCAATTTTAGCTTAGTGTCAGACGGTAATGCCGAATTCCTGCAATCCAAGATATACTTCACGGACGGGAAGACCCATGACATTCGAATAGGAACCTTCGATTCTGTTGATCTTGCACCAGCCAATCCAGTCCTGGATGCCATATGCCCCGGCCTTGTCATAAGGATGGAAATGCCTTAGATAATAGTCCATTTCAGAAGATGTGATCTTGTCGAATGTCACATCGGTGGTGACAGTAAAGGACTTTTCTGTTGTCAGAGTAGAAATGCTCACACCGGTGGCTACCGTATGTGTTCTTCCGGACAGTGCAGACAACATAGCGATCCCTTCACCATAGTCAGAAGGCTTGTTGTAGATCAGACCATCCAATATCACAACACTGTCTGCTGTTAGCAATACCTCGTGGGTAGAAAGAGTATGCTTTAATTCCGTGGCTTTGACCCTGGCCAGAAACTCCGCCACTTGCAGGGAGGGCATGCTGAGTTCAAAAGCTTCATCGCTGTCTTGCACCCTGATTTCAAATTCAAACCCGGCTTCTCGGAGCAACTGACTCCTTCGCGGAGATTTGGATCCAAGAATCAGGACAGGAGATGGGTTACCTTGTAACATACTACAGATTAGTTAAAGCTGTTTATTTCTTTGGTTATTAAAAATATGCTGAACAGGCCTGCGACCATGATCAGCTTCAATAAGTTGCTGACGGATGTATAATCCTGTCTTTTAAAGGCACTTTTTATCCTGATGATAATACCCAGCAGTGGGGCAGCTATAAAAATAAAAATGTACATCCGACTTTCAAATGTCTGGAAAAGCCCGGAAAAGAGGGCCCACACAGTAAGGCATAATACGGTAGATAAAGTAAGTCCTGTGACAATATTTTTTGTGAATGGTATGCCCCATGCTGCTGCTGTCGTATTCAGACCCCTTGCCGTGTCACCCTCCAGGTCTTCAAGGTCTTTCACTATTTCCCTGATCAGGTTAGTCAGAAATGCAAACAGCCCGTAGAATAAACAAACAGCTGTAAGCCATCCGTAATTAAATCCTGATTCTGTGGTACTTACCGCCATCTGTGCGATAAAAAGAATAACCCAGACAAAAGCCGTGAACAGGCTTACCAACATGTTTCCCCAAAGAGGTGTGGACTTCAGGGATTTTGAATAAGCAAAAAGAAGACCTGAGGCCAATGGATAGATCCAGAGCAGATGCATGGCCTTTGTCTTGATTGCAATTATGATGGACAAGACAAAACCGATAACCAGCAGCGACCAGTACCAGGTCCAGGCAGATTTGAGACTGATTTGTTGAGGTATATAAGACATTTGTGGCTTGTTGATCCTGTCCGTATGCATGTCAAACAAATCATTGATGAGGTAACCTCCTGCAGCGATCAGTATAGTAACAAAAATAAAAAGCGGCGCCAGGTAGCCATAAAGTACGGTTTTCTCACCAAACAAGGGCAGGATGATGAAGTATTGCAGGAAAGCCTGTGTCATACATACGATGACAAGGTTTTTAGGCCGAAGTATCAGAAAGTAGGGCAGGAGTTTCCTCAAAAATTCCATTTACCCTGTATTCGCATGACCTTTTCTATCACCTCCCTCACGCAGCCATGGCCTCCTTTAAGGATGGAAATGTAGTCTGACTGCCTTATGACCTCCGGTACAGCATCTGCAGGACAGGCTGTAATACCGGCTTTACGAAAGTTTATCAGGTCCGGGATATCATCTCCCATGTACAAAATCTCTTCTGACTTAAGATCCAGTTTGGCCACCAGATCATCAAAAGAGTCCGATTTGTCCATAAGTTTGTAATAAAAATGAGGGACTCCGAGAAACTCAAACCTCTTTTTGACACCTTCCGAAAAGCCTTTAGTGATGACTGCTACATGATAGCCGGCTTCAAGGGCGTATTTGACAGCCTGTCCGTCGCGGGTGCTCATAGTCCGAATATGATCTCCGTTTTCATGGACAATCACTTCGCTGTTGGTAAATACCCCGTCTACATCAAAAATAAATGTCGTGACCAGGTTGAATTTTTTAAAGTCCATACGAGCACTTACTGGTTATCCCGCCATTCATAGACCCACTTGGCCTGAATCTGCTCCAGGTGGCCCTCTGTACAGTCCTCACGCTTGCCGCTGAAATTGGGAAGCTCAAGAACCCATTCAATCAGATCCGTAAACCTTATTCTGTAGATTTTCCCCTCTTCAAATTCATCCCCAAACCTTTCGTACAGGCCCATCGCTATATCCTCATGGTCAGACCAGGTTATGGGCAAGTTATCTATATCATCAAAAGCCATATCAAATTTTTAATTCCTTAACAACACAATTCGACCAAGAGTTTGAAGTTTATCTTATCTTGATAAAACTGATACCCCTCACATTCATTTTTGTGGAAGGTTTCAGATAATACAATCCGGGCATCAACTCGCTGATGTCCAGGTTTATTTCTGTTTTACCTCCGGTTTCCAGTTTCTTCTGTAAAACACCGCGTCCATCTATGATTGTAAGCTGTCCATCGTGGCTTGCCAGCTGAGCAGGAATACTCACTGTGATATTATCCCGTGCAGGGTTTGGCCTTATAGTCAGTCCCGATGTTTGAGGAGTGGGGTCAGCAGATGCGACAGTCACCAGGACGGTAATACCGGTATTTTCTTCCATGGTGCATCCGCTGGCATCCCGTGCCTTCAGCGTGATGACATAACTACCTTCCTTTTCGTAGGTATGGGTCACATCTCTGGAAGTATAGGTTTTTCCGTCTCCCATTGACCATTGATAGGATTCAAGTCCTGATGACTCATCCTTAATAGAAAGTGTACTCTGGTCAGGAAGCCAGAGTGTATCCTTTGACAACTCAAATTGAATGGTGCCCGCCACACTGTCGGCTTTTACATGTATTGGGTACCTTATCCTTCCGCAAGGGTGGTTATAGGATATCCGCCAGTTGTAAAACATGTGATAATTATCGCCATCGGTACCTGCTTTGATTGAAACGATGTTGTCAGAAGAGTTTATGGGAAATCCTTGAATTCCCGATTGAATTCCCAGGGGTTTTCCACTTGCTTTAACAATCCTGTAATTAATGCCTGCAGGGATTTCCCAGCCTAGTTTGATATTGTTTATACCGACTTTGTTGATAAATTTTCGGGATGAAGTGATGGAATCTCCCCTTTCATTGTAAAGATAAAAATCCCTGATACCTGTTTCCTTGCTGTAGACGGAGACGGAATCCAGAGTAAAAGGGCCGTCAGCATCAAAGATCAGGCCTTCGCCTTTCAGATCTGGGTATGTGATGTCACCCTGCGAATGCACTTCCCCACTTAACCTGTCTCTAAACCCCAATTCAGCGTACACGTCTCCTTTAATATTGCTGTCAACCAGGAGTCTTTGGCCTTCGTGTAGCAGGTTACCGTCGTGCGGGCTGTCAAACCACTTTACCGTTGAAATCGTCACTCCGGTACTTGCCGGCCTCTCGACATACACCTGAGTGCCTTTGCATATATTTAATGTGAATGTATCGGCCGGGACAAGCGGTAACCGGGCCGTGGACCTTATTCTCACAAAACTGAAGTTGTTCAGGTCTCGTTCATCTGTGGTTCCATTTACGGAAGTAATCGCCAACCTTACTGTTTCGTCCTCCTCAGGCAGGCCGGATGTTTCAAGGTTGATAACTTCTTGTCCGGCTGGAGGTATGCTTCCGGTCCATTCAAGTGTCCGGTTGATGGATGTT
>JAGVTV010000048.1 GCA_019136675.1 Bacteroidota bacterium
TATTCTCTCAACCAATGATGATATAATCCATAATTAATTTTAACAGCAAACAGGTCCGGATAATTGGGTTGAAAAAACTTTTCACCTATGGCAATAGCTTGTTCACAGTGATACTTCATTTTTAGAAATTCATCATTAAACAAATGGTGCCTGGCTTTCCTTGAATGCATCAGCAATGTTGTAGAATCATTTACACTCTGGCATCTGTTGATTAATGTTTCGTACAGATTAAATGCTTCGTTCCTCTTTTTTAGGTTGCTGAATTTGTTGACAGCTGCATCGTAAAAAAGGATTTTTGCCAGTTTATAGCTACATGGGCAGCACTCTGCGGATTTTGTCAGATTAAGGGCAAAAAGTGAGTCCAGCTCTTTGTACTTTTTTTCGCTCTTCAGCGTTTCTATGGTTTGCTTTAAACTTTTCATATCGCTGACCAAAGAATCACATGAGCAATCCTGGCCTTTAACGTCTGTCAAAAGGACTAAAGACAATATAAATCCTGTTAGTAAATAGATATTTTTTAAAATCATGTCATTAACATTGTGCTGATTTATTTGGGGTTATCTGCGATACAATGTTGTAGCTTGCAAATATATTTATTTTTAGTATTTTGATTTTTTATTGTTCAATATAAAAATTATTTGCCCACAGGCACACAGTTTTATTTTATAAATCTTCGGCATATGGAGGTTTAATGTTCTGTTTCGTTTCACTTTTCCTTTTCTGTTGCCGTTTTCAGTCTATCTTTGTTACGGATCGTTTTTTACAAATGCAAGAACACAGACAGGACAACCAGGGTCCCGAAACCGCCATCATCATCCTGGCAGCAGGTGGTTCCTCTCGTATGGGTAGCCCTAAGCAACTGCTCGGCATAGGCGGCACATCGCTTATCAGTCGTCTGGCCGGTGTAGCCATCACTGCGTCCCTTGGCCCCGTTTTAGTGGTGCTGGGAGCAAATTCTGACCAGATCAGGGAGGAGCTCCGGCATCTAGACATTCATTTTGTGTTTAATGAAGAATGGAGTGAAGGTATTGCCTCCTCTATACGAAGTGGTTTTTTATATCTCCAGCAAAATCTGCCTGAAATAAACGCTGCCATCGTCATGCTCGCTGATCAGCCACTGGTAGATGTGCCACTGCTCCGGAGGTTGGCTACAGCATCACAAGATTCAGGGCACTCTATCATAACGTGCGACTACGGATCGGTTACGGGGCCTCCCACTTTATTTAAAAGAAAACATTTTACAGCCCTTCTCGAGCTGCACGGTGATGAAGGGGCAAAAAAAGTCGTCATAAAAAATCCGGCATCCCTGGGTGTCGTTCCATTTGCCGGCGGGAAGACAGACCTGGATACGCCCGGAGATTATTTTAAGTTTCTCAGGGGAGAGGACACATAAAATGTATTTAAGAGAATATTTTACTTTTGTCTCACCGATATCCCTGCTGAACAGGTAAAGAAAACTTGTTTTTTTAATCGGCAGACGAATAATATATCATTTTAAAACAACCCATAACAATCTTAATTTGTTTTTAATGATTATCTTCGTTACTAAAATCATCTGCTATGTCCAGGATAGACCTTCAGGTTAATGGTAAAAAATTTACTGTGGATGTCGACGGATCGACACCATTGCTTTGGGTACTGCGTGATCACCTGGACCTTACCGGCACCAAATACGGATGCGGAGTAGCTTCCTGTGGGGCCTGCACGGTACATATCGATGGTGTGGCCATGAGGTCCTGTATCCTGCCCGTGTCTCAAATCAAAGATAAAGATATAACCACCATTGAAGGCTTGTCTGAGGACGGCAGTCATCCTGTGCAGCAGGCGTGGCTCGAGCATGATGTACCACAATGCGGATATTGCCAGGCCGGTCAGATAATGACAGCAGCCGCTTTACTCAAGGCCAACTCTGACCCCGATGACAAGGAGATATCTGAGGCCATGGATGGCAACTTGTGCAGGTGCGGTACGTACCTCCGTATACACGCTGCCGTAAAGACAGCGGCCAAAAATTTATAATTTTCTCTGCATTAACTTAAGACTCTTACTCAAATGACACTTATAAAAACATCAATTGGCAGGCGGTCATTTATGAAAGTATCCGCTATGGCAGGCGGCGGTATGGTGCTGGGTTTCAGTTGGCTTGCCTCCTGTAAGCCTTCGCCCGAGCAAACATTGGCCATGCCAAAAGAATGGTTTAAGATAAACGGTTTTTTGAAGATTGGCGAAAACGGTGTCGTAACCATCCAATCGCCCAATCCTGAGATAGGTCAGAATGTCAAAACCTCGATGCCCATGATTGTGGCAGAAGAGTTGGGTGTCGATTGGAAAAATGTTATTGTGGAGCAGGCACCCCTGGATACAACCCTCTTCAAGCGTCAGCTGGCGGGAGGCAGCCAAGCCATCCGGCAAGGGTGGGAGAGCCTCCGTATGGCCGGTGCCACAGCCAATCATATGCTCAGGGAGGCCGCAGCCACTACCTGGGGTGTTCCCCTGGAAGAGGTAACCACCTCCATGGGTACAATACATCACAAACCCAGCGGAAAGACAGCAAGCTATGGTGAGATGGCTTCAAAGGCCGCCACACTGGAAGTGCCCAAGGATGTCAAAATCAAGGATGTAAAGGATTTTTCCATTATCGGCACTTCCCGCAGGAACGTAGATGGTCAGAAGATCGTAACAGGAAAGCCACTGTACGGGTTGGACATTAAGAGAGAAGGTATGGTCATAGCCATGATTATTCATCCGCCAGCGTTTGGCATGGAACTCAAGTCGTATGACGACACGGCAGCCAGGGCCATGCCCGGGATTCAGGATATTTTTGTACTCGAAACATACAAAGAAGATTATCCGAGGATTTGGGCCGATACAATATCCTTTAACAAGCAGATAGTCATTGTGGGTAAGACCACATGGGAAGTCTTACAGGCAAAAAAAGCCATCAAGACCGAATGGATACCCTTTAGCGGTGGCAAGTACAATATGGTGGACTTCTGGCAGAATGCACAGGAAGTTGCCGTACCGGGGGGTCTGGAAAGTTCTGCCGTGCACATGACAAAAATGAAGGACACGGGTGGCAAAAAAATAAAAGTCGTAAGGTGCGACGGAAATCCCTATACCGCATTTGACGATGCAGCCAAAATCCTGGAGAGGAGTTACACTGCACCGTTTCTGGCACACAATACCATGGAGCCCATGAATTTTTTTGCTGACGTGACCGATGAAAAAGCAGAGCTCATTGGACCCATTCAGACTCCCGAATACATGGAAAAATCGGTGTCTGCCAGGCTGGGAATGCCTCTTGAAAAAATAGACATACAGATGACACGTATGGGCGGAGGCTTCGGCAGGAGACTCTATGGCCATTTTTTGGTGGAAGCCGCCGCCATCTCCCAGAAAATCAAAAAGCCCGTAAAACTTGTCTATACACGGGAAGACGACATGACCTGCGGGATTTACAGGCCTGCCTACCATGTTACCTACCGGGCAGCACTTGACGCTGCCAATAATCTCACAGCATTTCATGTCATTGCCGGAGGTATACCGGAGAGCCCTCTTGCTGCCAATAGATTTCCGGCCGGTGCCATAGATAATTACCTCGCCGAGGAGTGGGAACTGCCCTCTAACATAAGCTCAGGTGCATTCAGAGCTCCCGGGTCAAATTTTATAGCTGGAGCCGAGCAGGCCTTCCTCGATGAGCTGGCCGAGGTTATGGGCAAGGATCCTTTTGATTTCAGGCTGGAGCTCCTGGACAAGGCCACAAAAACCCCTGTAGGCGACAATAACGATTACGATGCTGCCCGCTATGCCGGGGTTATATCACTTCTCCGCGAAAAGTCAGGCTGGGGCCATTCCTCTCCGGGTGTACACAGGGGTATGGCCGCTTATTTTTGTCACAACACCTACGTGGCCCAGGTTGTGGACATGGTTATGGAACAACAAAAACCCGTCCTGCAAAAGGTCACTGCTGCAGTCGATTGCGGCATCGTCGTTAATCCTGACGCTGCCACCAATCTGGCAGAAGGGGGCATTGTGGACGGACTGGGACACGGCCTTTATAGTG
This sequence comes from Bacteroidota bacterium, assembly GCA_019136675.1. Classification (GTDB taxonomy): domain Bacteria; phylum Bacteroidota; class Bacteroidia; order Chitinophagales; family Saprospiraceae; genus OLB9. The sequence goes on from JAGVTV010000048.1 coordinate 4,064, forward strand.
CCATGACCTTTACCGATGGCAAGCCAGACCACAGCAATTTCAGCACCTACCACCTCCTGCGTCACAGCGAGGCACCCAGGCAGATTGATGTTCATTTTGTAAAAAACGACATAGACCCGACAGGCTTGGGAGAGCCGCTCAACCCACCCGTTATCGGAGCTGTCGCCAATGCTCTCTATAAGGCTACAGGCATACGACATTACGACCAGCCATTCCTGGGGCCGAAAAAAGAGATAGGCTGATCACCTCAGACCTTTTTTGGGAGTGCCCCTGACCTTCCGGCCAGGGTCGGGCTATCCGCTGTATCCCGATGAGCCTCGGGATGCCGCTGCTATCCCTCACTCTTGTTCCGCCCACCCTGGGGCGGCCTTTGTATTGCATTAATCTTCTACCCATCTTACGTGCCTGACGGCACGCATTACCATTCGTTTACAACAACTGCCATGCCCTGTTAAGGGCAAAACATGGGTAGAAATGTTAAAATTGCATTTCATTGTCGCCCTGTAGGGGCGGGAGATATTGCTTGATGTTCCGCCTGGCAGAGCAGGATATCTCCTGATTCCTGAAATTTCTACCGGCCTTGTGTGCCTGATGGCTCATATTGCTAACTTGCCCTTTGGTTATACCTTCTGTTAAGCCCTGTTAAGGGCAATACATGGGTAGAAATGTTAAAATTGCATTTCATTGTCGCCCCTGTGAGGGCGGGA
>JAGVTV010000004.1 GCA_019136675.1 Bacteroidota bacterium
ATTGACGATGACTTAGTGGAGTGCTCGTCATTATTCTGCAAGAATGCAGTTGTTAACTTTAACTACTCTGTTGACAATCAGACAGTTCAATTTATTAATAAATCTTTACATACTGTTGAATGGGCTTGGGATTATGGTGATGGTACTCAATCTGGTGAGTTAAACCCTTCTTATAATTACAACGAACCAGGCTGCAAAACCGTCACACTTAGGTGTACAGATGCTTGTGGTGATAGTTCAATTCTCTCTAAGAATATAAATTATTGCATGCAGGGTGATTGGGAAGTTACCAACAATTTAGGATTTACTTCCACACCCAAAGATGTAACCATCCTTGATTCTATGAATATAAAACTTCATCATAATAATATGTTGTGGTCATCAAAAAATGGAGGTGCCAGTTTTGACAATATTCAGCTCAATTTGGAAGAGAAGGAACAGATTGTCAATTCCATTTTTGAAGGGGATAGAATATTGGTTCTCACAAAAATATGGAAAAACGGTAAGCCTATTCATAGAACATATTATACAGAAAATATGGGTAACAATTGGCTCGTGACATTGTCTGGTTTGGGGTATATTTCCGAATTGATTTCAAGGCCGAATACAAAAACAATTATATTACACGATGAAGTAAAAAATTACTTTAAAACATCGTTTGATTTTGGGATTACTTGGAGTGATTCGATATCAACTAGTCCTTATTATCTCCATTATTTAACAATCTTAGATTCTAATTCAATATGCTATATAAAAAATAAGCCTCTTAGTAATGCAACAACGATAAACGAACTTTTCTTTACCACTGACAAAGGCATTGCCTGGGATTCAATTACTTTGCCTGGATTTAAAGCCATTCAATTTATTAATGATAAATATTCCATTCTTATCAATGAAAATAATGAGATACTAATATCCCAAGATCTTTTTAAAAACATTACAAATACAGGTAGAAAAATTCCGATAAACGAACAATATCCATCTATTTTTTTTAAAAACAGTGCAGAAGGGTTTTGCTTTGGAAATGAGGTAGAATATTTCACAGCTGATGGTGGTAATAGTTGGGTTGTTTAAAGAGGGGTTTCTCAGGAATCAAGTTAGATCATAGTGGGTCTGTATTTGCTTATGACAAGTCCAACATATATCGTTTTACACAACCAACCATCGATGGTACCTGTATCTTCTCTCAAACTGAGAATGATAATAATTTGGACCAAAATATCGGCATCTTCCCGAATCCAATAATCGAAGGTTCATCTATCAATATTTTAAATAATGACAATATTGTCTTAACTGTTGAAATTTACAATAATACTGGTCAGTTGCTACAATCGCATAAAAACATCCTTAACTCTTTAGACACAAGCAATCTAGGCAAAGGTTATTACATTCTTTCTTTAAGAAAATCTAATGGCTCTCTTTTAAAGAATATTGGTTTTGTTGTGTTGTAGTTAAAAGGCAATTCTGTTTAAATTTTCCACTTTCAAAAACACCAAGCTGGAGAAGCTGCCGTGGGTGAAGGACGGAAGGTATTGATAAGTATTATTTAAGTTTATATGTCACCCAAATCGCATATATTCCATGTCTGGCATTTTCTTCAAATTCAATTTTCCCAGGGTCATCAGGAGGGTTGAAATATTCTTCTATTAACACAATCGCTTTTTTACTACACTCAGATGTGACTTTATATTGGGGATAAAATAAATATTTTTCCACAACATCGTCAATGTTAACTATAGTTTCTATAGTTCGCCCAAGAATACCTGCCAGTATTTCGGCTTTTGAATTAGCTTTTCTTATAGCCTCTATTGCCAACTTATCTTGATATTCATAACTATCATTTTTATAAATGTACGTAAGATTATAATAAATTGGTTTGTTAGGTATTCTACCCAAATCATTAATTGTATCAATCTTTATATCATAGATAATTTCCGCACCAATCGTATCAAAATTAATTATTTTATAAAATTGGTTATTATTGACCAATATACCATTTTGCAACATGGTATTTGTTAATGAATCGCTTTTTTGCATTCTAATTCGATAGAAATCTGGAAATAATGTATATTCATTCCAGCCTAAAACTTTTAAATACTCTTGGGAAAACATCTGTTGTTTTCCAGAAAAAATTAGTAAAAGAATAAAAAACGCAAATCTATTCATTCAAAGCAAATGTTATATTTACGTGATATTCAATCGTTTCTATAGCATCTTTTGAATCCTTTATATTGCCACAACAATTTCCAGATGTATCTTCAATGTTTAAAATTCGACCTAACTTAAGACCTAATTCATCGGCTATGTTTTTTGCTTTTCTTTTGGCGTCATTAATAGCATTTAACAGCATTCCTTCTACTTCATTGGATCCAATATTTGAATAAGTATATTGAACAGATGTTAATTGAACACCATTTAATTTGAGTCCTGCGATTTTTTCAGCTAAGTTTTTATCCCCAGAATAAATAAAATAGGATTTCGAGAAACCATTATAACCTCTACTAATATTAGCACTGTTTACTTCTAAGTTTTTCTCTTCTAAATTAAACTTTCGCAATTCATTAATAAACTTAATATAGACTGAATCAAAATTCATTGCTCTTACACCATTTCTATTATTTTCCATTACATCACTGATATTTAATTCTATCTTGATTCCGTTAGAATTAAATTTCTGCTTTGATGTTCCAACAATCCTTATAAATCTCTCTGTTGATTGAGCATTCATTTCTTTCATGAATTGACTGAAAATCAATGTTAATAAAAGAATTTTAACTATTTTATTCATTGCTGTTATAATATTTATAAATAAACTTAATTTCAAGATGTACCCAAGTAAAATACTTCTGGTTTTAAATTTAATTCCAGAAACTTTTTACCTCATTTTAACCTTCTTGGCCAATAAATTAAAATTTATACATTAATCAAATTGAATATCACGTATTGTACCTTTATTATATCAAAGGTACAAATAATTGTGACAAACACTTAAGCAGTCCTAAAAAATATCCTCCTAAAAACCAAAGGCACTGTGTGGTCTATTTGTCGCCGCACAGTGCCTTCTGCAGAGTTATATCATTTTTTAGTTTATGCCCAGACGGGTTTTGAGGACGGGCATAAGATTTTCTGACTCGGCAGCATGGAGGATCATGCCAATACTGGAGTCAAAGATCATGGTATAACCGCCTTCTTTGCCTAGTTTTTCGATCTCAGCTTTTACCTTATCGATGATGGGCTTATAGAGCTCCTCTCTTTTGGCGGCTACCTTTTGCTGGATCTCGGCTTCATATTTCTTGAGGTCTTCCTGCTTGGCCACAAGGACCTCCTCCTTCTGTTGCATCTGGACTTTTGAGAGGGTGCCTCCGGAAGCTTCGGTCATATAGGCCTTGTATTCATCTTCAAACTTTATAACCATTTCCTGACCTTTGGCAAGGAGTTCGTTTTGAAGAGCCTGGACCTGATTGTCAGCAAGCTTCATTTCAGACATTCCCACGAGGAGTTCCTGGGTGTTGACATAACCGAATTTTTGACCAAAGGCACTGAACAGTCCGAAACAGGTCAAAATAACCGTTAAAAAAGTGTGTTTCATTTTGTTTTTTTAATGTTTAATATTTTAAATGCTTTATACCGCTATCATTAACCCCAACCACCACCTGCAAATTTTAGTTTTTGGGGTATTAACTTAATTTTATGATTATTCGGGTTCGAATCCGAGGACAATATTAAAGGTGCCATACTTACCGTCTGCCGGTGTCTTGTCAAAGCCCCATCCGTAGTTAAAGCCCAGCAATCCAAACATAGGCAGGAACACCCTGGCTCCAAAACCTGCGGACCTTTTCAGGTCAAACGGATTATACTCTTTGAATGTTTTGAAGGCATTACCGCCCTGTACCCATCCCGTTAGATAGATTGTGGAGTTGGGATTTAGCGACAAGGGATATCTGAGTTCCATTGTATATTTATTGTAGATGGGAGCTCCCTGGAAACCTCCTGACGAGGTAGGTGCACCGTTGCCAGTGATATCCCGGGTGTCATATCCCCTGAGAGCAATGATTTCCTTGCCCTGAAGGCCTGCATTCTGGTTGTTTAGTCCGTCACCTCCCAGCTCAAACCGCTCAAATGGCGGAATCCCTATGTCATTGTTGTACGCTTGCATGATGCCGATTTTGGCATTGGTTGTCAGTACCAGCTTATCGATGAGGTTAAAATACCATTCTGCCTGAAACTTCCACTTGTGGTATTCCAACCATTTAAATTTGTTGGCTTCCCGCAGCTCCTCTATCTTTTGATTAACTTGATCTTCGGTCACCGGCCTGCCTGGGCCGTTTTCAAACTTCAATTCTGTGCGTATTTCATTCTTTTCTGCCTCTGAGACTTCAAAAAACTTGGGTTTCCTAAACAGTGAGTATGGTGGGGTAAACTGCAGGGTCAGTGATATTCTGGATCCGGTACGAGGAAACAACGGGTCATTGATGCTGCTTCTGGTAAAGACCTGCTTAAAGTTAAAGTTGTTAAAGGTACCTTTTGTCACGGCAAATCCTCCTGCCCTGAAGTTGTCCAGTTTGATCTGTTCAATGTTTAGTGTGGTCGAAGATGAAAAGAAGTCATCCGGCCACTTTAACTGCGAACCAAGGCCGATAAATCCCCTGGTAATGTTAAGTTTTCCTGAACCTGAAAGCGAATAGTCAAATGCCGTATGAAAGGCCCCTACAGTAAATGAGGTGGGTCTTTTACCACCCAGCCAGGGCTCTGTAAACGAAAAGTTGTATGATTTAAAAAACCGACTGTTTGACTGGAGCCTGATGGATAGCTTTTGTGCATCTCCCTGCGGAAGTGGACTCCATGTGGCCCTGTCGCGGAGATTAGCAACGGAGAAGTTATTAAATACGACACCAAGTGTACCTATCAGACCGTTAAACCCGCCATAGCCTGCCGAAAGTTCGAGTTGGTCAGAAGGTTTTTCTTCCAGTGTATATTCGATGTCCACGGTACCATTGGCCTGATTGACCTGCGGAGTGACACCCAGTTTTTCAGGGTTAAAATATCCCAGGTTGATAATTTCCCTTTGCGAACGGATGATATTTGACCTGCTGAATTTCTGTCCGGGTACGGTCCTTATCTCCCGCCTTACCACATGTTCATTGGTGCGGTCATTGCCCTTGATGATGATGTTGTTGACGGTAAACTGAGGTCCCTCAAAAATACGCATTTCAATATCCACTGAGTCGTTTTCTACCGCAATTTCGACGGGATTTACCTCAAACGAAAGGTAGCCATCATCCAGGTATAGCGACGAGATATCCCGACCGTCAAGGCTAAACTTGAGTCTGTTTTGCAACAACTCGGGATTGTATACATCCCCTTTGTTTATGCCCAGTATGGTATAAAGCTGGTCGGAAGTATACAGGCTGTTGCCTTTCCAGGTAATATTTCTGAAAAAGTGCCTCTTGCCTTCGTCTATTTTAAGCAAGACCATCACATTTCCCTCCTTGTCTCTGTAGGTAGTATCCTTGACTACCAGCATATTTTTAAATCCCTGGTTGTGGTAAAATGTGGCCAATGATTTCAGGTCTTCTTCGTATTCCTTTTCGATAAATTTTGACTTGCGGAAAAGTGTGCCCTTGCGTTTGGTCTTACCCATTTTCTTACGGAGCTTCCTGTCCGAAAAACTCTTGTTTCCCTCAAAAACGATATCCTTTACCTTTACCCTCTCATTGGGGTCCACGGCAAATTCCAGCCGCACGCTTCCTTTTTTTGATTCATCAGGAAACTCATTGACTCTGACATCTGTATCAAAATAACCTTTGCCTATATAGTATTCCCTGATTTTGGCCATAGCCAGGTCTTTCTGGTCATCCGTGACGATACCTCCCTTGGTCAGGATATTCTTTATAAATTCGTTGAGATCTTCCTGTTTTGAAGTTTTAATCCCTTTGTATGACCACCTTGACAAGGTAGGCCGCTCTATCAGTACCATCTTTAGAAACACCACCTTGTCAGAGATGCTGTCCTGGTATATCTGGACGTCTTCAAAAAGTTTCAGTTTCATGAGTGCCTTGACGGCTCCTGTAATCTCTGGCCCTGGTATCTGGATCTTCATGCCTTCTTTGAGGTTGGCTATGGATTTGATAGCATTTCTGTCGCGGTTTTCGGCTCCATTGATGGTGATTCCACCTATTTCAAACGTATTTTTGCTGGAGTAGTCGATAATCTCATTTTGTGCCTCAGCCTGCCGGACAAAGCACATCGTAAAAACCAAAAGCAACGCAAATGTATAGAGGGATATAGATTTCATGCAGGGAAGAATTATGCTTTTGCAGTTTTTAACGATAGTGTCCGGTGGGTCGCTGTGACCAATCGGTTATTTAACTTTTCCTTAATGCTTTTAGTACCCATCAGACGTGGTTTGTTTTTTTTGGTTTGAACGGTATCAGATGGCATGAGCCAATTGTTCGCTGGTTTTTCCAAATCTCCTCTCCCGGGACTGAAAATCAAGGATGGCCCGGTAAAAATGTTCCTTGCGGAAATCAGGCCAAAGTACATCTGTAAAGTAAAGCTCGGCATAGGCTGCCTGCCACAACAGATAATTGCTGATCCTGTATTCGCCGCTGGTCCTGATCATAAGTTCAGGATCCGGAAAATCCCTGGTGGCCAGGTGAGCTGAAAAAAGATTAACATCAATATCCTCCAATGCTATCTGACTATCCCTGACCTTGGCGGCTATGGCTCTTGTAGCTTCGACTATTTCCCACCTGGAAGAATAGTTGAGGGCAAGGATGAGCGTCATCCTGTCATTATCTTTTGTCTGTTCGATGCCTTCAAGCAGGGCTTTATGCGTCTTGTCCGGTAGTTGTTGCAGGTCGCCGATTGCCCTCAGCCTGATATTGTTTTTATTAAGGGTGGCCAGTTCTTTTTTAACGGTGTCTACAAGCAATGACATCAGAGCATTGACCTCAATGGCCGGCCTTGACCAGTTTTCTGTCGAAAATGCGTATAGCGTCAGATACTTCACTCCCAGTTCTGCAGCCGCTTCTGTCACTTCCCTGACAGCAATGACCCCGTTGCGGTGGCCAAATACCCGGGGCTTGCCCTTTGTTTTGGCCCACCTGCCGTTGCCATCCATGATCACCGCTATATGCACGGGCAATTTATCAGGATTGATCTGCTGTAAAAGGTCAGGCATGTACTGTGTTAAAAAATTTAAGACCGCAAAATTAACAAAAATCCGTGTCAGGTCATGATTTTATTTATAATTTATAAGCTAACTCAGTAAATAACAAAGAAATACGGGCAGTGAATACCCTCCCGGCCATTGCTTTTTATCTTAATTCTGTTTTATCAAAAAAAGCTCACCATCCCGCTCAGGACTTCTTAGGCGTGAAAAACAAAAAAAAATTGTGGCAAAACGAGTGTGAGCATAATATTTCCTTATGTCTGTTAGTTATCTTTACTCTTAGATCAAAAAATATTTTATCACCTTTAAAACAAAAATGAGAATGAAAAAAAATCTTCGTCACCTGATTTTTCTTCTGTTATGGATCCAATGTCTTGTGTTAGCGGCCCAGAATACACCTGCCGGTGTCACAAAAGGAGCCTCCGTGGAAGGGATTACTGAGTACACCTTGCCAAACGGGCTTAAAGTGCTGCTTTTTCCGGACCCATCAAAACCTACCATCACCGTAAACATCACCTACCTGGTAGGCTCCCGGCACGAGGGCTATGGAGAGACCGGGATGGCCCACCTCCTGGAGCACCTGGTTTTTAAAGGTACTCCCAGACACCCTAATATACCACAGGAACTGACCGAGCACGGTGCCAGACCCAACGGAACCACCTGGTATGACCGCACCAACTACTTTGAGACTTTTAACGCTACAGAAGAAAATCTCAAATGGGCCCTAGATATGGAAGCAGACAGAATGGTTAACAGTTATATTGCAAAAAAAGACCTTGACTCAGAATTTTCGGTCGTCAGAAACGAATTTGAATCCGGCGAAAACGACCCCTCCGGAGTGCTTATGGAAAGAGTGCTCAGCACTGCTTATCTGTGGCATAATTACGGCAATAGCACCATAGGCTGCCGGGCGGATATCGAAAATGTACCCATTGAGAGGTTGCAGGCTTTCTACCGAAAATATTATCAGCCTGACAATGCCGTGCTTACTGTCACCGGCAAGTTTGACCCCTCCAAAACACTCGCCCTGGTCCATGAATACTTCTCCAAAATCCCTAAACCTGAAAGAAAACTCGAATACACCTACACCGGCGAACCCATCCAGGATGGCGAACGTCAGGTAACATTACGCAGGACCGGTGATGTGCAGGTAGTGAGTTGCTCCTATCATACTGCTCCGGGATCTCATAAAGATTATGCCGCCATCTCGGTGATAGATGAAATCATTTCAAATGAACCCTCAGGAAGGCTCTATAAATCACTGGTCGAGACCAAAAAAGCTTCTTACGTCTGGAGTTTTGCTCCCAGCCTCAAAGAGCCCGGTTTTATTTACATCAATGCAACACTACGCAAGGAGGATAATCTTGATGATGTAAAATCTACAATGCTCGCCACACTGGACAGCCTCAAGTTTAACCAGCCCACCAAAGAAGAACTCGAAAGGGCAAGGGGACGCCTGCTCAAGCAATGGGAACTCGGCTTCAACTCCTCAGAAAGGGTCGGACTCAATATCAGCGAATACATAGCCCAGGGCGACTGGAGGCTTTATTTCCTGTACAGAGACGCCATAGAAAAGGTGACCCTGGAAGACGTGGTGCAAGCCGCCGTTAAATATTTTAAGCCATCAAACCGCACCCTGGGTATATTTATACCTGAAGAAAAACCTGACAGGGTAGAAACCCCCGGGGCACCGGATGTAGCTTCACTGGTCAGCGACTATAAAGGTAAAGAGTTGATCGCACAGGGCGAGGAATTTGACCCTGATTTTGCCAATATAGAAAAAAGGACATCCAAAGTGGTGGAAAAAAGCGGCATGAAAGTCGCCTACCTTCCCAAGCAGAACCGTGGAGACGCCGTTAACGCCAGCATTACCCTCAGGTACGGCACTCCGGCCAATCTGGTAGGAAAGTCGGCTGTGGCCGAGCTAACAGCAGCAATGATAGACAAGGGCACCACCACCATGACCAGGCAGGCCATTCAGGACAAGCTTGATGAGATAAAAGCAAGAGTCAGTGTTTTTGGCGGGCTTTCCAGCATGTCTTTTTCTGTGGAGACTACAAATCAAAACCTGCCGCAGGTACTTGACCTTGTAGGAGATATGGCACATAACCCTGCCTTCACAAAGGAGGAATTCGAAAAACTTAAAAATGAAAGGATCGCCTCCATGGAAGAACAGCTGTCAGAACCCCAGGCAATAGCTGGCCACAAGATGGAGTCACTGACCAGCCCCTACCCGAAGTCAGATGTACGTTATGTAATGACTATGACAGAAAAGATCGATGCCATAAAGGCAGTCACCCTTGATGATGTCAAAAAATTCTACGGGGACCATTACAACTCAAATGAAGCTACAGTTTCCATCGTTGGTGACTTTGACAAGGACAAGATCTCGCCTCAGATCACCAAACATTTTGGTAACTGGAAAACCCCCACACGATATGAGCGTATCACTGATCCCTACATGAGGATCAAGCCGGCTGACGAAAACATAAATACCCCTGACAAGGCCAATGCTATATTTTTGGCGAGTCTACCTCTCCAGATTAATGACAGCCACCCGGATTATGCAGCCATGGTCATAGGCAACTTTATGATAGGCGGCGGATTCCTCAATTCCCGCCTGGCTACCAGGATACGACAGAAGGAGGGCCTTAGCTACGGCGTCGGGTCATGGTTCTATGGAAGTTCGCTCGATGATTCCGGCGAGTTTGGTGCCTATGCCATTTACGCACCGGAAAACAGGGACAAGGTACAGAGTGCCTTTAAAGATGAGATCCTTAAGGTCAAAAAGGAAGGATTTACCCAGGAAGAGCTCGAAGCTGCCAGATCCGGATGGAAACAGGGACAAGTGGTAAACAGGGCTCAGGACAGATCATTGCTGGGCAAACTGGCAAATAATATGAGACTCGACCGCACGATGATGTGGGACAAGGCCCTGGAAGATAAGATCATGAAACTCACTGTAGCCGACATCAATAACGTGATGGCAAAATACCTTGACCCCGAGCAGATGGTCTATGTCAAGGCCGGTGACTTTGAAAAGGCATTTAAGGAAAAGAAGCCTTGACAATAATAAAAAAGGGGAGTTAAATGCTCCCCTTTTTTAATTTATCCTTTGTAATCATTTTTTGTCTTCAAGCACCTGAATTCGATTTATCAGATCTTGAATTTGTTTCTGTTGTTTATCAATGATGGCCTGTTGCTCCTGGACTGCTTTGACCAACGGAACCACAAATTCAGCATAGCGTAATCCGTAAAAATCCTGATTGTTTTGAGGTTTGTCCACACCGCTGAAGTTGTACTGGATTTCCTTTCCCACTGTCTCGACTTCCTGTGCAATGAATCCTGTCTGCCTGCTTAGAGGGGCTTTTGGCATATTTAATCCTGCTTTTTCAGACTGATGGCTTATGCCCAGTGATTTTTCCAACGCCGGCATATCCAGCAGATAGGTGACAGGTCTGAGCTTTAAAATAAACTCCAGCCCCCTAACGTCTTCCCTGACATCCTGTTTAAACCTGGCATCAGAAATATTGCTCCAGGCTCTGTATCCTCCGATGGATGTCGTGTTGGCATCACCTATTCTTACCTGATTGCTGGCAGTTATTCTCGAGTTTGCTCCGATGGCAGTGGAATTTGTATAACTTGTACTGCTGCTGTTTTTTGAATCGTTGCCAAGATAAGTACAGTTTTGGTTTTGGGGACCCAGTCCTCCAGCGAGATGTCCTAATGCTGTATTTTGGGAACCGGATGTATTTTCATATAAAGTCCAACTTCCCATACAAATATTATAAACTCCATTTAAATTATTAAACATTGCCTCAGGGCCCATAACGACATTGTTAATGCCAAGAGTGTTTCCACTGAGTGCATTATATCCGACTGCAACGTTATAAGAACCGCTGCTGTTGGAAAATAAAGCTCCTGTACCTACCGCTGTGTTTACATTTCCATCCGTATTTCCAAACATGGCGGTGGATCCTATGGCCACATTGCCGAAACCTTCAAAGTTGGCACTTAGGCTGTTGGTACCAATTGATACATTAGAATGACCTGTTTCATTGGCAAAAAGAGCATGGTAACCAAGTCCTGTATTGGAGTGGCCGGAAATATTGCCGAACATTGAAGCAAGACCGACCGTCGTATTCCGGTCCCCTGATATATTATTAAACAAGGTTTGATTACCTATAGCAAGATTTTCTGATCCCATGGTATTTGAATACATGGATTTTGATCCGATGGCCATGTTGTCGATGGCTTTGTTTAAATCACTTTGTCCAAACCCGTTCCAGTACAGCGTGGAATCTCCGATTGAAATAGTATAACTTCGATTTTTAGCATATGCCTGTGCATTGTCTCCTATTGCAACATTGTTATTACCACCTTCAATAATTCCTAAAGCATATCTTCCCAAAGCTATATTCCGGTTACCTGATAAAAAGTTCATCATTGCCCTAAAACCAATAGAAACATTAGCCTGACCTTTTTCTCCCAGAAGCAGAGATTCAAAGCCTACAGCAACATTTTGACTTCCAGTTTTATTTCCCCAAAGAGAATATTGACCAAAACCAGTATTATGGTTTCCTGTTGAATTATAAACTCCGCTTAAATGGCCAACAAATGAATTGCCAAATCCCGAGCTAATATCACTGCTTGTTACATTATTCAGTCCGGCATCCTGTCCTATAAACAAACCCCCTCTATGGTTTGTAAATTGTATCATAGGGTTGCCGCCGGCATTTTTTTGAAAAACCCAATACTCTTCACCAGAAAGATTATGTCTTATCTTATCATCATTTAGTGTTTTTTCCGTTTCTACAAATGTGTTACCATCTGTATCAGAAATCTTTGTGAGGTTAAGTGCCTGAAACTGAATGGTATTACCATTGCTTATAGATAATTTTCTTTCATTTGCATCATAGGATAAATTTTGGATCTCATTGGTATTGCTGAGGTCACCTGTATTCTGGATGGTGCCGTTGGTGATTGAGATTCCGGTGCCTGGATTGAGTGTCTGAATGACGCCGGGAGCCAGATCCTCCTGCACAATGGTACCGTTATGGATATGTCTGGATTCAATGGCGTTATCCTTGATGTCGAGAGGACTGGTCTGGGTACCGTTTCCTTGGAGCGTAGGATTGGAAACCACGACCTGGGTGCCCCAGTTGTCTGCCCCTGTAGGCAGAGGTACGCTGCCGCCGCCTGACGATAGATTCAGGATGTTGCCGTTCAGGGTCAGAGTCTGGATCTCATTGGTATTGCTGAGGTCACCTGTATTCTGGATGGTGCCGTTGGTAATCGAGATGCCGGTACCTGGATTGAGCGTCTGAATGACACCGGGAGCCAGATCCTCCAGCACAATGGTACCGTTATGGATATGTCTGGATTCAATGGCGTTATCCTTGATGTCGAGAGGACTGGTCTGGGTACCATTTCCTTGGAGCGTAGGATTGGAAACCACGACCTGGGTGCCCCAGTTGTCTGCTCCTGTAGGCAGAGGTACGCTGCCACCGCCTGACGATAGATGCAGGATGTTGCCGTTTAGGGTCAGAGTCTGGATCTCATTGGTATTGCTGAGGTCACCTGTATTCTGGATGGTGCCGTTGGTGATCGAGATGCCGGTACCTGGATTGAGATTGGTTTTCTCTGCATACAATGCATACGGAACCGTCAAAAGGGGCTGTATCGAAGTGAGTTCATAATTTGATCCTCCATCAGGATCTATTTCTACTTTTAAAAAATACGTCCCAGTGCTCCAGTTAATTTGCAGGAGGTTCCCGGTAGTATTGTCACCTCGCCCGATTAAGACATTGGCCAGCCCAAAAACATTGGTCGATGTATTGTGATTTTCAGAAAAAACCACATTGCCATTTTCACCACCTTGCAATAAACTGATTCTGACGCTCAATTCTTTATTTTCGAGTGGCTTTCCATCCTGATTTCTGACCACAGTTTGGAAATTTATTGCATCGGGTACCTGTGCCAGTGAAAGCAAAGGCCACAGGCACACCATGATTAATATTCGTTTCATATCTTAATAAATTTTATCGATTTTGATGTTGAGTTTTCAGAGTCCGATAACCGGATAACATAGAAGCCCTGCGGCAAATGATCAATTTGGATGGGCTTCCCTACCCAAATTCCAGCCATCAGAATTTTAGCTTCTGCATTCAGAATTTTGAAATGTAATTTTGAGTTTTTCGATGATAATTGAATGATTGTAATGGCAGGATTTGGAAACAACCCCAGAGCATCAACATTCAATTCAGTGTTAAAATTAATAAGGAATGGGTCAGGCTGAAGCACCCCGGACGTGGCATAAAATTGGTTATTTATGCTGAATAAAGTTAAACTTGCCGCTTCCCCAACAGAGAACTGGAAATTGTTTTGATTACTAAAATACTGCCCTCCCGCACAATTGATTGCATACTGAGTACTTACACTTCCTGCATAAAACAACATCAGCCATACCATCATTACCTTTTTCGCTTTACCTAGCATTGCCATTCTGTTTTTATTGTTAAAAATCTTTCACCCAACCTTGAAATATAAATTATCCTTACTAAAAATCAATGACATGAATCATTTCCTGCCATGATGATTTAAAGGGAAAATTGAAATTAACGATGATTCAAATTTTAATATGAGAAGTTACTGAATTCTAAATGTTTAATAAAAAAAAAGGGGAGTTAAATGCTCCCCTTTTTTAATTAAATCCATACATATTATTCCGGCTCCATCTTGACAAATTTTTTGGCGAAGTTTAAATCCTTGCCCTGAATCTGCAAGATGTAGATGCCCAAAGGCAATGATGTGATGTCTATTGTGTGTAAATCGTCGTTGGCAAATGTTTTAACCATAATCTGTTCTCCGGAAATATCTGTCAGTGAAACCGTAATCAGTCCGTGGTCGTATTTGTTGATGCCAAAACAGAGTTCATTACTACCCGGATTTGGATAAACTGATACTACCTGGCTGAATTCCCGCTGAAGTGACATAATTCTGCTGTAGACAAAACTACCCTCAACGTCGACGGACTTAATTCTGTAAAAGGTCATATCATATGGCTGGTAATCTATAGCAGTATAATATTTTATAACATTTTCACCACTGATGGAGAGTTGTCTGGCAAATGGCGTCCACTTTTTACCATCATGACTTTTTTCAACATCAAAGTAACTGTTTCCCCACTCGGTAATTGTAGACCAGGTAACCATGTTTGTAGCATGCAGGGGTACAACCTCCATTGCTGCCATTTCCACACTAAGGGGAGATTGAGCCTTAAATACATCACACAGGCTAACCTGTGCATGGCTGTTGACACAAAGGTAGACTTCAGTCATTGAATTGGGAGGAAACACAGGATAAATTATAGTCTGTGAACCCGGGAGGATGGCTGTTGCTGTACAAACGCTTCCATTTACGGTATAAACACCATCAAGGTTTCCTTCACAACTGCTGCCCTGACCCACATGCATTATAGAATACACTGTTTCCCCGGCAGTATTATCAAATTTGAACTTATAGCAATGGTGTGCGGGCATATTACCATCCATACAGTCTGCACAATCCACAGCATTAACATCCCCTGTAAAATGGGCTCCGGGCAGACCCGAATTTATATCAGGAATATCATTGGTGACAGAAATCAGCATTGAACATTTGTTGCAATCCGTCAATATTCCCGGACACATAGGATCCCAACCCTGAGACGTAATGTGATTTGTTAACAAAAACATACACATCACCCATCCCGTCTTTTTAAATACATTAGTCAAGAGAGACATTGTATTAAATTTTAAGTATATAAAAGTACATTTTACTACACCCGTAATATATTCCGTAAGCAGAAAAAATCAATGACCTGGATCATACCTTCATATGATTTAGTTATGATGTTCTGTCTTCCGAAAGGATAAAGATTCCTGATCTGAATACCAAATGACGGATTCGCAGGTTTCGTAAGGCTGTTAATTCAGGTATTTGCCTACTATGGGGACTCTGCGACCCACCCCAAACGCCTTTGGGCTCACCCTGAGTACCGGGGCTGTCTGGTGCCTTTTAAATTCATTGATATTGACAAGCCGGAGCACCCTTCTTACCAGGGCCGGATCGTAGCCCATGTCGATGATATCCTGGGGTCCCTGTCTCTTTTCTATGTATTGAAACAGGATTGGGTCCAGAATGTCATATTCCGGAAGGCTGTCACTGTCCTTCTGTCCTGGACGGAGCTCAGCTGAAGGTGGCTTGATGATAGAATTTTTTGGGATGACTTCCTCGTCCTTATTGATATAGGCAGCGAGTTCGTACACTTCGGTCTTATACACATCCCCTATGACAGATAGTCCGCCGCAAAGGTCACCATAAAGCGTGCCATAGCCTACTGCCATTTCACTTTTATTGGTGGTGTTGAGCAGGATGTTTCCAAATTTGTTTGACAGGGCCATATTGAGCGTTCCCCTGACCCTGGCCTGTATATTTTCTTCCGTTACATTAAATGGCATGCCTTCAAACAAGGGGGACAGTTTGTCCATAAAGGCATCGTATATGTCCTTTATCGGTATGATGTCATGTTTAATGCCCAGTTTATTTACAAGGTCCATGGCATCGTCTACTGAGTGGTGGGTCGAAAACTGTGAGGGCATAAGAAGCACACGAACATTTTCGGGACCCAAAGCCCGGGCTGCCAGCACGGCTGTCACCGCTGAGTCAATACCTCCTGAAAGGCCCAGTATAGCTTTGCTGAAACCCAGCTTACGAAAATAGTCTTTGATACCCATCACGATGCCGTCGTGTATGAGAGCGATTTTATTCTTGGGTTGCTCATGGCTTTGGTCCCCTTTGAGTACGCCTTCCAGCGAAAAATGCCGGATGCATTCCACAAAGTAAGGGAGCTCTTCGTGTACCATCCCGTTTTGGGAGACTACCAGGCTGCCTCCGTCAAAAAGCAGTTCAGTCTGTGCCCCGCAATGGTTAATGTAAAACATGGGTATCCCATAACGCTGCACATTGGCCCGTACAGTATGGATCCTGTTTTTGGCGTGCCCGTAATTAAAGGGCGAAGCCGAAACATTAATGATAAAATCAGGCGAAAACTTCATCATCTCGTCCATGGGTATGATGGTGTACAGCGGGTCATCCGTACCGACATCCCATATGTCTTCGCAGACAGTCAGGGCTATTTTTTTGCCTTTGTATTCCACCACTTCCCACGACTTGGCAGGCTCGAAGTACCTGTATTCGTCAAAAATGTCATAGGTGGGCAACAGTGTCTTATGCTGGACAAACTTAATCTCACCGTCAGCCAGAAAATATACGGAATTGAACAAGCTTTTACCCTTGGGGTTACGGTTGTGCGACGGAGCACCCACAACCACGGCTATATCCTTAGCATAGGTACACAAGAGTGCCAGGGACTCGTCCGACAACCTTATAAAATCATCAAACTCAAGAAAATCCCTGGGCGGATATCCGCATGTGGCCAGCTCACTGAAACACACTATGTCAGACCCGGCTTCCTTTGCCATCCTGATGGCTTCCACCATCTTGGCCGTATTGCCTTCAAAATTTCCTATGTGGTAGTCCAGTTGGGCAATGGTGATCTTCATGGGATGAATTTATTTTGGTGGTATTTATGACTTTTTATACAGGGCGAAAGTAACAAATGAAGCGGACTTATGGCCCGGTTTTTTAAATGCCTTCCGGCGAATGATTCCGGCCAAACCCCGCCCTGAACCAAAAAAAGGCTGTGAAAAAGCCGTAAAAGAAGAGGGGCAACTGATTTTCCAGGTGGGTTTCAAAGGTAAAGCTGCCTGCTGCAGGAATAAAAAATGCACAAAAGAGGGTATTGGTCAGCAAGGTCTTTCTTGTCAAGGGCCATATTAAGTGAAAAAGTATCACCAGCAGGCCCGCCACACCTGCCGATGCC
The DNA here is from genome assembly GCA_019136675.1 of Bacteroidota bacterium. GTDB lineage: Bacteria > Bacteroidota > Bacteroidia > Chitinophagales > Saprospiraceae > OLB9. Next base: position 17,100 of record JAGVTV010000004.1, read on the forward strand.
CAGTAAATGATGATCTGCGATGTGGGCAGGAAATAGTTTTTTTGTTCTATTTCCGGTCGATTGGCTTTGTACCATTCATTGACATGGCCCTGCAGCCTGCTGAATCCGGTCCCCAGCCAGGGATGAGACCTGATGATGTCCTTTCCTGCCATCAGCGAATAAAACCTGTTGGCATCGCTTAGACCTTCACGGTATTCGCCCCGCGAATAATATTCAAAATCATATTTTATAAAATTTACCCTTTGCTCAAAGCTGGGTATGGTCTTGTATGCTATCACCGGCACAGCCATCATAAGCGGGATCAGCACGGCCGCCATCCACTTCCGTTGTCCGGGAAGACTCCATATCAGGTAGATCAGCAGTCCGGCATATAGCAAAAGCAGACCTGTCTTGGAGCCCAGCACATGCAGGAAGCCAAACTGTGCAGCTGCATACAAATACAGCAGGCCTCCCGACCATCTGAAGGGGCTTTTTCTTGCCATATCTGCTGCCAGCAGGCAACTCACGGCTGTAGCCCATCCTATCCTTATGTGGTCCTTTTTAGACAATGTGAGCACCACTCCTGACTGCTTGTAGGTCATGTACATGTTTTTAAAATCCGTCAGGTAATGATACATACTGTAAACAGTGGACACTGCCATCAGCACAAGAAACAGGATACTGATACGCCTGATATCCCTGTCCGAAGGTTGCCAGGCCATAAAAAACAAGGGAAAAACGGGCAGCATTAACTTCATATCTCCCCTGTACAGATAAAACCGAGTACCCTCCAGCAGCAGGTCACTGACCCATGGCACCATTGCTATCAAAACAAAGGAGATCATCCAGGGGTCCTGCAGCAGTTTTTTAGCCTCCCGGATCCGGATGAGGGTATAGACAGCGATAAGGAAAAAACCGATATTATTGACCACACGATTAAAGAGAAAACCAATAAGCAGCAGGCAGACTCCTGTATAGGCAAGTATTTCTGCTTTCGCCAAAAATTTTTTGTCCCTGAGTACGGTATTCATTCCTTTCTGTGCATTACCGGAGATAAACGTAACACATACATACAATATTATAGCCGTAAATCGGGGTAAATTGTTTTTAAAACCATTTGACCCAGCTGTCACCAGGAGTTTTGAAGCAGAAATTTGATGGGCCTCGTTTTCAAAGCTTGGTTAAATGATTAACTTTGCCACAGGTTTAACCATAAGAGTAGTAAGATTATGTCAGAAGATGTTTTTTCAAAGGTCAGGGGAGTATTAAACTCCATCTACGAATTCAGGATCGAAACCACTGATGACCTTGAGTTTTTCAGAGTCCGCTATCTCGGTACAAAAAGCGAGGTCAAGGCTTTGTTTGGTGAGATCAAAAATGTGGATAATGACAAAAAGAAGGACTTTGGCATCCTGCTAAATGAGGTAAAGCAGGCGGCAGAAGACAAATATGCCTCCGTAAAGGCTATCCTGGAAAGTGCTGACGGCACCGGCCTGGATTCAGGTCTCGATCTGACCGCCCCCAGCGAGCCGATTATTTCAGGGTCAAGGCATCCCGTATCCGTGATACTTAACCAGATTACAGGTATTTTCAGCAGAATAGGATTTACCGTAGCCGAAGAAAGAGAGGTCGAAGACGACTGGCACAACTTTACCGCCATGAACACCCCGGAAGATCACCCGGCCAGGGATATGCAGGACACCTTTTATCTCAAGGATTCACTTACCCAGCTGCTCAGGACCCATACCTCTTCGGTGCAGGCCAGGATTATGACCACCCAAAAGCCGCCCATCAGGATTATCGCCCCTGGCAGGGTGTACCGCAACGAAACGATCTCATCAAGATCTCATTGCCAGTTTCATCAGGTCGAGGGCCTGTATATCGATGAAGGAGTGACCTTTGCCGATATGAAGCAGACTCTCCTGTATTTTGCCAGAGAAATGTACGGTCCACAGACCAATATCAGGCTGAGACCAAGTTTTTTCCCTTTTACTGAGCCGAGTGCGGAGATGGATGTTTACTGGGGCCTGAATAACGAGGATGATTACCGGATCACCAAAGGTACAGGTTGGCTTGAAATCCTGGGTTGCGGCATGGTAGATCCCAATGTGCTGGTCAACTGCGGCATAGACCCTTCCAAGTATTCAGGTTTTGCTTTTGGTATGGGTATAGAGCGTCAGGCCATGCTCAGGTACAAGGTGACGGATATCCGCCAGTTTTTCGAAAATGATGTCAGGTTCCTCAGACAATTCAGTGGAGTGATCTGATGGACAAAACCCGCCGCCTGGCAGTATTGATGACAGTAGGAGCTGCTTTACTGTGGAGTACGGGGGGTCTTTTTGTCAAGCTTTTGCAACAGGATGCATTCACTATACTTTTTTACCGCAGCCTCTTTGCAGCTGCCCTGTTTCTTGTAGTATTCAGGCAATCCCTTTTCCGGGTTAACCGGCTGATGATCGTGAGTGTACTTTTTTACGCACCGCTGCTGATAGCATTTGTTACTTCCACCAAACTGACCACAGCTGCCAATGCCATTTTTTTGCAATATACTGCTCCGGCCTACGTCCTGCTCCTTGAGCCGTACTTTATCCGCACAAAACTCACCAGGATAAACGTCCTCACCGTCACTGCCTGCTTTATCGGCATGGTACTGTTTTTTGTGGAGCAGTTTACGGCTCCGGACAATTGGGCAGGGATATTTTTGGCTGCAGCCAATGGGCTTATTTTGGCCGGATTGCTCATAAGTCAGAAAATGAACAAACCGGAATACCAGCCGGGAGCTGTCTTTTTTGGAAATATCCTGGTCTGCCTCATCACTCTTCCGTGGTTTGTTTCCGGCCCGTCAATCTCAGCGACTGACGTGGGATATCTTTTGTTTCTGGGCATAGGCCAGCTGGGGCTGGGTTTTGTCCTGTTTCTTTATGGGCAGAAGCACCTCCCTGCCCTCGAAAGCTCCCTCATAGCTATGCTCGAGCCCCTGCTCAATCCCGTATGGGTTTTTATCGGCTATGGGGAGAAACCCGGTTACTGGGCCATCCTTGGCGGGGTGGTAATCATGACATCACTGGTCATTCGGATGATACTGCTGGAAAAGAAACAGGTTGCCTCTGGCTGAGCAGTGTCTCCATTATGGTCACCCCAGGTAAAATTCCTCGTATACCACTTTCTCCAGGCTCTTGCGGTACTTATTCGGGCTATAGCCAGTCTTTTCCTTAAACAGACGATTGAAGTGCGAAAAATTATTAAACCCACTGGCAAAACAAACCTCCGATATGGTCAGCCTTTCTTCATTGAGCAGCTTGCAGGCATGGACTATCTTGAATTCATTGACAAATTCCGTAAATGTCTTGCCAGTGACCTTCTTAAAGTAGCGGCAAAATGACGGAACCGTCATGCTTACCTCAGATGCGATTTCCTCAAGGCTGATCTGCTCCGTAAAATGTTCTCTTACATATTTGTAGATGTGGTCGATCCTGTCAGTATCACTGCCGCTGACCACAAGTGATATCCCGCCGGCATTGAGCGTGGTGTACTCCTTTGACGAAGCCAGAATATGCAGAATCCGGATAAACTCAGTCAGCTTTTCAAACTGATTCATGTAAAACAGGGACTCAAGCATACTTCCTGCCTCCTCCCGGGTAGTGCCATAAAAGGAGAGCCCTGCCCGTGCTTTGTCAAACAGCTGACCTATAATCTGTGTTTCCGGCAAGCCAAAAAACTCCTTGCCAAGGAAATCTTCCCGCATTTGGACCACAATCTCTGCGTTGTTGCCCGACAACCTGTCGGTAAACCCGAAGTGAGGTAGATTGGGACCCAGGAAAATGAGGTCGCCACCATTATAATATGATATGTGGTTGCCGATATGGCGTTTTCCGCTTCCGTGTTTTATATATACAATCTCGAGCTCAGGGTGAAAATGCCATAAAGGCTGGGCATTGGGGTTGAGTTCTTCAATCTTCCTCAGCGTAAAGGAATGCCCGAAATTAGGCTCAATCTTTTCCAGTGAAGGTGATGACAAAACACTTCTTTTCATCTACTGCCAATTAATTACATACAAATATAGCGTTTTACTTACTATAACATTTGTTTAATTAATTGTACATGTATTATTTTAACTTACATTTCACATTTATTAACTATAAGTGGTAATTTAATATAATTATTGGAAAATATTATTGTAGACTTCAATTAAGGATTGCCCCTACCTTTGCATCGTTAATAAGTTATCTATTTTTTAATGTTTCAAATTTGATAAAACACATGAAAACAAGAATTCTGTTTTTTATTCTGGCTTTGGTTTTTTCCAATGTCACTTTTGCGGGTATTCCGTCGGCGGTTGTTGAAGGTCCCAGGACCATTGTGGTTAAACCCCGTGAGTGGAAGGCTGCAAGGATCTATGTTGAGATCATCAATGAAGAGGGTGAAACTCTTGTCTCCCAACCAGTCAGAACAATTGAAAAGTCAAGGAAGTACAACCTTAAAAACCTTCCTGCCGGCAATTACGTACTGAGGATGAGTGATGACCTTAAGGTGTTTTCACGCAATTTCACTTTGGATGCTGATGGAGTTACACTTTCGGGAGACCTGACAGTGGAGTACAAACCTGTGGTCAAAAGTACGGATACCTACCTGGATGTCAACTTTTTTACTCAGGGCAAGCCTGCCACCATCAGTATCCTTGACCACGAAAACAATGTGGTGTACAGGGAGAGCTTTGAAAGGCCGGCTATCCACAAAAGATTTGACATCTCAAGGTTTGGACGCGGTAATTACTCTGTTCTTTGCGAATCAGCAGGAAAATCATACATCAACGGATTTGCAAAATAACCACTGAAAAAACCTGAGATTAAGGGTGTTAATAAGACTCAGGCTTTTATGTAATCAAGATAAATGTGGCTTTAATGATTGTAAAAGCTGTATGGAAAAGTCCGTACGGCTTTTACGTTTTATAGCCAGGCATCCATGTCCTTGTTCTGACAATAAGAAACTTTTTTCTACCTTTGCGTCAAAACCCTTTGTAAAGTCAAGAATAATCCTGATTTGTCAAAATCATTTGAAAATATTTCCGACTTTGAAGATCTGTTCAAAGAGTATTTTAACCCGCTTGTTAACTTTGTCAACCGGTATCTGAATAATTTTGAGAACAGCAGGGAGGTAGTCCAGATGACATTTGTCAAATTATGGGAAAACAGGTCCAATTTCGAGATCAGGAATTCCACCAAGAGTTATGTGTACCAGACAGCCAAAAACGCCATGATCGATTTTGTCCGGAAAAACAAGAATCACATGAATGCGTTTGAGATCGAAGGTGCCTTGGTTCATGACCTGCCCGATGACAACAGCTCGTATCTTGACCCATATATTGTTAGAAGTGCCATAGAAAAGTGTCTTCAGCAGCTTAAGCCAAAAAACAGGGAAATTTTCGAATTGAACAAGTTTGAAGGGCTTACATACGAAGAAATAGCAGATTACCTTCAGATTTCCAAAAGGAGTGTAGAGGACAATATAGCGAAGACACTAAAGTTCTTGAAGGAGGAACTTAAAAATCATCCTGATTTTTTTGAATAGAAAATGTGGTTTATTAAAAATTTAACGTCTTGATTGAAATAAAATTTGTTTGACAGCATTTAACAGGGAAATTTTAGTTGAAAGATTTTAATAAAATATTATCCGAGAGCAAAGAACTGAAAGATTTCAGACTCTTTGATACCGACCAGGAGTGGAACCGCTTTCTTGCTGCAACCGGGATCGCAGAGACCACAACGCAGGGTGCCAGGATAAAAAGTCTGAATACTGAAAAGTCTTCTGAAATGCAGATTTTATATATGCTGGCATTTGCTGCAAGTATGATTCTGATATTTGCTGCTGTCTTTGTTTTAAGGAAAGATGCTCCCTCCTCTGCTACACTCGCTGCCGGCAACTCACCCGAAAAAATCACACTGTCTGACGGCTCAGCTGTAGAGGTTGCTTCCGGGTCAAAACTTACATATTTTACCAATCTTGAACACAGCGATCTGAGGGAAGTGCGGCTTGATGGTGATGCTTCGTTTGATATATCCAGCAGTATATTGCCATTCAGGGTTTATCACAAGGACATTTTTATTGATGTTTTGGGTACGGAATTCAGTGTTAAAGATTCACAAGAGGGTATACTCATTAAAAATTTCAGCGGATCTGTTAAGGTTTCAGAGATTAAAAATCCATCCAACAACGTAACACTTAGAAAAGGAGACGCCTTCCTATACAGGGATGGAGTATTTACAGATACCAATAAACCTGTCATTACCGAGGTGATAGAAGAAAAACCAGCTCCTCCCGTTGCTAAGCCTGTAAAAAAGGAAAAGGAAGTTGTTGTCACTCCAGTACCGGCAAAGGAGCCTGAAAAACCCGCTGTTACATTCAGAAGGTTTAAACTGGAGTCAGTTATCAACGATTACCTCCTTAAATTCAATAAGAAAAAGCTAAAGGTCGATAAGAAAAACAAGCCTGACTTTGATAAAATTGTCAGCATTGACAACATCGACAAGCCTTTCCTCGAATTACTGACTGACCTAAAAAAGCAGGGTGTCATTGATTTTGCTCCCGGAGATTGTGCGGACTGCTACATCATTTCGGCTCCTTCCAAAAACGAGTAATCAGGCACTGGTACTCTTCCTTCAATTTATTCCATTCTTAAAAGTGCCGTCCACGTACAGGCCAAGTTGATATAAATCCATATCTTTATGCCTGTTTAGTTTACACATATATGGCAGATAATCAACTTTATAACCAGTTCCTCAGGGCCAAACAAACAGGGCAGAAGAAATTTGTCGTCCTGATTGATCCGGATAAGGTAAGACTCGGCAAGATTCACAAGGTTCTTGAATATGCCATGGATGCCGGGGTTGATTATTTTTTTATTGGCGGCAGCCTGGTAGTCAATGATATGCTGGATACACTACTTAAATCGATAAAGGAGCAGTGCAACATCCCTCTCATCCTCTTTCCCGGCAATTCTTTTCAGCTTAGCTACAAAGCAGATGGCCTGTTGTTCCTCTCTCTGATCTCGGGTAGAAATGCTGACCTGCTGATAGGAAAGCATGTCATCACAGCACCCTTCCTTAAAATGAGTCCCCTGGAAATAATTTCCACCGGCTATATGCTGGTAGATGGCGGTATAATGACAAGCGTTCAGTATATGAGTAATACAAGTCCCATACCTGCCAATAAGGAAGATATCGCCCTTTGTACGGCCATGGCCGGCGAAATGCTGGGACTCAAGCAGATCTACATGGATGCTGGCAGTGGTGCCCGGGAACCCATCTCTGCCTCCATGATCAATACGGTCAGTGGCGGGATAAATATACCGCTGATAGTAGGCGGAGGCATCAGGGACCCTAAAAAAGCTGCAGAAAATGCCAAGGCAGGTGCTGATGTAATAGTGGTAGGCAATGCCATAGAAAAGGACCCTGTCCTTATAACTGAGATGGCTGCAGCAGTAAAAGAAAATTGCAGATCTGTAACCCTTGTGGATGAAGGGCATAGTCATTAAGTCTACAGGGAGCTGGTACGATGTAAGACTGGAAGACCACTCCGTCATTAAATGCCGGATGGCCGGCAAAATAAAACTTGACGACCTCAAACTAACCAACCCTGTAGCTGTAGGCGATGAGGTTACTATAGAAATAGAAAATTCAGAGGAAATCAGGGGTGTAATCAAAACAATCTCCCCAAGGAAAAATTATGTGGTCCGCCAGTCACCTCGAAAAAAACACCAGTTGCACTTCCTGGCCAGCAACGTGGATCAGGTGATGCTCATCGTGACCATGGTCGAGCCCAATCTTAAACCCGGCTTCATTGACAGATTCCTGCTCATGACAGAGACCTATTCCATCCCCGTCACCATCGTATTTAACAAGTCTGATATCTACAACATCGAGGACATGGAGGCTTACTGGCTGCAACATAGCCTTTACACATCCATAGGATATAATGTACTCATGGCATCATCCGTAGACGGACAAGGCATATCCAGACTCAAAGACATACTCCAAAACAAAACCACCCTCATCGCAGGACAGTCCGGAGTCGGCAAGTCCACACTCGTCAATGCCATCGAGCCCAACCTGGACCTGAAAACGGAAGAAGTATCAGAATTTTCAGGCAAGGGTCAACATACCACGACATTTGCCGAGATGTTTGAACTCAGCTTTGGTGGCTACATCATCGATACTCCGGGCATCAAGACACTGGCCTTCAGCCACCTCGAAGTCATGGACGTAGCACATAATTTCAGGGAGATTTTTGCCCTTTCGGGCGAATGCAGATTCGCTGACTGCACCCATCGCAATGAGCCCAAATGTGCCGTAAAGCAAGCTCTGGAAGAAGGCAACATAAGCCCTGTCAGATACACCAATTACCTGACCATACTCGAGGAAATTGAGGACCAGAACTACTGGGAAAGACACAGCGACGTGTAGAAAACCCGGAAAACCGGACCCGCAACCACCGAAAAATGCTCCTACGAATCTATAAGATAATGACCTGGATAAAGCCATAATCTCGCCCTGACCCAACCCTGCCGAAATGTCTCTCTTTTACGTATGCGTAATTTCGCATATATTTGGCCTTTGTAATAAAAAATCAAAGCAAATATGTCAAACCAGGCTTTCAGGGTTCAGGGAAATGCAAGGCTTTCAGGCTCGATCGAGCCTCAGGGAGCAAAAAACGAGGCCCTTCAGATCATCAGTGCTGTATTGCTGACACCCAAAAAGGTAACTATAAAAAATGTGCCTGACATCCTTGATATCAGGAAGCAGATAGAACTGCTAAAAGGTCTCGGCGTCAGAGTAGAAAAAATCAGTGAAAATGAATACTCATTTCAGGCTGATGACATAGATACGGATCACCTTTCATCAGATGCCTATCAGGACAATGCAAGCAAGATCCGGGGTTCGGTCATGCTAATAGGGCCGCTTTTAGCCAGATTTAAAAAAGCCTACCTGCCCAAGCCAGGGGGTGACAAGATAGGCCGCCGTAGGCTGGACACCCACTTCCTGGGCCTGCAGAAACTGGGGGCCACCTTCAATTATGACGAGGCCGGCGAAAAATTCTATATCGGATCGGAAAAGCTCAAAGGTACATACATCCTCATGGATGAGATCTCGGTCACCGGTACCGCCAATGTGCTTATGGCTGCCGTTCTCGCCGAAGGCATCACGCAGATCTACAATGCTGCCTGTGAACCCTACATCCAGCAGCTCTGTAAGATGCTCAACAACATGGGGGCGAGGATTTCAGGTGTAGGGTCCAACCTTCTCACTGTACATGGAGTGGATTCATTGGGCGGAACAGAGCATATCATACTGCCCGATATGATCGAGATAGGCAGTTTCATAGGCCTGGCGGCCATGACACAATCCCCTTTGACCATCACCAACGTATCTGTACCCAATCTGGGAATAATTCCATCAACTTTTGAGAAACTCGGTATAACAATAGAAGTTAAGGGAGATGATCTCTTTATTCCTGCCCAGGAAGTATATGAGATTCAGAGTTTTATTGACGGGTCTATCATGACCATTTATGATGCACCCTGGCCAGGATTTACACCGGACCTCCTGAGTATAGTCCTGGTTGTGGCTACTCAGGCCCGCGGCAGTATCCTTATCCATCAGAAGATGTTTGAGAGCAGGCTCTTTTTTGTGGACAAACTGATAGATATGGGTGCCCAGATCATCCTGTGCGATCCGCATAGGGCCACGGTCATCGGATTGGAAAGAAAGGCTCAGCTAAGAGGCATTCGCATGAGCTCACCGGACATCCGGGCCGGAGTATCCCTGCTTATCGCCGCCCTTTCTGCCAGGAGCGAATCCATCATATCCAATATCAGCCAGATAGACAGAGGTTATCAAAACATTGACGGCAGACTCAATGCCCTGGGCGCTCAGATAGAGAGAATCGAAGAGTAAAAAAGGCTCAATCGCCCGACATCACCTTTTCCTGCTGCTCTATGCTTTCGTCGTGGATAGACTTGATGATTCTGGTGACAAACTCCTCTCCCAGGCCTGAATGAGCCCCGCGGTCCACGTATTTTTGCAGTACCTCTTTCCACCTTTCATTCTGAAGGATGGTCATATTGTTGTCTTTTTTATACTTGCCTATTTCACGGGCCACTTTCATCCGCGATGCCAGGATGTGCATGATCTCTTCGTCAAGCATGTCTATCTGCTTTCTTAATCTCTCAAGTTCTGACCTTTCTCTCAATGCTTCCGGGTCTACCTGCCTGATTACCAGATCGCTGATCATCTGTCCGTAGGCTTCAGGGGTGATCTGCTGGGCAGCGTCGCTCCATGCTGTATCCGGGGTGATGTGCGATTCGATCATCAGCCCGTCAAAATCAAGGTCAAGGGCCTTTTGGGCCACTCTCTGCAGGAGATCCCGCCTGCCACAGATATGGCTGGGGTCATTGATCATGGGTATTTCCGGCATGGCCATCTTAAAGTCAATGGCAATCTGCCACTGTGGTCTGTTGCGATAAATCTTCTCACCGGCTGACGAAAAACCCCGATGTATAGCTCCGAGTTTGGTCAGTCCTGCGTTCTGAAGCCTCTCCATGCCGCCGATCCACAGGGCCAGGTCCGGGTTGATGGGATTTTTCAGCAGCACCGGTATATCCACCCCTTTGAGCGAGTCGGCTATTTCCTGCACTGCAAACGGATTGACCGTCGTGCGGGCACCTATCCATAGGATGTCAATACCGAATTCAAGGCACAATTCCACATGCGAAGCCTTGGCTACTTCGACAGCTACGGGCAACCCGGTCAATTCCCTGGCTTTCTGCAGCCAGAATAACCCTTTTGTGCCGATGCCTTCGAAGGCTCCGGGCCTGGTGCGGGGTTTCCAGATTCCGGCTCTGAGGATATCTATTTTTCCGGTCCTGAATAGCCTGGCAGCAGTTTGTACTACCTGCTCTTCTGTTTCAGCACTGCAGGGTCCGGCGATGAGCAAAGGTCCGTTTTCTTTTTTTAATGGATTCATGTCAGATCCTTTTTGAGAGGTTAATTCAATGTAATATTCTTTTTATATCGTTGCTGGCTGCCATAAGCTGCTGTGCAGCTGCCAGATTTCCTTCTTCCAGCCTGTCCCTGAATCCTGATAAATGGGCTATATAACTGTTTAATGCTTCAAGGACATATTTTTGATTTTTGCCAAAAATAGCTGACCATGTGGCGGGGTTACTTTTTGCCAGCCTCACGGTGCTTGCAAAACCTGTGCCTGCCAGTTCGAAGATCTGTTTCTCATCTTTTTCGATATCCAGAACCGTAAGGCCAAGCATAAAGGAACTTACATGTGACAAATGGGAAACATAAGCCAGATGTTTGTCATGCTCTTCGGCAGCCATAAACAGTGTATTCATACCCAGGCTTTCAAACAGGGCCAGGGCGGTATTAAGGATTTGTTCATTGCTTTTTTCGGGTTCGCAAATGATATTTTTCTTTCCTGTAAATAGGCCTCTGATGGCGGCCTCAGGACCTGAATACTCAGTACCGGCCAATGGATGGGCAGCTACATACCTGCTTCGGTGAGGATGCCCTTCCACAGCCCTGCACATCTCACTTTTGGTAGATCCCACGTCGACTACTGTGGTATGGGCAGAGGTATGGTTAAGTATGTCCGGAAGCATTTCTTCAATCTTGTCTACGGGCACGGCCAGGATTACGATGTCTGCTCCGTTGAGGCCGTCGTTAAGGTTGACCATCTCATGGACCAGTCCCAATTCGCCGGCAAGGCGGCTATGGTGAGCGGATGTGTCCACTCCTTTCACCCTGACATTCAGCTGTGACTTCAGGTCCCTTGCCATTGACCCTCCGATGAGTCCCAGTCCTACGATGGTGATATTCATTCCTTTGAGATTATGTCTGAAACCATCGGATCCTTCGACCGGAATCCTGTCCTTATCCGGTACAGGGCTGCCTCCATGTCTGCCACCGGACTGCAGAGACTGATCCTCAGATACCTTTCTCCCATACTGCCAAATACATGTCCAGGGGTGATAAATACCCTTGAACTGTGAAGTAACCTCTCCGAAAGGCTCTCTCCGTCTTCCTGCGGATCTGTTATTTTTCCCCACACAAAAATACCAGCCCCGTTCGGATCGCAGGTCAGACCCAGCTCATCAAAAATGGCCATGGCAGCCTCTTTGCGGTGACTGTATGTGCTGTTAAGATTTCTGATCCAGTCGTCTCCCAGGCCAAGAGCCACCACGGCGGCATCCTGCACGGGCCTGAACATACCGGAGTCCATATTGCTCTTGAATGTCATGACGGCATCGATGTAAGACTTTTGCCCTGCGATAGCTCCGACACGCCAGCCGGCCATATTATAGCACTTGCTCAGAGATGTAAGTTCCAGGGCCTGTTTATCCGCACCCTCGGCATTAAATATGCTTATCGGCTCATCCGTCAGCAAGAACGCATAGGGATTGTCGTGGCAGATGAGGATGTTGTTTTCGGCAGCAAATGCCACCAGATCATTAAAAAAATCGTGGTCTGCCCGTGCACCCGTAGGCATATTGGGATAGTTGACCCACATAAGTTTTACGCGGCTAAGATCATGCTTTGCCAGGGCTTTTAGGTCGGGCTTCCAGCCGAGGTTTTCCATAAGAGGCATGGTCACCGGAATGCCACCTGCCAGCCGGGTGCACACACTGTAGGACGGGTATCCCGGATCCGGCACCAGGACCTCATCTCCCGGATCAAGGAAAGTCATACTGATGTGCATCACCCCCTCCTTTGACCCTATGAGAGGCAGAATCTGTTCATTTGGGTCCATTTTCACACCAAAGTGTCTGAAATACCACTGACTGAAAGCATTCCTGAGTTCAGGAGTCCCCTTGTACGGCTGGTATTTATGGGCATCCTTACCGACAGAAGACATGTTAAGGGTTTCGGTCACCGACGGGTGGGGAGGCAAATCAGGGCTTCCTATACCCAGATTGATGACTGAAGCTTGTCCGTCATTATTCATCCTGTCAATTTCGGCGAGTTTCCGGGCGAAATAATAGGACGTTATACCGTTGAGTCTGTGGGCAGGCCGGATCATGACAGTTGGCTGATTTTACTTTGTTTTTCAATAATGGCTTTGACATCGGCCCTCTTGTAAATGCCGGTTTCTTCATATTCAAAAGTGAGCGACCGGAGGTCATTTTTGAGTCCTTCGTACTGGCTGATATGGTCAAATTCAATGTCTATATGAAAAAAGTATTCCCTGAAACTGCCTAATACCGGAAAAGACTGGAGTTTGCTCATATTAAGGGAGTGGCTGTCAATAACCTGCAGTACCTTGAGCAACTGGCCTTTTTTGTCGGGGATCCTCAGATACACCGAAGCTTTATCGGCTGCCGGGTCCGGTGTCTCCCTGTGAGGGTGTACTATAAAAAAGCGTGTATAATTGGTCTTGTTGGTCTCAATGCCGGGAGCCAGAATATCCAGACCGTACAGATCGGCAGCTGCTGTGCTGGCTATGCAGGCCTTGTGTCTGTCGAGGGATTGGGAAAGGTGTTGTGCACTGAGTGCAGTGTCTTCCGATTCGACAAGCTTCCATCGTGGAAACCCCTGGAGAAACTGCAGACATTGGTTGAGTGCCATAGGATGGGATGCCACTTCGCGTATATCGGTCAGGGTTGTTCCTGGAATGCCCAGCAGATTGTGTTTGATGCGAAGGTAGATCTCTCCGGAGACCCAAAATCCGTTTTCACGCAGAATCCTGTAGTTTTGAAGCAAGGTGCCGGCAATGGAGTTTTCTATGGCCATAACCGCTATGTCTGTTTTTCTTTGGCAAAGCATCGACGCAAGTATGTCAAACGAATCCGCAGGTATCAGTGCAAGGTCGGTATTTCCCCAATATTGTCTGGCTGCAATGTCGTGAAATGAACCCGGATATCCCTGGATGCCAACTTTTAACTTATCATTCATCAATCACTTTTTTTAAAAATATATTAAAACAAAAAAGGAGCCTGTTTTTGTAACAGAACTCCTTTTATATAGCGACACATCTACAAACAGGCCTTCTGTTACCTCATCTCAAAGAAATAAAAGAACCAAAAATAAAAGCCGGCAAATGTGGAATGAAAACATTTCATGGCACAAACATATCAGATGCCATTATATTTTCCAAACAAATCGGGTAAAAATGTGGCTTAGTGTAGTTCCAAACCCTTCAAATCTGAAAAAAATCTCCTTTTCCTTTCCGCCAAAAGCGGTTTGACCTACATCATATGTTTAAGACACACTTCTTTGGTGCGTCGAAGCTTCGTGTACTTTGGGTTTGTGTTGCTGTTTCCTGACAATTAATATTCAATAAAATGGCAACCAAAAGACGTCTCTCCAATGAGATCAATGCAGGCTCAATGGCCGATATTGCCTTCCTGCTTCTGATCTTTTTTCTGGTGACAACAACCATCTCTGAAGACAAAGGTGTACTGGTAAGGCTACCTCCATGGTTACCCGATGCTCCCCCGCCATTGAATGTGCGTCAGAGGAACTTGTATCCGGTATTTGTCAATGCATCCGGCAAATTGCTGGTCAGAGGCGAAACCATGGAACTTGCTCAACTTAAAAGCCATGCCAAGCAGTTTGTAAGCAACCCGGATAAGAAAATTAATCTCTCAGAAAATCCAAAGAAAGCGGTCATCATCCTTAAAAACGACAGGGGCACACCATATGCAGCCTACCTCGAAGTATACGATGCTCTCAAGGCTGCTTACCACGAATTATGGGAGGAGTCTGCCATGGCAAGGTATGGCAAAGAATGGGGCAGCATTACAGCGGCAAGCCAAAAACAAATAAAGGATGATATTCCTATGGTCATTTCAGAGTCCGAGCCTACAGCCTACGGGGAGGAATATTAATACCTGTCAAAGAGTCACCGGCCTACATGGACCAGCAGGACCGAAATGTCTGACGGTGAGACTCCGCTTATCCGACTTGCCTGACCGATGGTGCGTGGCCTTATCTTTTCCAGTTTTTCGCGTGCTTCTATGGAGAGCGACTTCAGCGAACGGTAGTCAAAACTGTCCGAAAGCCTGACTTCTTCAAGACGGTCCATTTTCTCCACCATCTCCTGCTCTTTGCGTATATAGCCTTCATACTTCATCCCCACCTCAGCAATGGTGACCGTCTCGTCGTCAAACTGGCTGAGATATTGGTTTAGCTCCGGAACTGCTTCCCTGAGGTCGCTGATTCCGATATTAGGACGTGTAAGCACCGACCTGGCCTTAACCTTCTGCCTGAGGGGTGATGAGTCGATTGTTTCCAGAAGCGGGTTGACGAGTGCCGGGTCTAAGCTGGCCTCATCAAAGTGCCTTTCGATCCTGGCCACGTTATTGACCTTGGCATCCACTCTTTCCATCCTTTCTTCCATGCCCTTCATACCGAGGGCATAAGCCTTTGGCGTAAGCCTGATATCAGCGTTATCCTGACGAAGAAGTATCCTGTATTCGGCCCGGGAAGTAAACATCCTGTATGGCTCGTTGGTCCCTTTATTTACCAGGTCATCAATGAGCACACCTATGTAGGCTTCGGATCGCCTGAGGATAAAAGGCTCAAGGTCCCTGACGGCCATATGGGCATTAAGTCCGGCAATCAGTCCCTGGCAGGCTGCCTCTTCATAACCGGTAGTTCCGTTAATCTGGCCGGCAAAAAACAGGTTTTTGACCAGCTTGGTCTCCAGGTTCATATTGAGCTGGGTAGGCGGAAAGTAATCATATTCTATGGCATACCCCGGGCGGAACATTTTCATGTTTTCAAAACCTGGCACCATACGAAGGGCCTTGTACTGGACGTCTTCCGGCAGTGATGACGAAAAACCATTGACATATATTTCGCAGGTGTTCCAGCCTTCCGGCTCCACAAAGAGCTGGTGGCGTTCCTTATCGGCAAAGCGGTTTATCTTGTCCTCGATGGAGGGACAGTATCTCGGTCCGAGTCCCTGTATCCTTCCATTAAACATGGGTGACCGGTCAAATCCCTCCCTCAGTGTGTCATGTACGTCTTCACTGGTATACGTTATGTAGCAAGGCAATTGCCTGGTAAGATGGGGTGTGTCAGTATAGGAAAACCTGCCCGGTTTTTCGTCGCCGAGCTGGATCTCCATTTTGGAATAATCCAGGCTCCTCCCGTCTATCCGGGGTGGTGTGCCGGTCTTCATCCTGCCGGATTCAAAGCCCAGGCTGATGAGTTGCTCCGTGATGCCGGTAGCTGATTTTTCGCCTGCCCTACCTCCGCCAAACTGCTTCTCGCCAATGTGGATGATGCCATTGAGGAAGGTGCCGTTAGTCAGCACTACTGCATCAGACTCTATCTCCAGGCCCAGACTTGTGATGATCCCTTTGCACACGCCATTCTTTACGATCAACCCCGGTACGGTCTCCTGCCAGAAGTCTATGTTTGGGTGGTTTTCAAGCATTTCCCGCCATTTGGCAGCAAACATCATACGGTCATTTTGTGCCCTTGGGCTCCACATGGCAGGCCCTTTGGACATATTGAGCATCCTGAACTGGACCATAGAGTAATCCGTGACGATGCCGGAATAACCTCCCAATGCATCGACCTCACGGACGATCTGCCCTTTGGCTACTCCTCCCATAGCCGGATTGCATGACATCTGGGCTATGGTATTCATATTCATAGTCACGAGGAGCACGCTGGATCCCATATTGGCTGCGGCAACGGCTGCCTCACATCCGGCGTGGCCGGCACCGACGACGATCACATTGTATTTTGAAAACATGACGCAAAGATAAGAAATTCATTATTAACAGATTTCATCCCGGTTTACCGATGGGTAAGGGCTTTTCTTTTTATTATTTTGGAATGGGTCGGACGGAAAAACTCTTTGAATGGCATATTGTTTGAACTAAATCGGTTTGCACTAAACTGTAGCATCTAAGGCACACGAGATATGAATGATAAAAAGGGAATTGAGGTCCTCAAGGACATGCGGCTCAGTAAATCCACGGCTTTTACAGCCGAAGAACGTGAAAATCTGGGTTTGAGGGGCTTATTACCGTATGCCATTTCCTCACAGGATATACAGAAGAAAAGGGCCATTGAAAATATCAGAAGGAAGGAGTCCAACATTGAGAAGTATATCTTTTTATCCGCCCTGCAGGATCGTAATGAAAGGCTGTTTTACCGCACCGTCATAGACTATATCCAGGAGCTGCTGCCGATCATCTACACCCCGACTGTAGGCGAGGTGTGCCAGCAATTTTCGCATATTTATCGTATAGACAAGGGATTTTACATCACACCTGAAGACAAAGGTGACATCAGCACACTTCTGGACAATTGGCCTGAAAAGGACATCCGGGTTATCGTGGTCACAGACGGGTCAAGAATACTGGGACTGGGCGACCTTGGCTGCAACGGCATGGGTATTCCCATAGGAAAACTTTCGCTGTACACAGCAGGCGGAGGCATCAGGCCGGAGCATTGCCTGCCTGTCATGCTCGACATGGGTACAGATAACGAATCTCTCCTGGAGGACCTGCTCTATCTCGGATACCCGCACAAAAGGCTTCAGGGAGAGGAGTACGATGAGATCGTCGACGAATTTGTCATGGCGGTACAGGAAAAATACCCTATGGCTCTCATTCAGTTTGAGGATTTTATTACACCAAATGCCTACAGACTGCTGGAACGATACCAGAAAAAGATCTTGTGCTTTAATGACGACATCCAGGGCACCGCTGCGGTAGCTCTCGCGGGGATATACACTTCTCTCCGTATACTTGGAGGCTCGTTACGTGACCAGACGATTATGTTTCTGGGGGCGGGCTCTGCTGCCACGGGCATTGCGGACCTCATGGTTACGGCTATGATGGAAGAAGGCCTGACCATAGAAGAAGCCAGACACAAGCTATGGTTTGTAGATATCAACGGCCTGGTCACCGGAGAGAGCAAAAACCTGCAACCGCACAATAAGCCTTACGCCCATGATTACAAGGCTATGGGATTTATCGAAGCTCTTAGGGAAATCAGGCCTTCCATCCTGATCGGGGCCTCAGGGGCCAAAAATACCTTTACCAAAGAGGTGGTGGAACTCATGTCAGCACATAATGAGAGGCCGGTCATCTTTGCTCTTTCCAATCCGACAACCAAGGCCGAATGCACGGCTGAAGATGCCTACAAATGGAGTGACGGCAGGGTGATCTTTGCCAGCGGCAGCCCGTTTGGGCCAGTCACGATCAATGACAGGGTCATCGTCCCCGGCCAGGGCAACAACGTCTATGTTTTTCCCGGGGTGGGTCTGGGAGCCATCTCTGTCGGGGCCAGATATCTGCCTGACAGTGCCTTTTTGGTGGCAGCCAGAGAACTCGCCCGCCAGATACACCAGTCAGACCTGGATGCCGGCACCCTATACCCAAAAATGACCTCACTGCGTACTATTTCCTTTGAGATTGCTGTAGCTGTAGCCACACATTTGTACCAGCTTGACCTGGCAACACTCGAAAAACCAAGAAATCTCAGGGCACACATCAAGTCCATGATATATGACCCAACCTATTAAATCGGCAAAAGACTTGTCTACGGGGATTCAGTATGATTACGTTATAATCGGCAGCGGATTCGGAGGCTCTGTTTCTGCACTTCGGCTCGCCGAAAAAGGATACAAAGTGCTTGTACTGGAAAAAGGCAGGTGGTATAAAAATCCGGAGGATTTTCCAACATCAACCTGGAATCTTAAGAAATATTTCTGGCTGCCATCCATAGGCTTTAGAGGTATCCTGAAGATGTCAGTGTTCCGTCACGTTTTCGCATTGAGTGGAGTGGGCGTGGGTGGCGGATCACTCGTGTATGCCAACACACTTCCTGTTCCCAAATCAGAGTTTTTCAACTCGGGAAACTGGAAGGGACTGGATGACTGGGAGGCCAGGTTAATGCCCTACTACTTCCTGGCCAGGAAGATGCTTGGTGCGGCGGCTCACCCATATATGAGCAGGAGCGACAAGGCTATGCTTCAGCTGGCCAGGGAAATGGGGGATGAAACCACCTTTGAAAAAACCGATGTTGCTGTGTATTTCGGAAAACCCGGCGAAACTGTATCTGATCCCTATTTTGACGGCAAGGGACCTGACCGAACCGGTTGCATCCTTTGCGGTGCCTGTATGTTGGGATGCCGGTACAACGCCAAAAACACCCTGGATAAAAATTACCTTCATATGGCCCAGGCCCTCGGGGTGGAAATCATGCCTGAAAAGGAAGTGTACGATGTAATACCCGCGGATACAGACGGAAGCGGAGGGTACACTGTGATGTTCAGGGATTCTTACGGCTTTCTGCCAAAAAAATATACGGTCAGGACCAAAGGCATTGTTTTTGCCGGAGGGGTGATGGGGACAGTCAGTCTTTTACTGAAACTCAGGGGTGCATCTCTGCCTCACCTGTCTGACAAGGTGGGTTGCGGCATAAGGACAAATTCGGAAAGTCTGATCGGCGTGACCACTTTTAACAAAAATACCGAATTTTCAGAAGGAATAGCCATTGGCTCGATTGTACACATTGACGAAAGCAGGCATGTCGAACCTGTAAAATACCCGGCAGGGTCAGGATTCTGGAGGTTGTTTATGGCACCGTTGGTGTCGGGCAACAATATTTTGACGAGAACAGGCAGGATGTTCATGGACTTTATCTTACATCCCATTGACAATCTGAGGGTGTTTTTTGTAGACGACTGGAGCAAAAGGACCCACATCCTGCTGTATATGGAAAGTATAGACTCCACACTCAGATTTGTCAGGTCAGGGCTTGGATTCCTCCGGTCAAAACCCGAGCATGGTCCACTACCTACAGCATTTAACCCAAAAGCCCGGGATATCGCCCATAGGACGGAGGCTATAATAAATGGCAAGGCCATGGTTATGAATACCGAAACACTTTTTGGTATTCCCACCACAGCACATATTCTGGGAGGTGCCTGTATGGGTTCAGGGCCTGAAAACGGTGTCATCGACAGGGACAACCGGGTATTTAACTATAAAAATATGCTGGTATGTGACGGCAGTATGATCTCAGCCAACCCAGGTGTCAATCCAAGCCTGAGCATCACGGCCATCACCGAATATGCCATGGCAAAGATTGGCAAAAAGCCATAAAAAAAGGGCTACAGATACTGTGGCCCTTTTTATAACTTAACTATTTAACTCTCTTTTATCTTACGATCAGTTTTCTGGAGGTGACCTTTTGTCCATCCACCAGCCTCACTATATAAAACCCTGCAGGTATACTGTTCAGGTTGATGGTCTGCACCCTGATCTCGTTGTCCAAGGCAAAAGGTGAGGCAAGTACAACCCTTCCGTCTGCTGTCATAATCTCGAGCGTGGCATTTGACCTGACTGGTGACTTTGCCCACACTACTATATGGTCTGTAGCCGGGTTAGGTGCTACACCTGCAGTGAAGTAATCCCTGTCCTGATCGCCGGTAGCCACGGTGTTTTCGGTATTGACAAACGTGACCTTCTCATCTGTACAGACAGCTTCACCCGATCCGTTATCGGCAGCGATACAGGCTTCAGAGACATATTTGTAAATATCGAGGAGCTCAAAGTCGTCAATAAACCAACCGTTGAGGTCCCCGGGGGCAGCTGTGGTGGCATTGCTGCCAAACCTGAACCGGACCACTACTGTTTTGCCCTTATACTGTGACATGTCTATGTAAGAGTCTTTCCAGGAGCCTGTAAGGTTGCCTGTCCAGTTACCTCCGGAATTGCCGGAAAAAGCATCCAGAGCGGGTATTGCCAGTGTCGAATAAGCCAAAGGACCATTGTACGGATTCCTGATAAACTTATCCTTGAGGACCGGGATGTACGGCCCTCCGTTGGCACTTATTTCAACAAAGCCTCCGTCATTACCGGTCTCTGTATTGTACTTGTGCCAGAATCTCATGACAGGATTATTACCGGCAACCTGATAAGGGATGGACCTGAGCGAGGCGTCTGTCTCAGCAGCTACATTGATGATATTAAATGATATATCAGGGCTTCTGTATAGATCTGAAGTAGGGAGCCAATCCTCGTTACCTTCAATTTTCTCGATGTCCCAGTTAAACTCGCCATCAAAACTTTCATACTCTTTTCTTACAGACTTGTTTGAGGCTGAAGACCTGGCCTTATAGGTGATCACAATCTCTCTGTCATAATCCATATCGCCGAGTTCAAATTTAAGCTGATTGGCTGACACCACAGGGGTCATCGATGCGGAGCCACTGACAAAAGACATTCCGTCCGGCAACTGGTCCGTGACCACCACGCTGTTTTGCCTGGCAGGTATGTGATTGATAGCCCTGAGTTCCACGGTCACTTCGTCTCCGGGATTAATGGATGGAGTGACGGTTTTGGAGATCTTCAGCTTTTCTATGCAGGTTGGCAGTGCGTCAAAATTCTCAACTCCGTCGCTGCGGTCATTCGAATTTCCCCCTTCTGCAAAGTAACCCAATCCTCTGCGTGCAAATACATTCCATAGAAGACATTTATTCTCACTGTTGTAATGGATTTCATCGGCTTTAAAAATAGCATTCCTGCCGGCTATAAATCCCGGATTGCACGGCTGCATCTTCATTCCTTCCATCACAAGAAATACCGCCTTATGGTTGCCTGAATTGACATTGGTCCAGTCCGGATCATAGCCATAAGCATCAATAAATGCCCAGTACATGTCCCACAACATATCTGTCCACACCTCCCCCAGCTGGTGAGGCGAAGTGGTACCCTTGATATCGTCAAATGTCTGTGGATTGATGTTCATATCTGTGGAGTAAGGATATCTGCGGATACCACCACCGGTTATCTGTTCACCAGAAGCAAAAGTTCCTATCCCCCTTGAGTCGGTACCCTTGTCGCCAGGCTCGTGTGTGACCACCAGGGCAAAAAAATCACTCCATCCTTCACCCATTTGTTCATCATTGGTGAGACAGGCGTCTGCCAGCCTTCCACCTGTTAGTCTGTTTGATATACCATGTGCAAACTCGTGTGCTATTACTCCATTGTCAAGCGAACCGTCGAGGTATTCGGCCCCCACTCTTTCACGGGCTTTAAATGTCATGGTAACGTTGGTACCCCCTGCTAGTACCAGCCTGATTTTATCGCAGTCTGATTTTTTCATAAATATGGATGGAATGGTAACTTGACCGGCATTCTGTCCTCCGGACATGTTTATAATTTCTTCGCCATTTCCACCATTTACGCCTACTATATTGCATATGATAACGGCTACTGCTCCAGACTGCTGTGCATTGTACACTTTTTTGGAAAAATCACACAAGCCTCTGTCAATCAGGGCAACTTTACCGCTTATTTCGCTTCCGTTGGTTACGGTTCCGCAGCCGGTTGTTGGATTAGTACTGTTGTCTCTGAGGATGGCTACATTGCCTGAAATTGCTGGTTCGGTCTCATTAGGTATAGGTAGGCCAAACTGTGCCTGACCATATTCGGCCACAAAACCTTTTATCTGATCAGGTGAATCTATGGATACAGCTCCTCCCTCATTATCCCAAAAAAACATCTGCATACGTCCGTTAAAACCGTCTGAAGGGGTGGAAAAATTGGCATTATTGATTTTAGTAGGGTTACCGTTGACTATGTCCTGACCAGCCTCATGCAGCGTAATGCCGTCAAAGGCCTGTGCCAGCACGTAATCGCTTCCGTCGCCCTTGTTTGTATAATTCTTCTGCTGGAAATTTCCGAAGTTTTCGTCAAATCCCATTACATGTGTAATATCGTGCATCATATTTACGGCATAAAACAGGTTGGTAACAGATGCTTTAAAAGTCTCCCTCGGGTCCTTGGTCATATCAATCGGGAAGTCAAATACCAATCCTGCTCCTCCATCTGTATTGTCTCCATCTGAAGAGTCATCGTCGTCCTTGTCCTCGTAAGCATAGGCGTTATTCCCCCTTGTAATAGTGTATTCTGCACCTTGCACACCGTTGGTATCATGCCATCCGAAGGGCGAAGCTGCAGGAAATTGTGCGTCTGTGACCAATGACCTCCCTCCATGATTAGGACTTTCTACCGGCAATTTAAAGACTCTGTATGATGCCGCAGCTGACCCAAAGGATTCTGCACCTATTACTTCAGTGCCGGCATGTGTATCATTATGTTCTGATGTACAATTGCTGTGGTTTTTAAACTGGCTCGGGTGATGCTGGCAGTATACCGTAAGGTTGTTTCTGCCGATCTCCAGTCCGCTGTTTGCATCCACCATCAAGTCCCAGTAATCCGGACTCTTTACCATATCAACCTTAACACTCCATGCTAGTACCAGCTTGCCTTCAGACATGACATAGGACTGCTGCACGGAGATGGGTGATTTAGACAATTCGGCAAAGTCATATATCTGTTTGCCTTCAGAATTTCTGTCACTGGCCACAGGTTTTCCCTTTACCGAAACATGTAAAATATCAGCTGCCCTGAGTATGGCATCTGAAGCAGTGATTGATGACTTTTTTCCGGCAATTTTACTTTCTATATCCTGGACAAAACTGTGTGCGTCTGAGAGGACTTTTCCATTCTTGTCCGTAACAAGGGAAATTATGGCATTTCTGACAGGGATTCCATCGTAAGTCTGGTTGATGTAGGAATAAGTAATACCTTTTTCTGTGGTGGCGGTAGAGTTTATCACAAGATGGCTGAAATCTCCTGATTTTAACCCCCATTTTTCTGCATTCACCTGAAAATGATTCCGGGCTGTCCCGAGGATTATGGACTCCTGCCCACACAAAGAGATCGTAAAGATCAAAAAAACAAATACTGAAACTGCTTTTGCTGCGTTCATAAATTAAGGTTGATTTGAAAAATAGTTAATGGTGTATTCCAAAAAATTGATTTCGGGACATAAAGATACAAATAGTCACAATTAATGTTCATCAAATTTTCTTATTGTCTCATACACGACCTTTTTCAGGAATATTACCATCTTTGTTCCCTTTAAGAAAAGGCGGTTAAAGGCATGAGTGACATTATCTTTGGCAGAAATTCAGTAGAGGAGGCTTTCAGGTCCGGCAAGGAAATCGAAAAGGTGTATATGCTGAACTCCATGCGGGGAGAGTTTGAGGTATTTGTCAGGAATATCTGCCGCGAAAAATCGGTGCCCCTGGCCAAGGTTCCCGAACAAAAACTGGCCGAATTGTGCGGATCCAAGGCTGCTCATCAGGGTGTGGCAGCCCTGATTTCAAAATTACGCTATGCCGATTACAGGGATGTGATATCTTCTGCTTATGAACGCGGTGGTACTCCCTTTGTGATCGTGCTTGACAGTGTCACTGATATTCGAAACATAGGGGCCATCGCCCGCTCAGCCTGGTTTTTTGGGGCTGACGGCATCATCCTTACGGGCAATATTTCCGGCAGCATCAGCGAAGATGCTGTAAAATCTTCAGCCGGTGCCATATTGAATATACCCGTATCCCGCGAAAAAAGTGTATTTACGGCCATTAGTAATTTGCAGGCCATGGGCCTTAAAGTGGTCGCTACTGCCCTCAAAACCTCATTATCACCTGCTGAATGTGATCTGCATGGACCATTGGCTATCCTGATGGGGTCGGAAGAGAAGGGGCTTCACTACAAAGTTCTTGAAGTAGCTGATGAAGCGGTCAGGATACCCTCCGGGAACGATTTTGACTCTCTGAATGTTTCTGTTGCGGCCGGCATCCTGCTATATGAAGCAAAAAGGCAAAGAATGTCTGCCACAAGCAAATAACAAGTAATTTATTTATATACAATTAAGCCCACAAATGAAGAAATCAAGAGTTCTGATGTTTTTTGCGGTTGTAGCCGCTGCATTCATTTTTTCATGCAAGACCGCCGGCAAGACCGCCACAGAATACAAACCTCTGGAGCCTGCATTGCTTTGGAAAATCGAGGGTAACGGCATTTCAAAACCATCCTACCTGTACGGTACTATCCATATCATCGGCAGTGAGGATTTCTTTTGGCCGAAAGGCACTATGACAGCATTTGACGAATCGAAAAAGGTATTTTTTGAGATAGACATGAAAGAAATGACCGATATCTCCGCTCTTATGGGTATCATGGGCAAAGTATTTATGAAAGACGGTAAAACCCTCAAAGACCTGATAACCGACGAGGAATACAAACTGGTAAGTTCCCACTTTGAAAAAATGGGAATGCCACTTTTTATGCTGGAAAGGATAAAACCCATGTTCCTTACCGTGTTTGCGTACGGCGATATGAATCCTACGGATATCAATAGCGGAAAACTTAAGTCCTATGAGATGGAACTCATGGAGTTGGCAGGCAGTGCAGACAAGGAGACCGCTGGCCTTGAGACCATAGATTATCAGGTGGGTCTGTTTGACGAAATTCCCTATGAAGTACAGGCAAAAATGCTGGTTGATGCCCTCAGAACCACAACAGGCGACAACGATGAGTTTAAAAAAATGACCGAAATGTACAAAAAGCAGGACATAGACAAGATGGTCAAAATGGCTACCGAAGAAGGCAGCGACATTGCAGGGTTTGAAGACAAGTTGCTTAATCAGCGAAACCAAAACTGGATACCACAGATTATCAGCCAATCAAAGGCTCAGCAAACATTTTTTGCTGTGGGAGCAGGTCATCTGGGTGGTCCCAAAGGGGTGATTCATCTGCTGAGAAAAGAAGGATATAAGGTAACTTCCGTGAGATAATACAAGTACCCGTGCATAAATTTCATATCTGTGTTAATATTGTGTGTCTGGCATTGCTGTGGACGGGCTGCAGGCAGGCAGGAGGCTCGTCAGACAGTCAACTCTCAGCTACTATAAGCAAAAAAACGGACACAGCCTCCGTATCCGGAACAATAAATCTTAAAGATTCGCTACCTGTAACTCCGGAGTCGGATACGGCACGCTATCGTAAGCTCATACACTATCTGGCACACGACAGTGTAACATCAAAATGGCCAAAAGATTATGGCCATCCTCCATCCGGAGCCATACTGCCATTCAAAAGGATTGTAGCCTATTACGGCAATTTTTATAGTCGCCACATGGGTATTCTGGGGTCCCTTTCAGAAAAAGATCTTATCGAAAATCTCGGCAGCGAGGTAAGTGCCTGGAACAAGGCCGACAGTCTCCTGCCTGTAATACCTGCTATACACTACATTGCTGTAACAGCCCAGAGCTCCCCGGGCAAGGGCAGTAAATACAGACTCAGAATGCCGGACCATCAGATAGAAAAAGCCATCAGCCTGGGCAGGAAAATAGAAGGAATCACCATTCTGGACGTACAGGTAGGACACAGTACAGTATGGAGCGAAGTGCCACTTCTGGAAAAACACCTCATCCATCCCGACGTACACCTCGCACTTGACCCGGAATGGTCCATGAAAAACGGCAAAACTCCCGGAAGCAGGATAGGTACCATGGATGCAGGGGATGTCAATTACGCCATAAGCTATCTGTCTGACCTCGTCAAAAAACACAATCTGCCTCCCAAGGTGCTGGTGGTACACCGCTTTACCAAGGGCATGATCAGCAATTCTGACAAAATAAAACCCACACCGGAGGTGCAGGTGGTCATCAACATGGACGGCTTTGGTTTTCCTGCCAAAAAGAGGGATTCGTACCGTAGGTTTGTTGCCGGGTACCCGGTGCAATACACGGGCTTCAAGTTGTTTTACAAAAACGACAAATGGACAAAACCCCATCGCCTCATGACACCCGATGAAATCCTTGGGCTGTATCCTCGCCCCATTTATATACAGTATCAGTAAAGGAGTCTGTAACCGGGATTGTATATATTTATGGCTAAAACAGGAGAGTGGGGATTTAATCCTGGAATTTGGGTTTCTGGAGAATTTTACCCACCCCGGCCCTCCCTTAAAAGGGAGGGAGAATTTTACCCACCCCGGCCCTCCCTTAAAAGGGAGGGAGTTAAAGGGGAAAGGATAAAAATGAAAATTAATGGTTGCTCATCAGTATTAAATATTTAATATTGCTTGTTATTATCCATTTATGCCTGGTATGAAATATTTTGAAACCTTAGAAAAAGCCAGAAATCTTCGAAAGCTACAGACCCCTGCAGAAAAGAAGTTTTGGGAAAAGGTGCGGGGAAAAAGGTTTTATAACTTAAAATTTAACCGTCAGTATATGATTGAATATGCACAGATTATGGGGAATAAACTTTATTACATCGCTGATTTTCATAATTTTGAACACAAAGTTATCGTAGAAATTGACGGCGGAATTCATCTGACACAGGAAGATTATGATAAAGAAAGGCAAAATAATATAGAAGCACTAGGTTACTGTGTGATTAGATTTACAAATGATGAAGTTTTGAATCAATGGGATGAGGTAGAGTTTAAATTGTTGAATCTTTTAAAATTATCAAAATAACTTTTTTACCCACCCCGGCCCTCCCTTAAAAGGGAGGGAGAATTTTACCTACCCCGGCCCTCCCTTGGAATGGAGGGAGAAAAAGTGGAGTTATCACCCCTTCAATTTCAAGGGAAGGGGAAGGGGGATGGGTAAAAAAGACCGATGCTGTTTTAAAGATCAAAACTTATATTGATGGAAAAAATGCGTCCTTGTAGTGGGTAAGAGTCGGATTTTTATTTTTGTCAAAAACGATGGATATGATGTCATACCGCACTTCCCAATCATAGCCTATCCTAAGCATATACTCTGTAGATGCATCCAAAATCAGCCTTTCCTTGTAGGTACTTACACTTTCTGAAGGATCACCAAAGTAGGTGTATGACTTTGCCTTGACTTCCGTAAATACAAGGATATTATTATCCCAGGCAATGATGTCTATTTCTGCTTTTCTGTACCGCCAGTTTCTCTCTGCTATTTTGTAACCCTGACCCTCAAGATAGGCGGCGGCATGATCCTCCCCCAGTTTTCCGATCGTTTGTTGCCTGGCCATGAACTCATGTTTTTTGCAAATGTAAAAAATCCATAAAAATGATACATGATACCCGCTTCCTGTTATTGATTTAGCGTTAATGAAATTTAAATAAAAGCGGCTATTGGCAAATGTGTTGTAATTTTACCCGCTTATAATCAGGGATTTCCACAGAAATACAAATACAGGATGAAAGTACTGAAGTTCGGAGGCTCCTCGGTAGCCAGTGCAGACAGGATTAAAAATATTATCTCAATCGTTAAGCCCAGACTGGACTCGGGCGAAAAGCTGACCATCGTCTTTTCAGCCTTTGGGGGAGTCACGGATACGCTGATCGAAATGAGCGTACTGGCTAGTCATGGCAAGGACAAATACCTGGCTCTGTATCATCAGTTCAGGGACAGGCATACAACAGCTGCCAGAGAGCTGCTTTCAGAGCCGGGATTTCACGCCCTTAGTGCAGCTATGGACGAAAACCACGACACACTCAAGGATCTGCTAAAGGGCATCTTCCTGGTACGTGAAGCATCTCCCCGCACGATGGATTATGTGCTTAGTTTTGGCGAGAGAAATGCCAATGTCATTATTGCGGAAGCCATGAAAGAAAATGGCATCAACGCCGAATATCTCGATGCCCGAAAAATCATACGGACCAATAAGGATTTTGGCAATGCCCGGGTCAATTTCAAGCTGACCAATGAAGCCATCCGTGAGCATTACGCCGCCCATCAGGATAAGCTGCAGATCGTGACGGGATTTATCGGTTCCGACATCGGTGGACTAACTACCACCCTCGGCCGGGGAGGATCTGATTATACAGCTGCTATCCTGGCTGGAGCACTGGAAAGTGAAGTCCTGGAGATATGGACCGATGTAGACGGTGTGCTCACCAGTGACCCCCGCAAAGTCAAACAAGCATTTACCATACCGACACTAAGCTATACCGAAGCCATGGAAATGTCACACTTCGGAGCCAAGGTCATTTATCCGCCTACAATACAGCCCGCTCTAAACAAGGGCATACCCATTTATATCAAAAACACCTTCAACCCATCTTTTTCAGGCACGCTTATTCACAAGGACCATGATACACGGTTCAGATCTACAATTAAAGGCATCAGCTCTTTAAGCAACCTGTCATTGCTGAGACTGCAAGGCAGCGGTATGATGGGTGTCCCCGGCGTATCGGGAAGACTGTTTACGGCTTTGGGCAAAGAGAAGATCAATGTCATCCTCATCACTCAGGCATCATCTGAGCATTCCATATGCCTTGCAGTGTCCGACAAGGAGTCCAAAAAAGCGGTGGTCGCCATCACGGAAGAATTCGAGAAGGAGATTGAAGACGGGCTCATCGAATCGGTAAAATGTGAGACCGATCTTTGTGTAGTGGCCGTCGTAGGCGAAGAGATGAGAAATGTCCCCGGTGTAGCCGGAAGGCTGTTTGAAGGTCTGGGTAAAAACGGTATCAATGTCATTGCCATTGCTCAGGGCAGCTCAGAGCTCAATATCTCGTTTGTCATCAGCAAAGAAGACGAAACCAAAGCTTTAAATGCCATCCATGATTCTTTTTTCCTGTCAGACACAAAGAGAATACATGTGTTTATGGTCGGTGTAGGTCTGATAGGAGGTACCCTGCTAAGTCAGATCGAAGACCAGAAAGAAACCCTTAAGTCCCAAAACGGACTCGAGATTAAGGTCTGCGGCCTCGCCAACTCCAAAAATATGATCTTTGACGAAAACGGAATCGACCTAAGCAACTGGCGAAACCTGCTCAACGACAGCAATATTCCTTCGTCCTTTACAGAGTTTACCGGCAGGATGATCGGAATGAACCTCTCCAATACCATTTTTCTGGATAATACGGCAGATGCGGTGATTCCTTCCAATTACGAAAAAATCCTGGCAGCCAGCATTTCCATAGCCACTCCCAACAAGACAGCCGCATCCTCCGCATACAGCCACTACAGCCTCCTCAAGGAACTGGCCAAAAAGAACAACGTGGAGTTTTTATTTGAGACCAATGTAGGAGCTGGTCTGCCTGTGATCTCTACACTCCGCAACCTTATACACAGCGGAGACAGGATTATAAGCATAGAAGCAGTTTTGTCAGGGTCCGTTTCATTTATTTTCAACAATTTTGACGGCAGCAAGCCTTTCAGCCATCTTGTGGAGGAAGCAAGAGCTCTGGGTTACACAGAGCCGGACCCAAGAGATGACCTTTCCGGGGCCGATGTAAAAAGAAAGATAACCATCCTGGCCCGGGAGGCGGGCCTAAAGACAGAAACGGACGAGGTCACTATCCATCCTATCCTTCCGGAAACATGTATGAAAGCATCAGATGTGGAAGCGTTTTTTGAGGAACTAAAACGGCAAAACGTTTATTTTGACGGAATGCTGAAAGCGGCTTCCGCCGAAAACAAGGTGCTGCGTTTTATTGCCCGTGTGGATGACGACAAAGTGTCATGTGGTCTGGAGGAAGTTGGTTCCGACAGTCCTTTTTATCATTTGGCAGGTAGTGACAATATGATCGTTTTTACAACCCAAAGATACAGGCAGCGACCGCTTGTAGTCAGAGGGCCCGGAGCAGGTGCAGAGGTCACTGCAGCCGGATTGTTTGCTGAGATCATAAGTGCAGGAAATTAATATACAGTATGTCCAAACCAGGAATTAAGGTTTTTGCCCCGGCATCGGTAGCCAACGTGGCGGTTGGATTTGACATTCTCGGCTTTGCCCTGGAGAGGCCGGGCGATGAGATCATCGTAAGAGAAGGCACCAAACCCGGCCTGCACATCACCGACATTAGGGGTGCCGGAGGGCGGTTATCATATGATGTACAAAAAAATACGGCCGGCTATTCTGCCTGGAGGCTGCTGGAGTCCCTGGGTGAGACCCAAAGGCCGATAGAAATGGAAATACACAAGAAGATGCCATTTGGCAGTGGCCTCGGATCATCCGCTGCCAGTGCTGCCGGTGGTGTATTTGCGGTAAGCGAATTTCTCAGGACGGGCCTCTCCAAACACGAAATTCTCCGGTTTGCAGTCGAGGGCGAGCAACTGGCCGACGGTGCCTTTCATGCTGATAATGTGGGTCCATCCCTCCTCGGGGGCATGGTCCTGATCCGCGACAATCAGACACTTGATTTTAAAAAACTCCATGTGCCTCACGGCCTTTGTGTCGCTGTCATATACCCGCATATTGAGATCCTCACAAGGGAGTCCCGGGGTATCCTCAAAAGGGAGGTGCCATTTGCCGATGTCATAATCCAGAGCGGCAACCTGGGAGCTTTTGTGGCCGCCATGTACACTTCTGATTTTGACCTGATAAGAAGGTCGCTCCGGGACGTGCTGGTAGAACCCCAAAGGGCCCACCTGATCCCACATTTTTATAACATGAAGGAGCTTGCCCTTGGAGCAGGAGCCCTTGGATTCAGCATAAGCGGTGCAGGACCTTCGATGTTTGCACTTTGTGACAATACAGCCAAGGCCGAAGCCGTGATCGAGGCAGCCGAAAAACTTTACAAAACCCACAAGATCAGTATAAATACCTATTTTTCAAAAATTAACCAGGAAGGGGCCATTCGCTTCTGATTCGTAACCTGCCATGCAGCTATACAGCACAAACAACAGAAATATAAAGGCTACCCTCAAGGAGGCGGTCATGCAGTCCCTGGCACCTGACAGGGGACTTTATATGCCCGAATCCATCGGAAAGCTTCCGGAGGGATTTGTTGAAGGCCTGCAAAACCGAAGCTTAGAGGAGACCGGATATGAGATAAGCCGGCTTCTGACCGGTGATGAAATTCCGGCTGCCGATCTCCGGGAGATAGTAAGTAAAGCCATTGATTTTCCGGCTCCCATCGTATTTTTGGATGACAACAGGGCATCCCTGGAGCTTTGGCACGGGCCGAGCCTGGCCTTCAAGGACTTCGGGGCCCGGTTTATGGCCCGACTGATGTCATGGTTTATCCGGGGTGAGGACAGGAAAATTACGATCCTGGTGGCTACTTCAGGAGACACGGGAGGAGCGGTTGCAGCAGGTTTTTACAAGACTCCGGGCATAGAGGTTATCATCCTTTATCCTTCCGGCAAAGTAAGCGACCTCCAGGAAAAGCAACTGACGACTCTGGGAGAAAATATCACAGCCATTGAGGTTGAGGGTACCTTTGACGATTGTCAGGCCATGGTCAAAGAAGCTTTTTCTGATCCGGGGCTGCATGGAAAGTATGACCTCAGCTCAGCCAACAGTATCAATATTGCCAGACTGATACCTCAAAGTTTTTACTATTTTGAAGGCTACAGG
Organism: Bacteroidota bacterium; assembly: GCA_019136675.1. Lineage (GTDB taxonomy): Bacteria > Bacteroidota > Bacteroidia > Chitinophagales > Saprospiraceae > OLB9. The sequence continues at coordinate 49,267 of JAGVTV010000004.1, forward strand.
CAGGTGATGCACACCGGCCTGGATGTGGTGATCAGTGTACCCAGCGGAAATTTTGGCAACCTGACTGCCGGCCTGATGGCCAAAAAAATGGGCTTGCCAGTAAAAAAGTTTATTGCCGCCACCAACATCAACAAAGTCGTTCCCGACTATCTGGAGTCCGGCATTTTTTGCCCCAGAACCTCCGAGGCAACCATAAGCAATGCCATGGATGTGGGCAATCCCAGCAATTTTGTCCGTATCCTTGAACTCTACCACCACGATCTTGAGTCCATACGCCGGGATATAACCGGTTTTTGGCTGGACGATGATGCCACACGCCTTGCCATGAAAGAGGCTTACGACCACCATGGATATATATGTGATCCGCACGGGGCCATCGGTTACAAATCCCTCGATATGACCCGAGAAGGAGAGATCGGTCTATTTCTTGAGACAGCCCACCCTGCCAAGTTTATCGACACTGTGCAGGAGACGCTGGGCATAACTATACCGGTACCAGAAAGCCTGAGTATCCTGGCAAATAAGCAAAAGTCCGCTGTACTGCTGCCTCCGGTGTACGCAGCATTCAGGAACTGGCTTCTAAGCAGATAAGGTCAGGTAAACAATGCGTATTTCTGCCCTGCCGCAAAACTTTGCTTAAACAGCAGACATGTATCTGCAATGGTGTTGCTCACCGGGATGTAGTTCATGCCCAGGTCTGAAACTGAGGCTGTATTTTGATAATAAGACTCAGCCGAAGTACTTCTGAGCGTAGCCATACTGAGCAGGGGTTTTCTGCCGGAAAAAAGTGACCTTAACTTATCATAAACCAGCACTGGAAAAAACAAATTACGGCTGATGGCAGCTCCGGGTTTTTTAACTCCCAGGTGGTCGGCTATCAAGCCAAAAACCTCTCCATATGGAAGATTCTGGCTACTGATGATGTACCTTTTGCCATTTTGGTCCGGAGCCATGGCCCTGATCACTGCATCTGCCACGTCCCTGACATCTACCCATCCGGTAACCCCGGCCGGAAAAAACTTCAATCCTCCGTAGATCTCACTTATGACACGGAGTGAGGTCTTTTCCCAGTTTCCGGCTCCAAGTATCATAGAGGGATTGAGGATCGTGGTATTGAGTCCCTCGGCATTGGCCCGCCACACTTCCTGCTCAGCCAGAAATTTGGCCAGTCCGTAATCAGTATCATACTGGCTATGGGCAAACATCTGCCGTTCAGAGATCTCCTCCACTGGCTTGCGTCTGCCTATGGCTGCCACTGAACTTATGTGAACAAACTTTGGGGTATTGGCTTCCAGAGCTGCATTAACCAGATTGGCAGTACCATCCATAGCTGAGCTTAAAAGTGATTTTCTTCCGGAAGTAAAACTCACCTCTGCTGCAGCGTGGATAATGCAGTCCATCCCTTTGACCGTATCATACATAAGTGAGACATCCCTGATATCTCCCCTGACGATATCCAGATCCTTTTTCAGGTCAGATATAAGAGAAAGGTCACCATTCTGCCGCACGAGGCAAGTCAGCTCATACCGGCCACTGGCAGTAAGCTTTCGGGTTATGTAGCTGCCCAGAAAACCATTAGCTCCGGTAATCAGTACTTTGCGAGGCTTATCTGTCATCCCGGCTGAGGACCTTGGCGGCTCAGGATTCAAAAACTTCTATAAGGGCATTGACCGTCACCAGGTCTGTAAATTTGCCCTTAAACCTTGTCGCCTTGACCAAATGGTTGTCTATCCAGTGGTAATTGCCGCCACGAGGTTTGCCCACGAGAAGACCATGATATTTAAACCCGTGACGATTGAGCCACTCTTCGGTTATTTCCCTGTGTTCCTCGGTTCTGGAGGTAAAAAATGTGATTACATGCCCCTCATCATACCACTTATTACATATCTCCAGGGCGTCAGGATATGGCTCAACAATTGACATCCTTTCCGGCTCCTCATTTGGGACATCGTCACATATTGTACCGTCAATGTCAATAAGGAAATTCTTGACATTTTCAGGTAATACCGGACTAAGGTTTTCTCCTTTTTCATTTTTGAGATTCTTAAAATCAAAACTCATTATCCTATTATTTTCTGCTATTGAAAAGTAATGTATTTCTCCGGGTTGATGTATTTGCCGTCGTACCACATCTCAAAGTGAAGATGTGGCCCGGTCGACTTTTCCCCGGAATTACCGATGATGGCAACTGCCTGTCCGGTTTTTATCACATCGCCCGTCTGGACCAGAAGCACTGAATTGTGCTTATAGACCGAAACTATATTTTTATTATGCTGAATGTAAACCGAATTTCCTGAACTCACCGATTGATCTGCATTCATCACGACCCCATCCATGATGGACTTGATGGGGGTGTCCTTGGCAGCTATGATGTCTACCCCGTAATGCTGGATGGAAGGATCAAATCTGGCAGAGACCTGCCCTGAAACAGGCGTTGCAAATTTTAAAAAATCAAGCTCCTTTGCCCTGATCGTTTCCCTTAGTTCCTCCTGATCGACAAGCTCAGGCCTGATACTTTTTGCGGCTGCAGCCGAATCAATCTTCTCCACACTGCTGTTGTAAATACCCCCCGTGAGCATATTTTTAAGACCACCGATATAGGTATCATAGGCCGAAACCGATCTTTCAAGTTCATCCACTTTCTTTGACAACTCAATGAATTTTTTATTGTCAGTAATATCTCCGTATCCTGGTATCAGCCTTTTAACGGGAGTAAAGACAATAAAAGAGATTACAAGTGCAGACAAAAGCAGGGCAATGACACTCAGAAAGATGTAAAAACTGAGAAGGGAAAGGTTGTACGAACCTACCTCTTCCAGATTTTCGTCATCCAGGATGGAGATTCTGTATGTATCCCGGAGCCTGTCCCATAACTTCCTTTTGGCTTGCAAACCATCTGGCATGTTCCAGAATTTTAGCTAAAATTAAGTGAAATATAAAATAATTTTCTGCAAAAGTAGTTATTATAATCTTAGGGGCTTTAAAATTTGTATTTAATTAACAAAATAAGGATTTATCTTTGCCTCCACGATTTAAACATTAATAAAAAGAATAATATATTTTGTCAAGGTTATTTTTATACTGTTTTTTGGTCATTGGCTTCGTAGTAGCTACTGTTTCCTGTGTCACCCAGAAAAAAAGAGGAGAAACCTCAAAATTCGGTAAGTTTTACCATAACACGACCGCTCTGTATAATGGATACTGGAACGCCCGCGAAATCATGAAAGAAAGCATGAAGACCCTCCGGGCTGCTAACAGCGATGACTACAACAAAATACTGGAAGTAGAAGATTATGTCTCTGTGGACAACTCCAAGATGGTCAAAGCGGAGATGGACAAGATCATAGAAAAGGTAAGCACTGTATCCGCTCTGCATGAGCCCAGCGACTGGATTGATGACTGCTATGTCATGATGGCAAAGGCCCAGTATATGAAGCAGGAATACGAAACCGCAGAAGAAACCCTGGAGTATTTTCAGGAAGACTTCAATCCGTCCAATCCGTACGGACGCAATTACAAAAGCAGGAAACCCACCGGAAAAGCTGCTAAAAAAGCCCGTGAAGAAGAAAAGAAAGAAAAAGAAAAAGAACGTGAGGCTAAGAAAAAGGAGTTAAAAGAACAAAAGGAGGAGGCGTCAAGGACCCGCGAAGAAGAGAGAAAAAACGTGGCCAAATCCAAAGCCGACGAAAAGAAGGAACGTGCCAAACAACGTGAAAAAGAGCGGAAAGAAAAGGAGAAGTTAAGAAAGGAAAACGCCAAAAACCGTAAACAAGGCAAGACTGTGGCAAAGCAGGATGCTGAGCCCAAACAAACAGCAACACCCACCAGGGAAACGGAAAAAAAATCAACTACCACTCCTCAGCCACCAAAAACGGAAAAAAAATCAACAAAGGAAGAAGAGGAATTTAAGCCCGTCAAACCCTTAAAGCCCCAGGTGGACGAGACCGCATACAGTGAAGGATTGCTTTGGCTGGCTAAGACATATATAAAAAGACAAAACTGGTACTCTGCTGAGATGCTGCTCGATAAGCTGGAGTCAGGTGCGGTAAGTGATGACATCAAGGGAGAACTTCCGGCAACCTATGCAAGCCTCTATATAAAACAGGAAAAATATCCGGACGCTCTCGCAAAACTGGACCAGGCCATCGAAACTGAAGATTCCGGAAACCTAAAGGGCAGATATGCCTTTATAGCGGGCCAGATCTCAGAAATCACAGGAGCAAATGACCGGGCACTTGCCTACTATCAGAAAGCCGGCAAATACACAAAAAACCTGAGGATGGAATTCATGTCCGAGCTTGCGGAAGCTAAATCTGGACTGTCAAGTGGTTCAAAGTCAAGGGAAGAAGTGCTTTCCGACCTCAAGAAAATGCTCGGTGAGGATAAAAATCTCGAGTATAAGGACCAGATCTATTTTACTATTGCAGAAATAGAAAACAAGCAGAAAAATTACGCGGAGGCTGTGGCCAATTTCAGGAACTCCATAAATGCCAATATCTCAAACCAAAAGTTAAAGACAGAATCCTACTACCAGATAGCTGAGATCTATTACGGCGAGGAAAAATTTCTGGAGGCAGCAAATTATTACGATACGACCAGAAACCTGCTTCAAAAGGCAGATGAAAGGTTTGGCAAGGTATCAAGGTATGTAGAAAACCTCAAGGACATAGCCACCAACCTGGAGATAATAAAATACAATGACACCCTCCTGTATTTTGCCTCTCTCAGCCCTGAAGACCAGAAGAAAGTCATACCCGGATGGCTCAAGCGTAACAAGAGGGATATCCCTGAAGAAAAAGAAACAGCTCCAAAAGATGGCAAGCTGATCAATCCGTCTATGACGGTGGATTTTGGAAACAGCAACTTTTTTGCCTACAACAAAACGGCAAAGATGAAGGGAAAGGATGAATTTGAAAAATCCTGGGGTAAACGTCCGCTTGAGGATAACTGGCGTAGACAGAACAAAGCCACGGGCACAAAAGAGGAGGTCACTGAGGTGACAAAAACAGATCAGCCGGATACTGCAAAGGATGAAATCAGCAAGGAAGATTACGAAAAGTTTCTCAGAGAACTTCCTAACAATCCTATGAAAAAGCAGGAAACCAATGACAAGATCATGAATGCCATGTTTACTCTTGGAAAACTGTTCAGAGATAAAATTACCAATCCCGGCAAATCAGCTTCTACACTTGAAAACATGCATACCAGATTTGGGCCTACGCCCAATGAACTGGACTCATATTTTTACCTCTACCTGGACCATACTGACCTCGAAAATCTAACCAAAGCCGAAGAATACAGGCAAAAGCTCATCAGGAAATATCCGGACTCAAAGTACTCGGTTATCCTGTCAGACCCTGACTTTTTTAACAAACCGAAATCCGAGAGCAACAGAGCTGAAAAGTATTACAAGGCCACTTATGCTCTTTTTGAAAAAAAGGAATACCAGAAGGCACTGGATGCTATCGACCAGTCAGGAAAGGCCATCGAGGAGGACGATTCCTACAATGCGAGGTTTTTACTGCTCAGGGCCATGTGCCTCGGCGGAAGGGATGGCAAGGAAGCATATGCCAAGGCACTTAATGAGGTAATCGCAGCCTATCCAGGGTCTCCTGAGCAAGCCAAGGCCAAGGAAATACTCAGATTCCTGGGGGGTGATGCCAGTGCCTTTACCGAGGTGCGTGATGTCGATAAGATATACCAGCGTGATCAGACCATGGTTCACTATGTAGCCGTAATCACCTACAATCTTGAGGAAACAAAACATATCAACTTTAAAGTCGCCATTTCTGAATACAACAAGAAGAACTTTAAAAAAGAAAACCTTCAGCTGGGAGACGGCACGCTAAATCTCGACGAAAATGCCCAGATTATCCTGGTCAGGAAATTTGAAAACGAAGAAAAAGCCATGGAATATTACAGGAAAGTGATGAGTGATGCAGCAGAATTCACAGGCAATGAAACGTATTCCTATGATGTCTTTCCCATCTCCCAGGCCAATTACAGAAAAATGATCAGCGAAAGGAACGCAGCATCTTACCGCGTGTTTTTTGAAACCAAGTTGTTGGGCTCAAAGTAACCTTTAACACCATTAATGGCTTGCGGTTGATGACCTTTTGTTAAATTTGCCGTATCAAGGATACCTATAACAATTAATCTCAGACAAGGTGAACCAAACAGATATATTGGTAATCGGGGCCGGAGTGGCAGGATTTTCCCTGGCAATCAGGATAGCTCAGAAAAGGCCTGACCTGAGTATCACAGTACTTACAAAGACCAACGAAAAAGAATCCAATACCAGTTATGCCCAGGGTGGCGTGGCAGCGGTATGGGACAATGATATTGACAATTTTAAGAAGCATATAGCCGATACACTGGACGCGGGTGACGGCCTATGTGACGAAAAGATCGTAGAAATCGTAGTGAAGGAAGGGCCCGAGAGAGTCAGGGAGATTATTGAGTGGGGAGCCCGTTTTGACAAAACAAAGTCAGGCACTTATGACCTGGGCAGAGAAGGAGGCCACTCCGAAAACCGTATCCTGCACTACAAGGACATCACCGGGTGGGAGATACAAAGGACGCTCAATGAAAAAGCAAAACAATACAAAAACATTGTATTCCATGAGCATTACTTTGCCATTGATATCATCACCCAACACCATCAGGGGCGAAACGTCACCAGACTTACTCCCGGTATAGAGTGTTACGGGGCCTATGTTTTCAATAAGCATAGCAAGGAAATAGAGACCATCCTCTCTAAAGTCACCGTACTCGCCACAGGAGGGGCTGGCCAGGTGTACAAAAGCACCACCAATCCTGTCATCGCCACCGGCGACGGCATAGCGATGCTGTACAGGGCCAAGGGCAGGGTGGCTAATATGGAATTTATGCAATTCCACCCTACATCACTGTATAATCCGGCAGGCGAAAATCCGTCTTTTCTGGTTTCTGAGGCAGTAAGAGGTTTTGGGGGCATCCTCAAGACTACCAAAGGAGAAGAGTTTATGCAAAAATACGACGAAAGACTATCTTTAGCTCCCCGTGATATTGTGGCCCGGGCGATAGACAATGAGATGAAGATACACGGTGATGAGTACGAATACCTGGATTGCCGCCACCTGGATAAAAGTGCCTTTACGGCCCATTTTCCAAATATCTACGAGAAATGTATGTCTATAGGCATCGACCCTATGAAAGATATGATACCTGTAGTGCCCGCCTGCCACTATACATGCGGAGGTATACTGACAGACGAAATGGGAAGGACGACCATCTCAAGGCTCTATGCTGCCGGCGAATGCACCAACAGTGGCCTCCACGGAGCCAACAGGCTCGCCTCCAATTCGCTGCTGGAAGGTCTGGTGTTTGCAGACAGAATACATAAAGACATTGCTGATTCCATTGACAAATACTCCTTAATGTCTGACATACCGGAGTGGGACGCAGAGGGTACGACAGAGCCAAAAGAAATGGTACTCATCACCCAAAGCCACAAGGAACTCAAGGAGATCATGAGCAGCTACGTGGGTATAGTGCGTACAGATGTACGTCTCAAAAGGGCTCTGGACAGGTTGCACCTGCTGTATGTCGAAACTGAAACACTATATCACAACACTATTATCTCTCCGCAACTCTGCGAATTAAGAAACCTGATCACCATAGCTTATCTTATCACCAAGGCGGCACAGATGAGGAAGGAGAGCAGGGGCTTGCATTACAACACAGACCATCCGGAGCTGTTTGACTATATTGAGAATACCTATCTGTAAAAATATTTCAGAATACCTGGCTTTATTTTATCAAAATCGTCGTAACTTTGCAGCCGTTTAAAAAAATACACTCTTTGGCGTGGTAGCTCAGCTGGTTAGAGCGTATGATTCATAATCATAAGGTCGGCGGATCATGCCCGCCCCACGCTACATAAAAGCCCGTAATTGTGCGGGCTTTTTTTATTGCTGCAAAACAAACTTAATAGGTATCGTGTATTTTACATTGACCGCTTTTTGGTTTTGATATCCGGGTACCCATTTACCCAGTGACAGGATAGTCTCTGCGGCAGCCTTGCCGCAACCTCCTCCGATATCCCTGGCAATTGTGATCTGGCCCACGTCACCCTTGCGATCTATGACAAAGGAAATCACCACGGTGCCCTGGATGTTGTGTTCGCGAGCCAGGGACGGGTATTTCAGGTATCTGTAGATGTGTGCCATCATGGCTTTTTCAGAACATCGGTACCTTTCCTGGTCACTCAGGCCTTTGCACTCCTCAAGAAACGGCATTTCCTGTGCCATTATCAGCGTGGGTACTGGTTCGGTTTTATCAGCAGGCGGCGGGATAGCGACAGTAACCGGCCGGGGAGAAGGCACTACATCCGGAGCATTTAGAGGCACGTCTTCCATGGCTTGGGTTTCAACGGGTACAGGGACAAAAACCGGTGCCGGCAATGCAGATACAGGTGATGGTATTACTGGTTTTGGCCGGGGAGCCACCGGGGTTATCATCTCTTCCCTGTGCACGAGTAATGAAAGGTCAGTCCTGTCGCCAGCTTCTTCAAAAATCATATTATGGCCGATTGTATGGTGGACAAATTCGAGGTTAAGAAATGTATATGACACAAAAAGTGACAGCACCATTCCGGCCTTAAAGTATAAATTCCTGTTGCGGTTCCAAACCGCTATTTCATTGTTGTACATATCCAGAACATTTTTATTGTTTAAAAAAATGGTTAAAAACATTCCGGTCGCGATCGGCAAATAAGTCAGGAGGCCCGTTTAACATCCTTTCTGACTGTAAGATGCTGCAACAATGCTTTTTGGTGTAGGATATTTTTTAAAAGTCAGATGCACGATGTCCACATTTTTTACACCAAGATTTATGGCACAGTTTTTGGCTTAGATAATATACTGAAAATAAGTGGGTTACATTTTTTAATCGGCAAATTTCAAATTGCCTTCTTTTACAGATTCGACTAAATTAAATGTGATTTTACAACCCTCTATAAGTTAATGCAAAACACATTAAGGTTAATTGATTTGCATCATTCTACAGAATATTAGGAAAAAAAATATACCAAAATTACCCCTTTGCAAAGATTCAGGTGCCATGCGAAATGACATACCTTTGCATCATTCCCCGCACTTAGTAAATCTTATTTAGATCTGACCTCGGCCCGGATGACGACGGGCACGAACTCATTCATTTATTAACCAAAACTTTTTACCCATGGTAAAACAAGATTTACTTTCCCGTACCCGGGGGATTCCAACCTGGTTGTTGAGTCTCCTGCTTTTATTCACCTTCAGTCAGAGTAGCCTTGGTCAGCAACAGATTGTTTGCAACGACAATGTTCAGGTTTCACTTGATGTTACCTGCCAGGCAGTGATCAGGCCAGATATGATCCTTGAAGGCCCTATGGCATCTTATGGCCCTCCTTTCAGGATCAAAATCAGTGGCAACGGTATCATTAACAACAATTCCAGTGCCCCGGTCGTCACAGCACCCGGCAACTACTCTGTCACTGTAACCAATGCCCAGGGCAACTCATGCTGGGGCACGATGAAGGTGGAAGACAAACTTGCTCCTATTGTAGAGTGTGCATGTCCTGCAGGCAATACAGACCCTGCCTGCGAATTCAGATGCACAGATGAAGCGGCTTTTCTGGCCGGAACACTCAATTATCCCAAGCCTCAGGTGACGGAAGCTTGCGGACCTTATACCACACAAATCTCTGACGAGGTCATCGCTTCACTGCAGTGCGGTGGAAAGACCATCAGAAGAACATGGATTTTTACCGATGCCTATGGCAACAAATCACAGCCATGCGTATCAGAGTACAGGTTTAATCCTGTCTCTCTGGCCAATGTAACACCACCGACCAACAATGTATCTCTCACTTGCGGAGCTGACATTTCCATGCCTGGTATTTTTGCTTTTATAAAGGCAAAAAGATTTTTATTCTACCAGCAACTATATCGTTCTCAGGTGCCAGCTGTGTATCCTAATAACGCTGCTGCCGATGCCGCTGCTAATACTCAGGCTACCCTGGAAGCAACACAGGCTGCATGGCCTACTGTATACGGTGTAGCCCTGTCTGGTCAGGTTTGTAATCTTATGGCCGCTAAGTCTGACACAGAACTTCCGGCTTGCGTTCCTGCATGCAGCAACAGCAAAAAGGTCATCAGGCTTTGGACTTTGCTTGACTGGTGTACAGGCGAAACAAGGGTGATTACACAGGTTATCAAGGCAGCTGATGAAGAAGCTCCAACTGTTGAGGCAGATGACGTAACAGTCAGTGTCGATCCATGGACCTGTGCAGCCAACTTCCTGTTGCCTGCTCCGAAGATCCTGCATGACAACTGTGATGCCAACCCGACCTACACTGTGTCAGGTCCAGCAGGTGTCAATATCAGGCTTGATATCCCGAGCGGAAGATGGCTCGTAACCGGTGCTCCTAAAGGCACTCACACATTTACTTACATTGCCAAAGACTGCTGTGGCAATACAGGAACAGATGATATTACTGTTACAGTACTGGATAAAACTGCTCCAATAGCCATTGCAAAACAATACATCGTTATATCCCTGACAACAGGCGGTGAGGATGATGGTATTGCAAAACTGTTTGCCAATTCTGTGGACAACGGATCTTACGACAGCTGTACACCGGTTCACCTGGAGCTTAGACGTGAAGATGACCCTGTCAGAGATGCAGACGGATGCAAATACACAGGCAACAAAACTTACAATGCAGACGGGCACCCTAATGATGGTTCCAGCAACCCTTCTGCCCCTGACTACGATCCGGACAATGGAGAGTACGTTAAGTTCTGCTGCGACGATATCACCAACAGAGAAGGTGCCACACCTTTTGGTATAGTCAAAGTATGGATGAGAGTTTGGGACGACGGAAACATGTCAGGCACCTATGGTGACGTGGTTAATGGCCAGTCAGACAACTATAACGAAACCTGGGTTGATGTAAGGGTTGAAGACAAACTCACTCCGCAGATCATCTGCCCTCCCACAGTGACCATCGACTGCGATGACGACTGCCACGATCTGACCCTGACAGGAAAAGCAAGGGCATTTTCAAACTGTCTGGACCTTGAAGTGGAGTACACCGACAGGGAATACCTGAACAACTGCAACGTAGGATACATAGACAGAACCTGGAGAGTTAAAAACAGGACTTCTATTTCTTGTGTGCAGAGGATCTACAAAGTCAATCCTTTCGGTCCATTTACTGAAAACAAAATCACCTGGCCGGTTGATATTACAACCAACTGTGCAGACAATGCTGCAGCCACAAAACCTACCTGGGTTGCCGGTCCGTGCGACGTGATAGGTCTTAGCCTGAAGAGTGATACCTTCTATTTTGAAGGCAATTCATGTATGAAGATTCTTAACAAGTGGACAGTTATCAACTGGTGTACCTATGATCCAAATGATCAAGATCCTGAAGGTTATTTCACCCATACACAGGTGATCAAGGTAATTGATGATGTCAAGCCCGTACTCGGATCATGTGCTGACAGGATGTTTGAGATCGACGACCACGGCGATGCCGACGGTGATGGCAACAGATGTGAGAAGAAAAACCTGATGTTAACAATGACCGCAACAGACCAGGGCCAGTGTGCCTCAGACTGGCTGAAGTGGATTGTTTTTGTTGACCTTTGGGGAGACGGCACAGTTGACTACGAATACTCATCATTCCTGCCTTCCACAGACGCCACATTTACAGATTCAAACGGCAACGGCATTAAAGATGTTTACGTTTCACCTACAGGCCAGGGCGGAGAAGTTAAGGTTACCATTCCTGAAGATATTCAGGGTAATATGTCAAACCACAAAGTGACCTGGAAGGTCATCGACGGCTGCGGCAATGTAACCACCTGCACACAAAACTTCATGGTAGTGGATAAAAAGAAGCCTACTCCATACTGCCTTAACATCAGCTCAGCCCTGATGAATAACGGTAAAGTGGAACTGTGGGCTGTGGACTTTAACCTTGGTTCATTTGACAACTGTACCAGCAAGGCCAACCTTCTTTACACGTTTAATGAGGCAAGCCCTGTAACATCCAAAATAGGTCAGACACACTTCTTCAAAGGAAATGGCCAGAACGCTACAGAATCTGAATACAATGCAGGAAATGCCCAGAAATGGATTCCTGCCACCAAGTCTTCAGGTATGATATTTGATTGTGGAGACCTTCCTTCCGTAGATGTAAGGATGACCGTTTGGGATGAAAAAGGCAATTATGATTATTGTCTGGTGACCCTTAACCTTGCTGACAATCAGGGAGCCTGCAATCCGGGACTTTCCACTTCTGTAGCAGGTAGGGTTGTGGCCAGCAACGGACAGGCAGTCGAAAATGCCGAGATCATCCTTGACAATGGTATTACTGAAATGCTCAAAGCCACCCAGTCTGGTGCTGCCGGTCAGTTTGCATTCAGCAACGCTCCGATGCATTACAATTACAATATCAGCGGCAAGAAAAACGATGATTACCTCAATGGTGTATCTACCCTTGACCTTGTGCTGATCCAGAGACATGTACTGGCACTCAACAGGCTGACCGATGTATACAATATCATCGCTGCTGACGTAAACAATGACGAGAAAGTAACCGCTTCAGACCTTGTAGAACTCCGTAAGCTCATCCTCGGCATCTTCACTGAGTTGCCTAAGAGCGGAAGCTGGAGATTTATCGATAAGACCCAGGTATTCGGAGATGTTAACAACCCATGGCCAATCAGGGAAAGAGTGTACATCGATGACCTGTCTTATGCGATGACAAACCAGGATTTTGTAGGTGTGAAAGTAGGTGATGTCAATGGTTCTGCCACAGGTAATTTCAATACTGCGGCTACTGATTCCAGAAGCATCGTCACCCTTACCTCAGACAATGTCGAGCTTGCAGCCAATAAAGTTGTACCTGTCACATTCAGTGCCAATACTGATAATGTGTACGGACTTCAGTTTACGCTTACGCTCAATAATGCAGATCTCACTGATGTATATGTGGGTGGAAAAGCTCTTGCTGAATCCAATATAGCAAAAATTGCCGAAAACATGTACACAGTAAGCTGGAACGATGTCCAGGCTGTCAACGGATCAGAACTGATCACGCTTAATGTTGTGTCTAAAACAGATGCAAAGGCTTCATCGGTTATTTCTGTTGGCTCAGCTGTGACGTCAGCTGAGATCTACAGCGGTGCAGAACTGAACACTGCCAAACTGTCCCTAAGGTTTGCCGGTGATGACACATTCGCTGTATTCCAGAATGAACCTAACCCGTTCAATGACAAAACAACCATTTCTTTCAACTTACCTGCGGCAGGTGATGCCATGCTGAAAGTATTTGACGTGACAGGTAAAGTTATTTATACTAATAAAGGATCTTTTGGTAAAGGCATGAATAGCTTTGTACTGTCAAAGGCAGATCTTCCGGCTAACGGAGTTATGATCTACCAGATAGAAAGCGGAGCAAATGTTGATACCAAGAAGATGATCGGCCTCGAGTAACAACAATTTGCTTAACTTAATTCCTGAGGGGTGCATCGAAAGGTGCATCCCTTTTTGCATTTGGCCCCGCTATGCATTGTATCGGAAAAAAAAGAGGACAGAACACGAAATGAAAAGGATTTTTACGTTAGTTTGTGGTCTGTTTCATTGCTAAAATTTCAAAACATGGAGGACAAAAGGTTGTTTTTGCTGGATGGTCATGCTCTTGTATACAGGGCACATTTTGCCTTTATAGCCAGGCCGCTTATTAATTCCAAAGGTGTAAACACCTCAGCAGTATCCGGTTTTGTCAGGACGCTTTGGGACCTTATGGTAAACCAGAAACCTACCCACATTGCCGTGGCATTTGACCCAAAGGGAGGCACTTTCAGGCATGAATACTACCCCCTGTACAAAGCCAACAGGGACGCACAACCTGAAGACATCACTGTGGCAATGAAATACATACCGGAAATCGTGGAGGCATTTAACATCCCTGCGGTGACAGTCACCAACTTTGAGGCTGACGATGTCATTGGCACCCTGGCAAAACAGGCCGAAAAAGAAGGATACACCGTGTACATGGTGACCCCGGATAAGGATTATGCTCAGCTGGTATCTCCCAATATCTATATCTACAAACCCGGAAGACAAGGCAACGAAGTGGAAATCCTGGGCGAAAAGGAAGTGCTTGCCTCCTGGGATATAGCTCGGGTGGAACAGGTCATTGATGTGTTAGGCCTGCAGGGTGACAGCGTGGACAACATTCCAGGCATACCCGGTATCGGCCCCAAAACGGCAGTTGCCCTCCTCAAGGAATACGGATCAGTAGAAAATATTATCGCAAATGCAGACAATCTGAAAGGCAAACAACAGGAAAACGTAAAAACATATGCAGATCAGGCATTGCTGTCCAAACGTCTGGCCACAATCAATATAGAGTCGCCCATACAGTTTGACGCACACAGATTTACACTTGACCCGATCAACAAGGAAAAGGTTAAGGAGATCTTTATAGAACTGGAATTCCGTACCCTTGCCCAGCAGATCCTTGGGTATGATTCTCAGGCAAAACCAGCCAACCAACAACAGGGGGTACAACAGTCTCTGTTTGGAGACGATGTTGCCTTATCTGCCCCAAAAACGGATGAAGCAGCCGACGGTAACAATTATCAAATAGCCAAAAAGAACATTACCAACACCCCGCATGAATACCACCTTGTCGATACGGACAAAAAAACAGATGAGCTGATAGCTCTGCTCGAAAAATGTGACACCATAAGTTTTGATACAGAGACTACCGGCATTGATGCCCATCAGGCCGAACTGGTGGGACTTTCTTTTTCTGTAAAGCCCGGGGAGGGATATTACGTGCCCGTTTCTCCAGATCAGGACCAGGCCAGAAAAACTACAGCAAAATTTAAACCCATTCTGGAAAATAATAAAATCCTGAAAATAGGCCAAAACATAAAGTACGATATGGCCATGATGAAATGGTATGGTGTGGAAGTGTCCGGGCCCTATTATGACACTATGATTACCCATTACCTCTGTGAGCCGGACATCCGCCATAAGCTAGATTACCTTACCGAGTCATACCTGGATTATAAAATGGTCCCGATAGAGGACCTGATCGGAAAAGGCGGCAAAAACCAGCTCAGTATGCGGGATGTCGCCGTGGAAAAGGTCAAGGAATATGCCTGCGAAGATGCAGACCTGACCCTGCAGATGGTACCTGTATTAAAGAAGATGATGGCAGAAAATGAGCTTGACGACCTGTACCGGAAAATCGAAGAGCCGCTCATACGTGTACTCTGTGACATGGAGTATGAAGGCATCCGTATAGACGGTAATTTTCTCAATGAATACTCAAAGGAACTGGAAAAAATCATACTTGAAAAGGAACAGGAGATATACCGCAATGCGGGTGTCCAGTTTAACATTTCGTCGCCAAGGCAGGTCGGCGAGGTGTTATTTGACAGGCTCAAAGTCCCTTACCGGTGGAAAAAGACATCTTCCGGTCAGTATTCCACCGACTTTGACAAGCTGACAGAGCTCGCCGGCGAACACATAGTGATAGACACCATCCTGGAATACCGCAAGTTTACAAAACTCAAGTCCACGTACGTAGACGCCCTGCCCACTATGATTAATCCCCGGACAGGCAGGGTGCACAGCAATTTTAATCAGGCCAGGGCAGCCACCGGGAGACTCAGCTCCGAAAACCCAAACCTTCAGAATATCCCAATCCGGGACGAGGCAGGAAGGGAAATTCGCAAGGCATTTATACCACGGGACAGCGATCATGTTATCCTGGCAGCTGACTATTCGCAGATAGAGCTCAGGATCATTGCCGAAATAAGCAACGACCAGGCGATGCTGGAGGCTTTTCTCGCAGGAAATGACTTCCACAAAGCCACTGCAGCCAGGGTATACTCCGTGCCATATGATGAGGTCACTCCGGACCAGAGAAGAAATGCAAAAACAGTCAATTTTTCTATCACTTACGGAGCAGGTGCCACTAATCTATCGAGACAATTGGGTATAAGCCGCAAGGAAGCCCAGGAACTTATACAGAGCTATTTCAGGGAATTCAGCGGACTGAAAAGCTATATGGATGATACGGTCAGGATGGCAAGAGAATACGGATACGTCAAGACCCTGCTGGGAAGAAGGCGAAATCTCAGAGATATCAACTCCAGAAATTCTCTGACGGCCAGCAATGCTGAACGAGTAGCCATCAATACACCGATACAGGGAACCGCTGCCGACATGATAAAGGTAGCCATGATCAATATCTATGATGCTTTCAGGCAAGAAGGGCTGACCTCCAAGATGGTCCTGCAGGTACATGACGAACTTGTATTTGATGTATACAAGCCAGAATTGGAAAAAGCAAGGAAAATCATTGAAGACCGAATGAAAAACGCTATACCCGGACTCAAAGTACCAATCCTGGTAGAGTCAGGAGTAGGCAACAACTGGCTGGAAGCTCATTAAGAAGAAGGGGCATAAAAAAGCAGAAGGGACAAAACCTGAGTTTAGCCCCTTCTGAAAAACACTTTATTCTGTATCTTGGCGAAAGGCGATTAACCTTCGAGTTTAAACTTGACCGGCAATGTGTACAGAACCCTAACCGGGCGTCCTCTTTGTTTTCCGGGCACCCACTTCTGTCCCATATTGTTCATGCCATTGACCACAGATTCTGCAGCTGACCCGCAACCTGCTCCGATGTCCCTGACGATTTTGGTATCAGTGATAGAGCCGTCTTTGTCCACTACAAACTGGAGAACTACCTGTCCTTCCACACCATTTTCCCTTGCAATAGCCGGGTACTTAAGGTTTTTGTAGATGTACTCAAGCATCTTTGTCTTGGCACAGTCTTCCTTCTCCTTTTCTGTACCCTTGTCTTCGCAACCCGGGAAACGTGGCATTTGCTCCACGACCTTAAAAATTTCCTCCTCATGTGGGGCTGGTGGTGGTGGCGGTGGCGGGGGTGGTGGTGCTTTCTTTTCTACAACAGGAGCCTCTACCTTGGTCTCCTCGGTCACTTCCTGGTTTTCAAACACAGGCTGATCTTCCTCTATTATCTCGGTATCCGGCACTTCCTGTATCACCGGTGGCGGCGGTGGGGGTGGCGGGGGTGGCGGCTCTGCTGTACGCGGAATCTCCACTTCCACTTCATCATCCAGAACGAGGTCAGCCAGGTCTACCTTGATTTTCTTTTCGTAGGTAGTCCAACTCAGGGCTGCCAGTGAAAAAGCTACTGCTGTCAATAGGCCGTAGTTAAAAAAGGTCCTGGTATTGCGAAACACATCTACCTGCGGGAACTTTGTCCTTTCACTGATTGTGGTCGCCTTGGTGTCCTTGTTCAGGTCAAGAAGTTGCTGGTATTTGTATGCCCTGTACTTGTTCCTGAAAAATATTATCAGCCCGGCTGTAAGCAGCAGGAAGAACAGTACAGTAGCAACAACTAATGTACTTGAAAATTCTATATCTCTGAACATAGGCGATTAATTAATTATATTTTTAAATAATACGATTCCACAATATGAGCCAGTAATATTGGCTAAAATGTCAAAAACTTCAAAAGATCTTCCGTTAAAAAGGTAAAGTTGAAAAATTTCCATTAATACTCCAAAACAAATTGAAAAAATTAATACAAAATTTCTGCTCTTATCGGTTTTGTTCAATGCCATGCACCAAACAAAAGAAAAGATCGTGTAAAAAATCAGATGTGCCAGTTTGTCAAATCCGACAATATCCCAAACATTGAATTTTGAGGCTTCGCGGGCAGAAATCAGCGATAAATAAATCGTCAGGGCTGTCCAAAAACCTGCTATAAACTTGTACTGGGTCCTACTCAGCTTTCCGAGTACAATATTAAGATGCCTTGTGATCTTATTTTGGTGGGTGCTCAATGAATTTTTTTTAAATTATTTTTCCTGTAAGGTTTTCTCCCTTGCTGTCCCAGGCCATAAGGTGTACATCCATGATTTTATTGTAACAAGACTGGTTTACGGGTATGGCAACTTTCAGGTAATTGTCGGTATACCCCGTCATCATACCGTTTTCTGTGTGGTGCTCTACCAGCACTTTTCTGGTCGTATTCAGGAACATATTTCCAAACGCCCTCCTTTTCTTTTCAGACAGGATCCGAAGTTTTTCGTTCCTCAGCCTTCTGATTTCCATGGGTACTGAATCCGCATATTCAGCAGCCGGTGTATTGGCACGCTCCGAATACGTAAAGACGTGCAGATAAGAAATATCCAGATCCGAGAGAAAAGTGTGTGTTTCATTAAAGTCATCATCGGTCTCTCCCGGGAAACCTACAATCACATCCACACCTATGCAGCAGTGGGGCATGTTTTTGCGTATCCACTCCACCCTTTGTTCGTAGAGCGACCGCTGGTACCGGCGTCGCATGGCCTTGAGGATTTTGTCACTGCCCGACTGGAGAGGGATATGAAAATGCGGCACAAACCGCTCTGATCCTGCAACAAATTCGATAATTTCTTCTGTGAGCAGGTTGGGTTCGATGGATGAAATACGGATCCTGTCGATACCATCCACTTTGTCCAGAGCACGTGCCAGGTCGATAAACAGATCAGATTTTCTGGGTTTTTCACCCTCTATAACCTCTGTGCCGTTGCCAAAATCGCCCAGGTTTACCCCAGTCAGCACGATCTCCCGTATGCCAAGGTCTGCTATCTTATGTGCATTGGCCACCACATTTTCCACAGTATCGCTCCTGCTGCTGCCCCTTGCCTGCGGGATGGTGCAAAAGGAGCATTTATAGTCACAGCCGTCTTGTACCTTCAAGAAAGACCGTGTCCTGTCTCCAAAGGAAAACGCATCAACAAAGGTATTGGCTTCCTTGACCTCACCAGCTACAACCATTCCTTTTTGTGAGGTTCCTGAAAGTCCGTCGATATATTTGAGGATATTGAATTTTTCGGCGGCACCAAGTACAAGGTCCACACCCGGAATCTCCGAAATTTCCCTTGGCTTCAACTGGGCATAACATCCCACGACCACTATACGGGCATCCGGAGCGTATTTAAGGGCCCTCCTTACCTCATACCGGCACTTCCTGTCTGCAAAATCTGTGACTGAGCAGGTATTAAGCACATATATGTCAGCCCCTTGTTCAAACGGTACAGTGGAATATCCCTGATCCTCAAATGATCTCCTGATGCTTGAGGTTTCAGAAAAGTTGAGCTTGCAGCCCAATGTATGGAAAGCTACTGTACGCGGAGTGGACATATGCCTTTTACTTTCTAGCCATTTCCTTTATTATTGCCGGGCGGTGGCTTGGGGGTATCCTTTTTGTCGTCCGGTTTTTTCTTATCCTGTGGTTTGGTCTCTGGTTGCTTTCCTGCTTCCGGTTTTTTCTTGTCCTGCGGTTTGGTATCCGGTTGTTTGACTGCCTCCGGTTTTGGTGAATCAGCGGACTTCTTATTTTCCGTGGTCTTTTTGATCTCCTCTTCTGTCATATCTTCTTCCGGGAGGACACCTTCCATTTCGCCCATGCCTTCGATTTCCGGCTCAGGATATCCAAACTTGTCCAGTACCATTTGCCTCATATTTCTGAATCCGGTTCTGATCAATGAATCTTTAAGCAAGGTGTCGCTCATGAGCAGGTTAAACGTGTCAGGTGATATTCCCATCCTGAGCGGACAGGCTGTTTTTGCGTTTACGGCTTCATTCCTTTTAAACTCTGTCTGGGTCATTTTGGCAAACTTGGGATCGATGGACACCTGATACCAGAAATTGCCTACTATCGGAAGTGCAAGGGCGGCTCCCCGGCCATAATTCATGGACCGGAATCTTACTGCAGGACTTGGTCCGCCTACCCAGGCACCCGTGACCAATCTGGGGTTGTAACCGATAAACCATCCGTCAGAGTGGTTTTGGGTGGTACCTGTCTTTCCGGCAAAATCACAGTGTGTACAATATTGACTCTTGAGGTTATTGGCTGTGCCATAAATTACAACATGCTGCATCATGCGTGTCATGGTCTGGGCTATTGTCGAGTCGAGTGCCTGAATAGAAGGCCCTTTTGATGGGTCTGACTTTACTGTTTCTTCCAGATCAAAAATTACTTTCCCGTTCCTGTCGATGATTTTCAGGACAGCCACTGGGTCAGGTCTGATACCGTTATTGGCCATGGTTCCGTAGACTTTCATCATGTCATAGAGTGAGATGTCGGCTGCCCCCAGGCTGATGCCGTATTCACGGGGCAGGGTCGAGGTTACCCCCAGTTTAGCAGCCATATCCAGGGTTTTCTGGATGCCTACCTTTTCGATGAGCTGGGCAGCAATCACATTGACCGAATAGGTAAGTCCTCCTGTAAGAGAATACCAGCCTCCGTACTCATTGTCGGAGTTTTTTGGTGACCAGTCCACAATCGTGACTTCCTTGTTTCGGAGATATTTGCAGGGGCTTATGCTGTCATTCAATGCAGCAGCATAGACTATGGGTTTGAATGTGGAGCCGACCTGTCTTTTGCTCAGAATGTGGTCGTACTTAAAATATTTGAAATCTGTACCTCCTACCCATGCCTTGACATAACCATTGCCGTGATCCATAGCCATAAAACCACAGTTTAGCATAGTAAAGTAGTATCGTACACTGTCGAGCGGAGTCATCATGGTATCTCTTTCCACAGGTTTCTTATCCCAGGTAAATACCTTCATTGGGACAGGTACCTTAAATACTGAGTCTATTTGTTGGTCCGTCAAACCATTCTGCGAAAGCAGCTGATACCTCTCGCTTCTTTTTATCTGCTCATCGATCCATTTATCGTCACCCCAGGGTTTTTCGTCCTTGTAGCCTTTCCAGTGCTTGTAAAATTCCTTTTGCAGAAAGGCCATGTGCTTAAAGACAGATTCTTCGGCATGTTTTTGCATCCTGCTGTCCAGGGTGGTATAAATCTTAAGTCCATCCGTATAAATATTGTAATTGCTCCCGTCATCCTTGGTGATATCCTTCAGGATGCGAGGCAGTTCTTTGGTCCTTAAAAATTCCCTGAAATACGTTGCAAGTCCTTCGTTGTTACCAATATCTTCATGGGGAGCCGCATTGATGGGTTTCCTGATAAGCTCGTTGTACTGTTCTTCTGTAATAGCCCCTGTATTGATCATTTTGGCTATGGTAGCCATCTCCTCATGCTCAAACCTGAAATCCTTATTTTTGAGCATCTGGCTGAGGACCAGGTTACGCCTTTTTTCTGAGTTTTTCGGATTGCGGGTCGGATCAAGGGCGGTTGTAGCTTTTAGCATACCTATCAGCGTCGCCGCCTGATCGGCAGTAAGTTGTCGTGGCCGCTTGTTGTAAAAATATCTGGAAGCTTCCTGTATCCCAAAACGGGTGCCGCCGAAAGGCACGGTGTTCAGGTACATGGTGAGCAATTCTTCCTTGTTGTAGATCCTTTCCAGACGTATGGAAATGATGTTTTCCCTCACTTTATTAATAAAAAGGCTAAGGCCGGGTATCCGATAATTTTTTCTGGGAAAAAGGTTTTTGGCGAGTTGCTGGCTGAGTGTGGAACCGCCTCCAAGATTTTGAGTATTGGTGGCCACACCCTTAAATACTCTCATCCAGGACCTGAAGTCAATGCCCGAATGTTCGAAAAACCTCTTGTCTTCAATGGCGAGCAATGCTGTGATCAGGTACGGAGATATGCTGTCAAGCTTGATGGTGGTGCGGTTTTCCGTGTAAAACTTGCCTATCATAACTTCATCAGATGTATATACCTCTGATGCATTGGCCGTTTCTATCTGTTTGAGCTCTTCTACGCTGGGCAATGAACCAAAAGCCCCTATCCAGGTGAGAAAAACCACCAGCATCACAAAGACAAGCATATATTTTATAACCCTGAATACCCATGAGATAATCCTGGATTCCTTTGGGTGCTTTGTGGCATATATCTCCCAACTGCTTGTGAGTGGATAGACCAGTTTGTCCCACTTTGCCTTGTAGGGGACCACAAATTGCCTCGCAGGATCCAGCACAGGCCTGAGCAGGTTATTAATACCGGATTTAATATTCTGAAGTATCCTGATTGGATTGTTATCCATTGATTGTGTTTCGATTGGGGTGCAAATGTACTATAAATTTGAGACACTGCCTTTAAAAAAGTGTCTCTGTGTCCTGAAGGCACTTATAAAATCCTTCAACATATCTCTTTTATCTGAGCGGAATATTCTTCAGAATCTCGATGGTAAAATCCCAGAATTTCTGCACTGAGGGGATATTGACCTTTTCGTCAGGCGAATGGGCTCCCTTGATGGTAGGTCCAAATGATATCATATCCATACCCGGATAATTGCTCCCCAGAATACCGCACTCGAGACCGGCATGGCATGCCACAACATGGGGATCAGAACCGTGCAATTTCTTGTACAGTCCTGTAAGTACCTTGAGTATCGGAGAGTTAATGTCAGGATTCCATCCCGGATAATCACCGGAAAACATCACTTCAAAACCTGCCTGCCTGAAAACAGCCTGAAGTGTATATGCCATATCCCACTTAGATGACTCAACAGATGACCGGGTGAGGCACTGTATGCTGGCGGATCCCTCTGACACTTCTGTTTTGGCAACATTGTTTGACGTTTCGACAAGGTCGGCAATATCCGGGCTCATACGAAACACGCCATTGTGTGCTGCTGTAATGGCATCGATAAGGGCCCTGGCATCATCTGGATGGACATATTCTGCAGGAGACCCGGAGGACCCGACGCTGATCTGGAGGTCAGGGTCTATGCTCATAAATTCCTTTTTGATCTGCTCTGCCCGGTGCTGAAATTCTTTTTCAAACAGGCTGGTGTGTTCAACAGGCACAAGCACAACGGCACCGGCTTCACGTGGTATGGCGTTGCGGAGACTTCCGCCCCGGAGGCTGACCAGTTTTAATCCGCAGAGGTCATCCATATTACAAAGCAGCCTGGCCAGAATCTTGTTGGCATTGCCTCTGCCCCTGTGGATGTCGATGCCGGAATGCCCGCCCTGCAGCCCTTTGACTGTGATAGAATGGGCTGCATGAGACCCTGCGTCGGCTTGCATGGTCCTGTATTTTCGGGTGGCTGTCACGTCAAGACCGCCTGCACATCCTATATCGATCTCATCATCCTCTTCTGTATCGAGATTGAGGAGGATGCTGCCCCTCAGGACTCCGCCTTCCAGTCCCTTGGCACCGGTCATGCCTGTTTCTTCGTCGATGGTAAACAATGCCTCGATATCAGGATGTGATATGGCATCAGATGCCAGGATGGCCATGATGGTGGCTACTCCGATCCCGTTGTCAGCACCGAGGGTGGTACCACGGGCCTTTACCCATTCTCCGTCAATAAACATATCTATGCCCTGGGTATCAAAGTCAAAGACAGTGTCACTGTTTTTCTGGTGCACCATATCAAGGTGTGATTGCAGTATTACCGGCTTGCGGCCTTCCATTCCGGCTGATGCAGGTTTACGTATGATGACATTGCCGGTCTTATCTTTAATTGTTTCCAGGCCCAGTGACTTACCGAAATCAAGCATAAACTCAATGACCTGTTGTTCTTTTTTTGATGCCCTGGGTATGGCATTAAGGTCAGCAAAGTGGTTCCATAAGGCGTTAGGGGTGAGGGCTCTGACAGGTGATGACATTTGGGTCTGATCTTTTGATTATGATACGAAGGTATTGAAACTGCAGGAATTATCCTAACCGACTACAGGCATATACCGTAAAAATCGCGGGTATTCTATTGGTTAATACAAGCCGGGCACCAGTCTCCGGGTCCTCGCTATATAGGAAGCGTATTCAGGATCCTCCTTGAATTTCTTTTTGTTTTCCTTTTCAATCAGGGGAATGCCGCTTATAGCTGTGAGCAAGATGATAATCCAACCCGGACTAATCACAGAGACCCATTGCCAGCCGGTCAGTATGGGGCTTACATACCAGAATACAGATACCCAGATCAGGATCTCGCCGGTATAATTGGGATGCCTGATATACTTATACATGCCGTGAAATATAAATGCGTTTGGCGAATTGTTGCTTTTAAAAATAAACTTTTGCCAGTCAGCCACTGACTCAATGACCATTCCTGCACCCCAAAGTAAAAGTGCCGGAATACATACTTCTATGCTTTGGGCTAAAAGTCCAAACAACACAGGCAAAATAATGATGGTAATGCTGAGGGACTGAAGTAGCCAGAATTTCAGAAAACCGGAAGAACTTGAACGAAATGCATCAAATCTTTTATCCTTTCCCATCTTAGTGATCCGGTAAAATAGAAACCCGCCCAACCTCAAGCCCCATAAGATCACCATCATGGACAAGACCAGCCGCCCGGGACTAAGGACTCCGAAGTCAAAAAGAAACCACGCGGTCACCGCAATAAAGCACAGGCTGTAACTGATATCCGTGAGGTGGTCACTTTGTTTTTTGTACGCCCAGATATAGGCAAGGATATTGACCAGGGTGATGATGAAAAAGGATGTTAGGATAGAAGCCATGAGCAGGAAACATGGTTCTGCAGTTTATGTTCTCCGGACAGTAATATCTTTTAAGGGGAAAATCTGCCCAAGCACAGATTCCCCCTTATGTTTTGTTTTACCGATTGTTTTACTTACAATTTGGTTCGCAGCAATCCTTGCACTCCATTTCAAGCCGGAGTGTCACACCTGCATAGGGGCTGCTGAAATTCAATTTTTCCTTGAAAGCCAGCGAACCGGCCATTCTCCATTGGGCAGGGACATTTGCCATATAGCCTCCGTTAAAGAGTACATTAAGTCGCCTGTCCTCAATTTTAAAGCCCACCCCGATTTCGAGTCCCAGATCACCGGACAGAACAAAATTATCGAGGAAGTAATTTTCCACCTCAGAGCCCAGGACGGAGCTTATGGAATTGGAAACCACACCTTTGGCTATATTCATACGGTAATAACCACCACCCAGCTCAACGTAGGGTGCCAGGGTAACGGTTGAATTTTTTATGATGTTGTAACGAAAGTCTTCCTTGACACCAAAGCCCGTCACAGATACATAATTGGTATTGGTCAATGTTCCGAGCTGCTGATAATAAAAGATCTTGGGCAGGTTAAAAAGTCTTACCTGATATTCCAGAGCTGTTTCGTCAAGGACAAACCCATTGGACCCAAGAGACGTTACAGAATTTTTCAGGGGTGAAAAATAATATCTTCCTCCGGCCGAAACTGTGTTTTTGTAGCAGGATTCGCATTTCATCGTCATGCTGGAATCTATTACCACCAAATCAGTTTTGACCATGTTTTCCTGACAAAAGGCAAAAGTCACAACCCAGGTTACGATTACTAAAGAAAAGAAAATACGTTTCATATTATTACAGATTTAGTTAAAAAATTCTATTCAAGGCATCCCTGCAGAATCCTCAGGGTTATGAGATAGGTGGGTTTGACCCCGTCGAGGCCCAGACTACCTGATGCCAGTGTGCTGCCTGTTTCCAATGGATTGTCTGAAGCGTAATAGGCATACCTGAGTTTTACATCGGGGCTGATACTCTTGCGGATGCACCTCGCAGCCTGTACAGCTTTCTGATAGTGTGCCCCTTCCATCTCCAGGCCTACCGCCTTCCACGAAGACTTGAGGAAATAGGTCAGGATATCCTTGTTTTGCAGAGAGGTACCCAGTACGGTGATCATATTGCCTTCGTATACGCCGAGGCCATGACCCTCAAACTGAGATATATTAAGGGCATTTTCAAATGGATAATTGTCTGCGGTACCCTCAAACACGTGTGCCGTAGGTATCATTATGTCCCCTTTTTCCCCTTCCAGGATTCCTGCCTTTCCCATGATGTTTATGGACTTGATATTCATCTGGTGTTTTTCACCGTTGATAAGATAGGGCTTCAGGAGTTCATCCATGGTCTCGTAGGCCTGCTCCCCGAAGGCATAGTCCATGACTATTATGACAGGTGTCTGTTTTATATCCTTCTCCGGAAAAAGCAGTTCGTCCGGCAGGGTCTTTCTGTCGACTTTTGCCACATCAAAGATCTGCACACCGATATTGGTGCCACTGGTATCTGACAGCCTTAACATGCCGTGTTGCAGTCCGTGTTTTTCCACCGCCTGCCTGAGATCAGCATTGTCGTCCTTGCTAAGGATCTCAGCGTATTGTTCCAGGTTTTCGTATTTGACTTTTTTGCTGAGGGCTGCCTTGGCATAAAAGCAATTCATCACGCTGTGCAGATTGGCACTGACGATATGTACCGGCCTGTTAAAAAGCCTGGCTTCATGCAGTACATCCTTGATCTTATTGGCCCAGGCCTCACCATAAATGTGGTGTCCCAGGCTCTCCCGCAGAGCCGGCGAAAAGGTTATCTCCCTGTCGATCTGCTCCAGATATTCGTCCATACTAATTTTGCCCAACCAGTAGGTAATCGTAAAAAGATCATTGACCTCTGAATATTTTTCAAATTTCAGGTAAGCGTTGGAAACTTCCTGATACGTGCGGCCGAGCAAGGTATTAAGGTAGGTAAATCCCACTTCTGTATTTATCTCTCTGCCGGCACGTATATCAGACACCAGCTTTTCGAGCATCAGCCAGGACCTGTTTTTCCGGTTGCGGGCGTCAAGGCTGTTTCTTCTGATTTTCTCGGCCTCAATGTACATGAAGGTGAGATGAGTGAGTATGTCATAGATGTCGCTTCCTCCCCTTGTCATCTCTATCACCATGTTTTCTTCATCCACCCTGTAGCAATCTCTCTTTCTTCTGGGAGGTACATGCTTTTCGAAATGTGAAAGATCAAATCCCTCTCTGGAGATCAATTTGATATATCTGCACTGCTCAATCCCTCTGGGCAATCTCTGAAAAATGTATAATAGGCCCTCTAGTTCCACTTTTTCTTCATCGCCCACAGAACCATAGATCTCCGGCTTTAAAAGCAACATGGCTTCAATCATCGACTCACCAGAAACCCCAAGTGGTTTATATGAGCCTCTCAGGATCAAGTGACGCATCGATACATAAAGCCTTTGTATAGCAGCTCTGGATATCTGGGCCTGGGTCCTGGGAATGCTGTGAATGGATTGGGTCATTTGGTTTCTTTTTTTCTGATGTACAAAGATTACACCAATTTCGACACAAATGTACAACCGAAGTGGCTTTACCGCCGGATTATTGTAAATTTATACCAATGATGTTGGTCATGATGGTCGTCGGACCAACCGTACTGATCTTATGATATTTTATAGGCTGCTATAATGCACCTTTTAGGGGTTGCAACCATTGACTGACTTTTTAACTGTCTCGGTGAGCAAACCACATTTGTATTAAATATTTTTTGTAATGTGAAAAAAGGTTTTAATTTTGCGTCGCTTTTCCAGGCAGCTAAACGGTACCTTAGCTCAGTTGGTAGAGCAACGGACTGAAAATCCGTGTGTCCCCAGTTCAAATCTGGGAGGTACCACACAAAAAAGGGGTGATTTTATGACAAAATTGCCCCTTTTTTATTTTTCACCCCTAATTTTACGCTCAGTTAATAATCGTTCATGCCTATAAAGATCCACTCCATAACTCAGGTGCTGGCCTTTCCACTTATTATTTTGGCTGTGGCCATAATGTATTTTACCTGGGGCAGGCTATCAGTTTATGTGGCCGTGCCTGTGCTTCTGCTGGTTTGTCTGTACGTATTTCATGGAGTAATCGATCATTGGTGGTTGCAGAAATTTCCACATGGGCCGGAGCCACAGCTCAGGGAGTGGCTTCAAAAGTATTTCAGGCCGTATGCAAAATTTTCTCATAAGCAACTGCAGACATTTGACCACAGATTAATGCTGTACCTTAACGGTAGGCTTTTCCAATCCGTCGGTTCTGAAATGAGGGCTGTGCCGGAAGACATAAAATGCATGGTCGCTGCCCACGGCGTGGAGATGTGCCTGAACTACAGGGATTACCTGATAGGCGAGTATGACCGTATCTTTCTCTACAAGCATCCCTTCCCTTCGCCAAACCATCCCTACCTGCATTCGGTTGAGGTCAACAAGGAGGACGGTGTGATAATACTTTCTCTCGAGCAGCTGACCAATGCTGTGCTTTTTCCGGAAGATTACTTTAACATCGGATATTATGCGTATGCCGAAGCATTTGCCGACGTGCATGCCAGCCTTGTTTTTCCCGACTGTGAAGGCACATGGACCAGAATCGAGGAAGC
>JAGVTV010000031.1 GCA_019136675.1 Bacteroidota bacterium
GTAGCCTGTGTAGCAGCAGAACACAAAACAGTCCCTGACCTCCCGGAGCCTCTCTGTTTTTATGTCCTTGTCGATGATACGTTGCAGCTCGTCATGGGTGAGGTACTCCCTCCTGGACTCCTTGACGGGGCATTTGAAATTTTGGAAGATATTTTTGTCTAACCACTCGTGGGTTACAGCGAAGTCCATTACCCGGTTTAGATACTGGATGTACTTGACAATAGTGTTTTGGTGGATCTTAACCTCAGTCTTGAGATAATAATCATATTCAACAATGAAGTTGTACTTAAGTTGGATCAGGTAGATGTCATCTGATTTGAACTTAAGTTTGATAAAGCTGGCCAATTTTGAGCTGTAGGCAGAATAACGTTGCCAGGTACTCTTGTTTAGCTCCACCCCTATTAACTTGTGGGTATGGGCATTATACATTTTAGAGACCTCAACCAATGATTTTCTTGAATCCCTATCGCCCTGGGACAAATGAATTCTTAACGACTCGGCTGTCACCTCACCCTGCAGATGTTTCAGTTCGTTGTAAGCTTTGTGGGTGTCTACACTCATTTTCTCAAGGAATTCATTCAGGACTTTGATCCTGGGAGATTTTCCAGATGCCCTTCCCATCTTTTGCTCCCATTGTTCTACTTCGATCTTCTGGCCGGTGGCAAAGAAAATCCTTTCACCATCAATAGTGATCTGCATCTGAATCGGGGCGAAACCACTGACTACCCTGTTTTTTCTGATGATGAACTTAAGGTTCATTACTTCAATTTTTTGCATGGTACTAAAATTTAAACGATTAAAGAATGGATTTTGTGATGGATCCAATGCAAAAAATTTGTCGTCCTGGCGAGAGATAGTCATTTTGAAGGCCCGATTTGCAGCCATTGGCTGCACAAAAATGGCCTGGCTGCATATTGGCTGCAATATGGCTGCATTTTATCTGTGCCTGTTTGGTGTTTTTTACCAGTTTGTTTTTCATAACTCCTTGAAAAACAAACGCCAAACTGTATTTTACTACAATTTGGCGTTATGTCTTGCGGACCGGACGGGACTCGAACCCGCGACCCCGTGCGTGACAGGCACGTATTCTAACCGACTGAACTACCGATCCTTTTTGCCCTTCCTTCGAAAAGCGTGGCAAAGATAGGCATTGTTCGATAATGTAAAAATCTTTTTGGTACTTTTTTTTCAGGACCATCCGATGCCTGATGAATAGCCTGAGAAGTCCACAGCAAGCTGCACTCATATTTGCCAAAAGAAAAATTTCATTGAAGTACCTGATCCAACAGAAAATCATAGCATTTTAATTTTCAGCAATGACATTGATCTTTTTACCACTGAGGTCTTATTCGGCGGATTGCTGAAATTGATCATCTGGTCCTTGTTGATTGAAATCTTCTCGTTGTTGCTTACTTCGTGCCACAGTTTGGCAGATAGGCTGGACATCTATAATCGTTTTCCCGTATTACCTGTAAATCAGTAATCTGCCGGAGGTGGTTTGGTGTTTTGGGCTTAAAATGCTGTAAAAATGTAATCCGGAAGAATTAATACTGACATTGGTTTCCAGGGTTTTGAGAGTGGTTTTTTGCAATACTGCACCTATTGGGTCAAACAAAATAAATTCAGAACCTAAAAAATGCTCAGGGACAGTTACGGTAAAAATACCGGAATTTGGGTTAGGAGCCACCGAGAACTCTGCATAATTTTGATCGGAAGTATTAGATGCAAACTCATCATGTGACGGACAAGGGTAAAAATTATGGACTGTATACGGGGGCAAATATTGCTGACCTTCATATTCAAAACAAATCAGGTCGGTCATAAAAATTCCACCGCTTATAGCAGGAAATGCCGGTTTGTTTTCCGTAAGCCCATTAAGTCCACCTATACCTTCGATGATTGCATTGCGTATTGGATTATAATCGGTGTCCAACACGAATATTTTGCGGATGTGGCCAAAAACATGAACCGTATCTACTTTTTTGACCTGATTATAACGGGGGACCAGGGATCTGAGCGGAATGGTATCGCCGATTTGAAGGTCAAAGTCACAGATCAATACTTCGGAAGAGTCAGGATGCGATCTGTAAAACACCCTATTTCCGGACTCAGAGAGTCTGATATATTCAGGTCCCCTGGATTCATAGCTGGTGTCTACCGAACTCTGGTGGGGAAACGGTGGCATGACTCTCAGGAAATGCACAAAACGCCTGTAAAGTTTTTTATAAGTGACTCCCTTCATTACAGTGTCGCCCAAAATCGTATTTTCCTCCATAAAAGACCGCTGCCAGATTTGTCCCGGCTCGTAGCTCTCTTCCGTGTAATAAACCCACCGTGTACCGTCTTTAAAAAAATGGACATCCTGAGCGTAAGCTTTTGATATCGACATTAATAAACACAGCAGCAGCAGGTTACGGAACACGGTCATAATTTGTCCAAAGATATGTAAACGCAGGTAAAATCGAAAAAATGGTCTGCCAAAATTCTCTTTATTATCTGAAATTGTCGTGTTCGGGACACATTAAAAATGCTTAATGGCCTGGCAAAGTCTTTTGAGATCGCCTCTGCTCAATTCGGCTGAGGTTAAATTTGTTTGCCGATAATTGCCTTGGTAACGCTAATGTAGTTAAATTTGTCCTTTACACACATTTCAGAAAGCCAAAACTCAGCATCATGGTATTCATGGATTTTGAAAAACCCCTGGAGAGTCTGTACGAGCAAATGGAAAAACTCAGGGAGATCAGTGAAGAAGGGGTGATCGATGTATCTGAGAGCATCCGGGAATTAGAAAAGAAGATTCAAAACACAAAAAAGGAGATCTACTCCAATCTCACAGGCTGGCAAAGGGTACAGCTATCCCGTCATCCAGAGCGGCCATATACCCTCTATTACATCGAGCAAATGTGCAAGAAATTTACAGAACTGCACGGTGACAGGTACTTTAAAGATGACAAGGCGATCATAGGAGGACTGGCCAAAATAGACAATTATAATGTAGTCATTTTGGGACATCAGAAAGGAGTGAATACCAAAATGCGACAATACAGGAATTTCGGCATGGCAAATCCTGATGGGTACCGTAAGGCATTGAGACTCATGAAGTTGGCCGAGCGTTTTAACCTGCCTGTCATCAGCCTTATAGATACTCCTGGTGCCTATCCCGGTCTGGAAGCAGAAGAAAGAGGTCAGGCAGAAGCGATAGCCAGAAATCTTTTTGAAATGGCACAGCTGAAGGTTCCTATACTTTGCTACATCATAGGAGAAGGGGCCTCAGGAGGAGCACTGGGTATAGGTTTGGGTGACAAAGTCTTCATGCTTGAAAACACCTGGTATACCGTGATTTCGCCGGAATCCTGCTCTTCGATCCTGTGGAGGAGTTGGGACCACAAGGAGGAAGCAGCTGAAGCTCTGAAGCTTACTCCCGAGCATATGCTGGAATTCGGGCTGATAGATGATATCATCCGGGAGCCACTGGGAGGTGCACATACAGACCCTGAAAAAATGGCCAGGGCACTGAAGACCCATATAAAAGGCGAGTTGGCAATGCTTACAGGCATGGACGCAGACGAGCGTATCATGGCCAGGATAAACAAATATGAAAAGATGGGCAGATTTGGTATAGCAGAAACCACCTGACAGATATGCTGGAAAGTATAAAAAACTGGGTTTTCTACCGTGAGTACCATGCAGTGGGCAGCAGGAGGAAAAGAAATGTCAGTGGGGTAAATCCGGAAAGAACCTTTTTTATTCTTTTTGACGGCACCTCTGAGGAGGACAGAAAAACCGTACACAGGTTTAAGAAAATGATCAATAAGGATGGCTCCAGAGACGTGAAGTCGCTGGCCTTTGTGGACAATAATCTTCCTCTTGATAATGTAGACTATGCTGCCTACAACCGTAAAAACCTGAAATGGTACGGTGTGCCATTTGGACCAAAGATAGACGAATACCTAGGCATGGATTTCGATGTGATGATTGTACTTTGCAACTCCATGCAACCCCATTTTGAATACATCATAGGACTCACGGCGGCATCCTTTATTATTGGGCCAGCCATAGAAAGGGCAGAAGCATACTTTGACCTGATTGTGGACACGGCAGGGGAAACCGGGCTTGAAACAATAATAAAAAAAATGATAGCGGCTGTAGATCTTGTAAGTGTGAAAAGTCCGGCAAGACAGTAAATCATATACAGTAAGAAAATCAAGAACCATAAATAAAATGACCAAGGATCAAAGGTTTATTGGGACAGGAGTGGCCATCATTACTCCGTTTAAAAACAATGAAGTCGATTATGACAGTCTCACCAGGATCATAGAATATGTCATCAACGGAGGGGTCAATTACATAGTTGCTCTTGGCTCAACAGGCGAAACAGCGACCTTAAACGAAACGGAAGCACGACAGGTGCTGGACCATTGCATCAGGACAATTGACAACCGGCTGCCGCTCGTGGCAGGAAATTTCGGGTGGAATGATACCAAGGAGCTCGTGGCCAAGATCCGGTCATACAACTTTGACGGAGTGGACGCCATACTGTCTTCCAGCCCGGCATACGTTAAACCTTCGCAGGAGGGCATTTTCAGGCATTACGCTGCTGTAGCTGATGTTTGTCCCCGGCCTGTCATCCTGTACAATGTCCCCGGGAGGACACGGTCCAATATGGAGTGGGAGACGACCGTCAGGCTGGCAGAGTATTCTGATGTTATTATTGGTATCAAGGAAGCATCGGGCGATCTCATCCAGACAACCCGGATAATCAAGAACAAACCGCCGCATTTTATCGTGACTTCGGGTGATGATGAGGTAGCTCTGCCGATGACTGCGGTGGGAGGAGACGGCGTCATTTCTGTCATGGCCAATGCCTTGCCCAAGGCATTCAGCCAGATGATAAATTTTGCCCTGGACCAGGATTACGAGGGGGCCAGAAGCCTGAATTTTAAAACGTATGACCTTCACAAATGGCTGTACATCGAGGGCAACCCTGTAGGCATCAAGTCAGCGATGGAGATCCTCGGATTCTGCACCAATGAAGTAAGACTTCCACTTGCACCTATGTCAGCCCAGAATTATGAAAAACTCCGGGAAGAGGTAATGAAGATCAAGGCATTGCTGGATATAGGGTGATTTTATATGCGGTCTGATTTTTATAAGTGGGCTGACAGAATGCCGGTGTTAAGGAACTTAAAACTGTTGACTTATTTTTCCAGCTGTCCTACCTGGAACGCCACATAGATCACGTAGATAATTACAAAAATGAAACCTTCCACCTTGCTGATTCTGAATCTGCCCAGCAGATATCCCGACATCAAAAGAGCAACGCTGGCACCGATGCACGTAAGCATGTCCACTTCTGTAATGTTTCCTTTTTCGAGGGGAGAAACCAACGAACTGATGCCCAGGATAAAAAAGATATTAAAAATATTGCTGCCCACTACATTACCCACAGCGATATCAGAATTTTTTTTCCAGGCGGCAACCAGGCTGGTAGCCAATTCCGGGAGTGAGGTGCCGGCCGCCACGATGGTCAGCCCTATGACAGCCTGACTCATCCCAAAGCTAATGGCAAGACTGACGGCACTGTCCACAAAAAACTTTCCGCCTGCCACCAGCAGCACCAAACCCAGGATTGTGTAAAAGACCGACTTATAGGGTGAAAGGTTAGGGATTTCCAGGTCCTCAGTTTCGCCACTGGACTTGGCCAGATGTACAAGGTAATACATGAAAATCGCCATAAATCCAAGCAGGATGATGCCATCGCCCATTGAAATTATATCTTTAGTTCCTTCGTTAAATCTTAAATCATTGACCATAACATACAGGACCAGGGCAGCAAGGAGGCTCAGAGGTATCTCCTTCATGACTGTATTCCTCAGGATGGTTAGTGGAGTGATCAGGGCACAAACTCCTAATATAAGCAGGATATTAAAAATATTGCTGCCGACCACATTGCCTATGGCTATCTCAGAGTTTCCGGTCCAGGCCGAATAGCTGCTGACAGCAAGCTCAGGCGAAGAAGTGCCAAAAGCCACAATGGTAAGTCCGATTACAATGTTGGGGATATTAAATTTTTTGGCTATAGCCGCAGCTCCGTCAACCATAAAATTTGCTCCGTACACTATCATGACCAAACTGACCGCCAGAATAAGAAACTGAATCATATATGTGAAGGTAATAAAGTAAATTGAATGAAATCAAAACGCAGCTTTCTCCGTTTGGTTTATTCGGAGCCATTGATTTCACTTTAAATACTTACCCTTTAAGTCATGTAAAAAGGTCTCTGAGGATTACCTCCTTATGGATGATCTGGTCACCACGCTGTAGTTTGAGCCTGATTTTTTTTCCCGGTTTTCCCGATAAGATCTTATTCAGGTGCTTAAGACTAAACCACCTGTATGATAAAAGGCCCACTTTGAGTATGACGTCACCCGGCAGGATGCCTGCTTCCTGAGCCGGAGACCCTTCCGTAACATATTTGACGTAATAGCTGTCTAGTTTTTTACCGAAAGCAAAGACCAAAAGGCCACTTCTGTCATAGACAAATTCCTTGTTGTAGTTTCTTTTGGGCTTGACATAGAGCACAGTATCCCTGAAATCCAGGTAAATATCAAACCGCTCCAGCAGGATATTGCCAATGAGTCCGTTGCGGACGATTTTTTCCTTAGTAATCAGGGCCTCATCCAGGGCCTGAAAACTGCTGATGACGCCATTAAAAAATAATGGCCCCATCTCCAGCCTGTGAATCTTGCCCATATACCCCTCGATGTCGCCGCCCAGGCCCTTTCCAAGACTTCCTTTTACCAGGTGCCCCTTGTAATTTAGCAGAGAATCGGTATTGTAATGCAGAAGAGCCGTGAGTCCGGCCCCTGTGTCCAACAACAATCTGGCATTAACCGGAAATCCGGGGTTTACCTCCGTGCGGCAATTGATGTACGGTTTTCCTGACTTCAGTTCTATATCAAGCCGTTGGTAGTTTTTGACCATACTGCTCTTGAATTTTTCAGGAGCGATCAATGTGATCTGGCTTTTACCATAGTCGATACGGAGAATCTGGTTTCTAAAAAACTCGGCTCCCAGGATGCCGTCTACCCGGGTGCCCACCACTTCTTCAAACTCGTAGAAATTATTGTCCAGGACGATAATATTGTGTTTTTTCGGGACCGTGGTGTAAAATTGCAAAAAAGTATTGGTACAAATGAAAGCTGTGACTTCCTGGCTCAGGTCTGCACCCAGGATCTTTATGCGACGCTGGTATTCGAGATTAAGGACCTCGGCAAATTCCTTCTTAAATAGAATGGAGTTTTCCGCTCCTGTATCAAGGATAAATCTGAGTGGTATCACTTTTTGCAGGATGACATCTATAATGATGAATCCATTTGAATAGGTAAAGGGGACAACAACCATTTTCTGGTCTGCAAGTTCCGGAATCTTCCACGGCTGGGACCTGGTGTCCCCAATTGCCAAAAGGCAGCAAAACCAAAAGAGAAAAATTCTGGTCAGGGTCATTTCCTTTGTTGTTGGTATGGTTCAAAGGCGAAACAGAGGTTAAAAATACATAAATAAACGTGAGTGCGTTTGTGATTAGGTATTTGTTTTGAAAGGTTATAGACAAAATCCAATCCGCACATATCATTTGCTACCTTGGTCCATTAAAAAAATAAGACCAATACCGGACTAATTAATATATTTATGCTGGGATATCACGCCAAACAGACATGAACATGGACGAACTCAAGAAGGCACTGACCACACGCGGACTCACACTGATAGCCATCGGGGCATGCATAGGGTCGGGCATTTTTCTGACTCCGGCAGACTCCGCCAAAAACCTTCCCCATCACGGTTTTATATTGTTAACCTGGGCGTTGGGTGGTTTGGTGTCGTATTTCGGGGCCATGACATTTTCAGAGCTTGGGTCAATTTATCCGAAGGAAGGAGGTGTTTATGTTTACTTAAAAAATGCCTACGGAGAACTGACGGGCTTTCTGTACGGATGGATTATTCTGCTGATAGTGAATACCGGAGCCCTCGCTGCCCTGGGAATGGCCCTTGCGGGCTATATCAGTTTTTTTGCTCCGGTTTCAGAGGGCATGAAGGCAGGCATAGCGATTGCCGTCATCTGGGGACTGACTGTGGTCAATATTTTCGGTGTAAACATCAGCCAGGGATTTGCAGGAATATTTACAGGTCTCAAGCTGCTGGCCATCTTTGTCATCATCGTAATCGGCCTCCATTTTTTGCCCGGAGCCTATCCCGGATTCAGCCTCAATCCATTAGACAATGTACCTGACTATCCCGCCACCGGCATGCTGCTCACGTTTGTGGGGGTGTTCTGGTCCATGGGCGGATGGCACCATGCCACTTACGTAGCGGGAGAGGCCATTGACCCAGCCCGCACCGTACCGAGGGCGATGCTTTACGGTACAATGGCCGTTACTATTGTGTACCTTTTGGTCATCCTGGCGTGCATGTCCGTGCTGAGTTTACCGCAGATGGCAGCCAGCGACAAGCTTGCAGGTGATGCCATGGGTGCTGTTTTTCATTGGGGAGG
This sequence comes from Bacteroidota bacterium, assembly GCA_019136675.1. Lineage (GTDB taxonomy): Bacteria > Bacteroidota > Bacteroidia > Chitinophagales > Saprospiraceae > OLB9. The sequence continues at coordinate 8,552 of JAGVTV010000031.1, forward strand.
CAAGATGGTGTCTGTTATGATCACCGTTTCCATCTTCGGGACCATAGGTATTTATACCATGACGGCACCCAGAATCTACTATGCCATGGCCCGTGACGGTATCTTCTTTGGCTTTTTGTCCCATATATCACCACGGTACAGGACACCTTATAAAGCTATGCTGTTTCAGGCTGGCTGGGCTACTGTCCTCATTTTGTTGTGGGGTTCATTCAGCAAACTGATCACTTTTGTCACCTTTATGGATATTGTATTTATGGCATTGGCCACAGCCACCATATTTATTTACAGGAAACGCAAAATCACCCATTCCGGTTACAGGCTAAAGCTATATCCGGTCATACCTCTGATCTATCTGGCAGTGACCATATCCTTTGTCATCAATACACTGTTTAGCCTTCAAACAGAGTCCATGGCAGGGGTTCTGATCCTGACAGCGGGGGTGCCGGTATACTACTACTTCAGGCAAAGGAGAAACAAGGCCGGCGACGAGGGTTCTACCTGAGCCTGTCCATGGATTTGACAGTGTTTTCATCCTTTTGAATAAACCGTGCAGCCAAGACAGAAAACACCAGGCCCAATAAAGGCAGATACAGTCCGGGAGCATCATCGATCTTGTCGGCATTGGCACTGCCAGTACCCTCATTGTACACCAAAAGAAACGCAGTCAAAGGCAGCAAGATACTTAGCATGGTGGCTACATAGCTCATTTTAAGCTGGAGCCCCCTGTTGTTGTACAAAAAAATGGCTCCCAGGGATATAATCCCGCCCAGAATGCACAGGATAAGCAAAATAATATTGTCGCTGACATTGTACACCATATCGGAAAACAACTCAGGCAACGACACTGAACTGGTGGCAAAAGGGACACCAAACAGCCCAAAAAAGGAGGCACTGCACAAAAGAAGAAAAACAGACTGAATTCTCTGTATCATTGGTGGTAAAAGTTATATTTTTGTCAAATTTGAATTCTGAAGCATTAACATTTCTAAAACGGTCAAGGTTCCGGTCCTATCCGGTGCAAGGTAATGAATTATAGTTTTTGGGAAAAAAAATTTATAGAATCTTATGCCGATGTCACAATCATCGGTTCGGGTATCGTGGGTATCAGCACCGCCATTTCTATCCTTGAGGCGAGGCCAGGCACAACGGTAAAGGTCCTGGAAAGAGGAGCCCTGCCGTATGGGGCAAGCACAAAAAATGCCGGCTTTTCATGCTTTGGGTCCGTGTCAGAATTACTGGATGATGCTCACAGTATGGGGGCAGAAGCCTGTGCGGAGATCGTGGGTATGAGGTGGCAGGGATTGTCCAAACTCAAGGAGAGGGCAGGCCTTGCAGCTCTTGAATACGCCGATTGCGGAGGCACCGAGCTCTTCCGAAAGACTGACGAGGTCCTGGAACAAACATGTATGGATAATTTGGACTACTGCAATCAACTCATTGAAAGAGCCACAGGACTTAAAGACACTTACACTGCCGCTGAAAACACCGAACTTCCCGGCTTTTCAGCCCATAAGATCTTTAACAGACATGAGGGGACGATTAATCCGGTGTCCATGATGAACTTCCTCATAAATATGGCTCGGCAATTGGGGGTCAAAATCCATAACGGAGTCAGCATCTCGGTCGTAGATTACCAAAACAGACTCTTGCACGCTGAGGGCGGGTTGCAGATACCGTACAGATTACTGGTAGTATGTACCAATGGATTTGCTGCAAGACTGCTTCCGTCCCTCGATGTGTTACCGGCCAGAAATCAGGTATTGATCACACGTCCTGTAGTCTCCAACAGGTTGTCATCAGGATACCATCTAGATAAAGGTTATGTCTATTTCCGCAACTATGAGGGCCGGATCCTGCTTGGAGGCGGTCGCAATTTGTTTTATGAGGAGGAAACCACAGACCAGTTTGGCAATACCGAAGGAATAAAGGCATATCTGACCGAAATGCTGGAGACTATCCATCCCGGAGCTTCCGGAGAGATCGAACACTGGTGGAGCGGCATCCTCGGTGTGGGTCCCAGCAAGTACCCCATCACACAATGGGTTAATGACAATGTACTGGCAGGTGTCAGGATGGGAGGCATGGGGGTGGCCATCGGATCACACCTGGGAGAAAAACTGGCAGCAGAGGTGATTGCAAAACTAGGCTGATTTTCTTAGTGATTAAAGTCTGTGGGTTATATCTTTGCCGCCAGATTCAATAACCGGAGTAACAAGAGCCGGTTAATTTACGTTATGGTAGGTGAAAAAAGTAAGGTTTGACTTTTCCTTTTTGTAAAGGCTTTGGAATGTTCCGGTTTTTTGTCTTGTTGTTTTTTACAGCAGGGTGGTCCATGGTAACCGGTCAGCAGTCACAAAAAAAGATTACCATTCACAGTGAAAACAATCAGGTAATCGATGCCACGACCGAACCCGCCATCCAGTACCTTAACGGAGATGTCAAACTTTTCCATTCCAACGCATATATGTACTGTGATACAGCGGTCCTCAGGGGATCCCTGCTAAAAATGTACTATAATGTGGTGCTGCTGCAGAATGACACTATCAGGATCTTTGCGGATTCTGCCAGATACGACGGGGATTCCCTTATTGCCTACATTTACGGCAACATCACCCTCGAAAACGGGCCTGGCCGCAAACTGTACACCACCTTTCTAAGGTACGATGTCAAAAACAAAATAGGATATTATACCCGCAATGCACGCCTGGTAGACGGTAATTCGACGCTGATAAGCAAACGCGGCACCTACCGGCTCAATGACAGGATTGCATGGTTTTATGAAAAGGTCAAGGTCACGGGCGAAGATTTTGATCTGGTTTCCGACTCGCTCTCCTATCACACGCAGACACAGATGACCAGGTTTCTGGCTCCCGTCCTGATACACAGCGACAGTGCTGACATATACAGCAGGGGAGGGTGGTTTGATCTGGATGATAAAACGGGGGATTTTATCGGTGATGCCCAATATACCGAAGGTTCCACCAAGGCGGCGGCTGACACCATAAGCTACAACGGGAAATCAGACCAGGTGTCCCTGAAAAGTGCCGTCCTGAGCAATTACGTTTCAGAAAAAGATACGGCTGCCGCAAGGGTCATATCGTATGACCGCAAAAATGAGGTTTATGTGCTTAAACAAAAGGCATGGTATAAAGGTGAGTCCAATGAGGTCACGGGCGAAGATATTTATTTTGATAAAAAAACAGAAAAGTTTGTCGTCAGCGGCAGGTCACGTGTCAGCGACCCGCCATCCATCATTGAGGCGGACAGCCTCGACTACAACAAATCCATCAAATACGGAAAGGCCGACGGCAACGTAGTCTGGCGGGATACCTCTGCCCGTACCACCATCATCGCCGATCATGTGGTTTACAGGGGCGAAAACAATTTTATGAAAGCTTCCAATGACAAGGGAAGGCCGCTGTTTATCACTGAGATAGACAAGGATACACTGTATATGAAGGCAGATACACTGAGGTCTTTTCGCAGCATCAGGGAGAGGGTCATAGTTCCTGACAAACGTACCTCCAGAAGGGGCCAGAAGGAGTCAGACAGTAAGATCATGGTCCGTGACACCATGGCAACAGACAGCATCACGTCAGATATACAAAAGGACACAATCCGTACGGGTATCATGGATACATTTGACTATTTTACCGGTATTCGTAACGTGAGGATTTTTAAGTCAGATATGCAGGCAGTGTGTGATTCCCTGGTTTATGGCAAGAAGGATTCTGTATTTACCCTGTATAAAGCCCCGTTTGTTTGGTCGGACAGTTCTCAAATCGCCGGAGATACCATTGATATTTTTATGAAGGACAAAAAGATGGACCGGCTTACGGTACGACAGCAGGCCACCATCCTGAGCAGTGATGACCTCATATTTTTTAACCAGGTCAGGGGGAGGTTTCTTGAGGCTTTCTTCAAGGAAGGCAAGATCTACAGGATGGATGTGAAAGGAGATGCACAGGTGGTGTATTATCTCTATGACAAAGAAAAGGGGTATTCGGGTGTCAATACCACCGAAGCATCCAACATGACTTTTTATCTCGACAACAATAAGCTGACGGATATCTTCAATTACCGCGAACCCAGGTCAAGGGTTTTACCCATGAAGACTACTGACCACGAAGCCATAAAGGTAAAAGGGTTTAAATGGAATATTCTGGTCCGCCCTAAATCCAGCGACGATCTTTAACAAGGATTAGGTCCCCGGGTCGGTATGGGCTCTCTTCCATCGTTTGTGCGACCACAGCCAAAATTCGGGTTCTGACGCTATTTCCGCCTCCAGCAAACGGCTGTATTTTTCGGTAACAAATCCCGGAGGCTCAATTGAGGCATCGGTGGTAATGATCTCAGGTTTAAGCTGGTAATATTTTTTGTTGCCTTCCGGCAATGGAATCTGGTGGATATAGACCACCTGCATGGCATAACGTGTTGCCAACTTTTCAGCACCGTTGAGCCAGGGTGTTCTCTGAGATAAGAAAGTATTCCAGTACACACCATTCATATTAAAGGGTGTCTGGTCAGCAATCAGCACATAAGTTACCGGTTGGCCTCTATTGGCTGCAAGGACCCTGACCATTTGGTCCGAAGGATAAATTTCAGCACCGTGCAAGGTCCTTATTTTTTCCATGATCCGACCGGAAAATGCATTGGCCAGAGGTTTGTACAGAACTATCATACGCTGGGTCATAACCGCCGGCAAGAGAGACAGGTTGTATTCCCAGTTGCCATAATGCGAAGCGAGGATGATGGTAGGCCTGGTGCTGATAGTTTCTTTCCACTTTGCGGTATTTTCCATAATTAGCCTGGTCAGGCTGACTTCTGTGGGTTTTGAGATACGTTCCAGGTTTTCGTACAGGTATCTCATCAGTACTCTGTAATAGTCGAAGTGTAGCTGCTTTAATTCGGTATCACTTTTTTTATGGCCAAAACTGTTTTTAAGGTTTTTATATATTACATCCGACCTGTATCTGACCACCCTGGCAAGGATAAAACCGACTAGAGCCAATATTCCTTTTACGAGCCCTGGCATACGGTTTACAAAAAAGGAGACAACTCTCAGCATGGCAGGCTGTTATGGTGGAAAATGTCACGGGGAGTGATTACTGCTTTTCCCGGAAGGGTAAGAGCATTGACGAAATGGATTTTATCATAGTCGGAAATCTCTTCCATCCTGATATCCCGGAGTGTGACCTTGCCTTTTATCAAGAGAAGTTCCCGCTGCACTCCTTTAAGCAAAGGTGTGGCAGGAGTAAAAAGATGGCCATCTTTTTCAAACAGCAGGTTGTAATAAAAGGCATCCGTGACAAGTCCGTTTTTGATGACAATAATTTCATCACAGACCCCCCGCATTGCATACAGCCTGTCCAGGCCCGGCCTGTCCTCGTACTTGTGGGTATATTCAATATCATTGCTGACCACTGTCATGGCGGTTTGTATCGGGCGGACCCTGTAGGGCGTAACAGTAATCTCTTCCACGGTATCCCGGTATAATACACGGCATTTGTACGTACCACGACCGGCCGGAATTATATCGTGGAGAGCAGTACTCAGGTCCAATGGCCGGCTGATTCCAAATACTGTCTTTAACGAGTGGTTTGCTCTGGCTTCGTGCAGGTCAAGATTCCAAAACCTGCCGCCGCTGATCCTAATACTTTCTACCAACCGGGACATATACTTTATCAATCATTTCCCTGTATTCTGACTCACAATCACTCATACTGGTGATGCCGCACCCACTTCTGTAGGTAAGCTTACCTTCTGTTTTTTCGATAAATCGGATCATGACCGCTGAATCAACGTTTTCGCCGTCAAAGATACCAAATACACCGGTATAAAAACCCCGTTCGTCCGGCTCGGCTTCCTTAATGATCTCCACGGTCTTTTTTTTAGGGGCTCCGCTTATGCTGCCTGCAGGCAACATAATGCGGAAGATGTCACCCAAGCTTCCAAAAACAGGCTGTGTCAGTGAGCCTTCTATTTCGGAGCTGACCTGAAGCAGTGTTTTTGAATAAGTTCTGATCTCATCGATGTACCTGAATCTCCTGACGCTTACATGACGGGCGACCAGGCTGAGATCGTTACGCAGCAGGTCTACAATGGTGTGGTGCTCGGCGGTTTCCTTGGGGTCCTCCAGTATTTTCCGGGCAGCGTCTTTTACGGAGGCGTCAATGGTTCCCTTCATCGGAAAAGTCCTGATCTTTCCCGTTGATATCTGAACAAATGTCTCCGGGGAGAATACAATGAACCTATCCTTGAAGTATAGTTTGTACCTGGCCTGTGCTATATCAAACAATTCCCTGAGGGAGTGATTGGACTCAACAGGGGTGGGAAAGGTCAGGTTTATAAGGAAGGAATTTCCGTAAAGGATGTGGCTTTTTACCTTGTCAAATGATTTTTTATACTCCGCATACGGCACCGGAAAAGTTTGGAAAACAAGCGGCTTGCTTTTGTTTCCTGAAAGTGTATAATTTCTTACATCGCGGAATTTGTAATATATATCACCGGACATCGAATCGATAGGAAGTATTATCGGATTATTTAATTCGAAATCCAGGATAAACAAAAACGGTATTCTGGCCAGGCTCAGGCGGTTCATTTCGGAGACCCAGTCAGACGATGCAGGAGTGGTTTTGCCTTCAATCAAAATATGGAATTTTTTAATGCGGCGGGTATGGGTCTATTGGATAGGCTCAACGTAGTACATGATGTTAGTCACCCACCTGGCAGGGTCAGGTTCTTTGGCAGGGTCGGTCATGTATTCTTCGATTACCGGGGGTATCTGGCGGAGTCCATGGTCTTCCATGTATTCATCCATGGCAAAGTGTGCCGATGCAGACTTGGCATTGTCTCCCATGTAGGTAAGAATCAGAGCATCGCCAGGCCGTAAGGTTACAGATGATGCATCACCTGCTGAAAAAGCTGCCAGGGTGGGCAGGGCAGCAGCCATGTCAGCTTTGCCGGCTTTGTCGTCCCACTTGTAATACAGGCCACAAGGCATTCCTGCAGCAGTGATTTTGGCCTCCATAGCCCTTTGGTATAAAGCACTTATATTTTGGCTGTAATATTTGGCCATGTGTTCAAATTCGACTTCTGACCTGTAGGAAATGAAATATTTCTGGTCTAATTTGGTCTTTGTAATCTTATAGCCATTGTAAATTCCCTGAGTATAGCGTTCGCGGCCTGTACGGGCAAGGCTGCTAAGTCCTTCTTCCAGCTGATTTTTTAGTTTGCGGCTGTGCCAAAAGTTAAAAAGGTTGGATAAAAATCCAGAGTGACCGGTTGCCTCTGCCGTTACTCTGGCGTGTGCAGGGTCCGCAGCCGTAATCCTGTATTTATAAAATGTGGTATTGCCTTCGTTACGCTCGTCAGCCAGCGAAATGCTGTCCGGAGTACTGTTGAGGATGCGTATTACACCGCTGGCCGGAAGGCTGCTGTTGTAGTCGCAGCTTGCCCCGGTGCCTTTAAGTACACCTACGCACGATGCTGTGTAGGCTGTGTCTATGCCGGGCAGCCACAACCATTTTTTGGCCAGGCCGAGGTTGTTGACTATATTGCGGGTCACGCGGGCAGGGCAGTCCATGGTAGCCTCCGCTTTTGCCGAGTATTTTTTTGGCATGAATGCGGATACTCCGGCCATCAAAACCACAACTGCGAGTGTTATCCAGGATATTGTTTTTAATGATCTCATTTGTCGGGAATATTTTTATTATATGTCATTTTTGACCTCATCGGCCCTATGTACCTAATACATACAGCCATCTAAATCAAAGTAAAAGTAAGGCTTTTTGTCCATACATCTAAAAGAAAAGGCCCGTCATTTAAAAACGGGCCTTTTGGTCTGGTTTCATTTGATGATATGTTTAAAAAGGGCAATTACACCGTCATGATATCCTTTTCCTTCACTTCGATCATCTTTTCTATTTTAGTCATGTAGCTGTCGATGGTTTTTTGGACCTCTTCCTCCTTTCTCTTACCCAGATCTTCCGGAAAACCCTCTTTAACTTTTTTCTTTATAAAATCCATCATCTTGTGCCTGTGAGCCCTGATACCTACCCTGGATTCTTCTGCGGCATGTTTGGCTTGCTTAACCATCATCTGCCTTCGCTCTTCGCTCATCTGCGGTATAGTTAGCCTGACGACTTCTCCGTCATTCATGGGTGTGATGCCCATATTGGCTTCAAAGATGGCTTTTTCTATAGCTCCCAGCATCTTTTTTTCCCAGGGTTGTATGGAAATGGTCCTTGCATCGGGAGTGCTAATGTTAGCCACCTGTGTCAGCGGAGTCGGGGATCCGTAATATTCTACCATCAGTCCGTCCAGCATAGCCGGTGAGGCTTTTCCTGCCCTGATCTTGTTCAGCTCAAAGGCGAGGTGTTCCATGGCCTTGTCAAAGTGCTCTACGGTCTGCGTAAAGTGCTCATCTATTTCTTCCAGAAGTAATGACATAACGATTCTTTATGGATAAACTATCAATGCTGCAAAGGTAAAACCTTTTTCTGTTTTTAATCGTTGTTGCTGCCCAGGAATCTCAGAAGGAAATATAAAAACATGACCAAAGCACCCAAAGCCTGAGCTACATACGTCATGGCGGCCCACCAAAGTGCGTCCTTGGCACCGTCATGTTCGTCGCCTCTCATAAATCCTGAATTGTCAAGCCATGCCAGGGCACGGTTTGAAGCGTCAAATTCCACAGGCAATGTCACCAGGCTAAAGAGGGCTGTGAGTCCGAAAGTGGCTACGAGGATCATCATAAGAAGGTTGCCTCCCATGCCGGCTCCCATGCCAAATACAGTTGCCATAAACAGGAATTGCTGAATGTTGGCACTGAACTGGACAACAGGTACAAGCCTGGACCTCAACGTAAGCATGGAGTATGCTGTATTGTGCTGGACGGCGTGACCGCATTCGTGGGCGGCAACGGCTGCAGCGGCGATGGTTCTTCCGTTGTATACCTCCGGTGAGAGGGCTACGGTTTTATTGGCCGGATTATAGTGGTCAGTAAGAAAGCCCTGACCCATGACGATCTGTACGTCATGAATCCTGTAATGCTGGAGCATTTTTTCAGCTATTTCCCTGCCCGTCATTCCGTTTTGAATGCCTATTCTGCTGTAATGTGCAAATTTTGATTTAAGACGGTTGCCTACGACCATTCCTATGACAGTGAATACACCGAGAACAACCCAATAACCAAGTCCTACCATAATGATTTAAGTGTTTTTAAAATAATTTTGTTATCAAATAATAATCCATCACCTGGGGCATACAGCCTGTCTGGTGATTTTCCTTTAATTAATCAGTTCAAATCCGGTATATGGCCTCAAAGCCACAGGTATCTTTATACCTTCCGGTGTCTGGTGATTTTCCAGCAATGTGGCCACGATTCTTGCCAGTGCCAGGGCACTGCCGTTGAGTGTGTGGGCCAGCCTTGTTTTTCCGTCCTCATCTCTGTATCTCAACTTCATCCTGTTGGACTGAAAAGTTTCAAAATTTGAGACCGAACTCACTTCAAGCCAACGGCCCTGTGCTGCCGAATATGTCTCAAAATCAAATGTCAAAGCGGAGTTAAAACTCATATCACCGCCACATAAACGCAGAATCCTGTATGGAAGTTCCAGGTCTGCCAGCAATCTTTCGACATGGGCCACCATCTCCATAAGTGAGTCGTATGATCTGTCGGGATGTTCCAGCCTTACGATTTCGACCTTATCAAACTGATGCAGCCTGTTAAGTCCTTTTACATCTGCCCCATAGGAGCCTGCCTCCCTTCTGAAGCAGGGGGTATAACCTGTCAGCATCACCGGAAAGTCGGACTGCTGCAGGATTGTGTCCCGGTAGAGATTGGTAAGTGGCACCTCGGCGGTCGGGATCATGTAAAAGTCATCCTTTTCTATATAATACATCTGGCCTTCCTTGTCAGGCAGCTGGCCCGTGGCCCGGGCCGTCTCACGGTTGACCATCAGGGGTGGCTGGATTTCGGTATATCCTGCTTCCACGGCCCTGTCCAGAAAGTACCCTATCAATGCCCTTTGCAGGCGGGCACCTTTGTTTTTATAGACCGGAAAACCGGAGCCTGTAAGCATGACTCCGTCCTTAAAACTTATCAGATTGTATTTTTCTGCCAGCTCCCAGTGGGGGAGGGCTGATGCTCCGAGTTCAGGCATTGGGCCACCCCAGGGCTTAAACACCTCGTTGTCTTCTGCTCCCACACCCGGAGGCACGGATTCATGTGGCATATTGGGCAACTGGATGATCATCTCGTCCAGGTCGTCCCGTATGGCCCTGAGTGATACTTCGAGGGTTTTTGCCTCTTCCTTGAGGGCTGCCACTTCTGACTTCATGGCATTGGCTTCAGCCGCCTTACCAGCCTTGAACAGACTGCCAATCTCATCCGACAGCTTATTGATCCTTGACAGAAGGTTATCCAGGCTGGTCTGGGTGCTCTTTCTCTCGTCGTCCCGTGCTATGATCCTGTCTGGCATTTCAAGCATTTCCGGGCTTGCATTTTTCTTTTTAAGTCCGCTTAATACACGCTCTTTTTGATCTCTGATGATTCCAATCTCCAACATTTTCTCACATTTGTATTGCCGGAAGGCTATGAATAATTATTTTAAAATTTTTTGGCAAAGATAGTGATTTGATTGTCAAATATGTCTAAATTTGTGGCTCGAAGTAAATTAAGCCTCTCCGGTCTCATGCCGGCGATTCCTTTTCAATAAAATTTTTCAAGACGATTTAAAGGGACCATTGCTCCCAATAAAATTCATACTTCAGGTAGTATAAATCACAAGTCCACACACAACATTTTACTATGTACGATATTTTGCAGCTTAATGATATGCTGGTTCCGCAACTCAAGGACCTGGCAGAAAAGCTTTCGGTAAAAAACGTTAAAAAACTAAGCAAGCAGGAACTGATCTACAAAATTCTGGACCAGCAGGCCATTTTAAACAAAGGCTCGGTGACAGATGATGAGGAAGAATCCTCACAGCCTAAAAAAAGAGGAAGAAAGCCCGGCTCAAACAGACAGGAAAACGTGAAAGTCATCCCGCCCGTCGAAAATGAATTACCTGCTCCGGCACCAGTGCAGGCTGAAAACGGAGAAAATACAAATAAAAGAGAACGTGTAAGGATAGTCAGGGCACCCGAAAAAGTAGTCTTTGTGCCCAAGCAGGAAGTTCCTGCTCCTGAGTCTGCAGCACCCTCACCACCCCCGGTAATTGCCGAATCTGTGGTACAGACAGAAAGGACAGAGCAAGTCACCATCACCCGACCCGAACCCCGCCATAAGTTCCAGAGACAACCTGGAAATTACGGAGGAGGCAATCAACCCTCACACCATCCCGGAGGCGGCAATGACTACAGAAGGCCGGCCCCACAGGAACCAAAGGTGGAGGAGCCCCGGTTTTCGCCTGATATGGACGGTGTGATAGAAGCAGAGGGCATACTGGAACTCATGCCCGAAGGATATGGTTTCCTCAGGTCCTCAGATTACAATTACCTGTCGTCACCGGATGACATATATGTATCTCCGTCACAGATCAAGCTCTTTGGTCTAAAAACCGGTGATACCGTACACGGCTCAGTCAGGCTGCCAAAAGAAGGAGAGAAATATTTTGCCCTGCTAAAGGTCAGCAACATAAACGGACTGGATCCACTGAAACTTAAGGAAAGAGTGCCTTTTGATTATCTGACTCCCCTTTTTCCCAATGAAAAGTTTAAGCTGACTTCCCATCCTCTGGGCAAGGATTACGGCAACAGGATGATTGACCTTTTTACTCCGATAGGCAAAGGCCAGAGAGGTCTCATCGTGGCTCAGCCCAAGACCGGTAAGACCTTCCTGCTCAAGGATGTGGCCAATGCCATAGCGGCTAACCATCCCGAGTGTTACCTAATAGTGTTACTGATAGACGAAAGGCCTGAAGAAGTCACGGATATGAAAAGAAGCGTAAACGCTGAGGTCATCGCCAGTACCTTTGACGAACCTGCCGAAAACCACGTCCGTGTGGCCGGTATGATGCTGGAAAAAGCCAAAAGGCTGGTGGAGAGCGGTCACGATGTGGTAATCCTGCTTGACTCCATCACGAGATTGGCCAGGGCATACAACACCGTGGCACCTGCAAGCGGCAGGGTCCTTTCCGGAGGTGTGGAGGCCACAGCCCTGCACAAACCAAAGAAATTTTTTGGGGCAGCCAGAAAGATAGAGGACGGCGGTTCACTCACCATTCTTGCTACGGCACTGATCGACACGGGCTCCAAGATGGACGAAGTGATCTTTGAAGAATTTAAGGGCACGGGCAATATGGAACTCCAGCTTGACAGGTCGCTGGCAAACAAGAGGATGTATCCTGCCATAGACATCACAAAATCAAGCACACGCCGCGAAGAGTTGCTATTGCCCGAGAGCATCCTGCCTAAGCTTTTTATCCTGAGAAATCACCTTGCAGACATGAAGCCTGATGAAGCGATGGAGTTTATCAAGAAGCATATGGCAGGAACCACAAGCAATGAGGAATTTATCGTTTCGATGAACGGCTAACACCTATGTATCCTCAGGTGAAGGCTTGGATGAAATTTTTATTTCAAAATATCTTTGCCAAATCAGCAGAAAGTATTACTTTTGCGGCTCTTTACAAGCAAGATAGTTTTTTTAATCAGACATTACTTAAAAGCAGCATAAAATGAAACGTACATATCAGCCGTCAAAAAAGAAAAGAATCAACAAACACGGATTCCGCAGCAGGATGGCAACTAAAAACGGAAGAAGGGTACTTGCCAAAAGAAGGGCACGTGGCAGGTATAAGTTGACCGTTTCTGACGAAAAGGGAGTTAAATAAGTCCGGCACAGTCTGGTCAGGAAAATAACAATTCCGGTTGAGGTCTTATGGTACCACAGCCGGAATTTTTTATTTTTGGGCCTTACGGAATAAAATTATCCGGTGGATCACAGGTTAAAAAAGCAAAAAGCCATAGAAAAGGTGTTTGCCGATGGCAAGACCCTGTTTATGCATCCTGTCAAAGCCGCCTGGCTCATGCTTGACCATGGTGAAGCAGTAGATGTGTCATTCAGGTATGCCGTCACGGTGCCGAAGCGGTTGTTTCGCAAGGCCACAGATCGTAACCTGCTCAAGAGAAGGATGCGTGAGTCGGTCAGGGTCATGGTACCCGGCGGTACGGGCCAAAAAACAATGGCTGTGGTCTTTATATATGTATCACGTGAGGCAGAGTCCTTCAAGGAAATAGACCGTGCCATCCGCGTTCTCATGAAAAGGCTGAATGCGAAATATCAACCATGATGGTTCGCTTACATGTGAAGGTTCAGTTAAATCCAGGAAGATATTGCCTCAAGTAAACACAGCTATTTACCGGCGACATGCCTGTAAGCCTTCTGACAGGATGTACACGACTCCAAAGACCAGTGACCAAACCCTACAGTTATAGGTCACCTGTCTGATGGTGACCAAAATCACTGAAAAAGGTGGCAGATGCCATGTTAATATTGCAGCTTATAGACTATCTTTGCAGCATGTGATTACTTATGGTGCCAAGACATATTGAAATTTTTATAAAATATTTGTTAAACTATATACTTTGTATTCCTATTAATTCATAGCTTTGTGGTTCTAAAGATACCTGTCAAAGGACAGGTGTATGTTATTATATAGTGATGATATAAGAAATAAGAAAACTACACCGGGAAACGATGCCCCCTCTAGACGAAAATCAATCAGCATCCTTCCTGTTTCTGTTTCTTATGATATCCTGTACATAAATAAAGACGAAATCAAAATCATTTATGCCGGGAACATCATCGACTAAGGTTTAATAAGTGGTAAGACGACACCCCTTACGTGTCGCTGACCTGTATCATCGAATTTGGTACGGCTAATTTATTATTTATTAAATAACATTTATTTATTAACCAAAACTCAATCTCATGAAAAAATTTGATTTTTTCTCAATGTTCCTTGTGGCATTGCTTGCATTTTTGGGGACTGAAGTGAAGGCACAGTACAAAAACGTAGTCGATGCCAAAACTGCAGTAAACGCTTACCTTCAAGCCACCCCGGATTGGAAGAACACTGTCACTATTGCTCCACCAAACCCTAATGTGGGTACACTGACAGTGGATTCTCCCATTACTTTTACAGATCAGATGGTCGAAGTCAACCTTAAAAGGAGATTTGGACAACTGCTTATGAAGGAATTCAACAATGGTACCAGTGTATCTGCTGCACTTGACAAGTTGACGGTTATTGTCAACCAAACCTCGCAGACGGTTCCGGCCAGAGGTTTGAAGATGGCCGAAGCAGAAACCTTCTACCGAAATCTTTTGAAAATTTAATTCCTAATTCCAAAACTCAATCTCATGAAAGTAAAAATTTCACAAATAATCGTTTCATGTCTTTTTGCGGTGGTATTTTTGGCCGCAACCGACATGACCGCTCAGGTGGTGCGGACATTCAACCACCCGGATGAATACTGGACAGGGACAGGAGCTGATTTATTTCCTGCGGCCATCAATGTCAACATTGCCTGTGGTGAGACCATTCTGTATCATGACGAGGCAGGCCCTGACGGTGACTATGATGTAGATGCAGGACCTGTAGCCGTGGTTTTCTGCCCGGACAGAAATCCTTGTGCTCCGGCAACAAGTCCATCTTTAGAAAGAGTGACTCTGACTTTTGATTACATATTTACAGAATCAGGCTTTGACTTTATC
>JAGVTV010000079.1 GCA_019136675.1 Bacteroidota bacterium
TTGGGGTTTATTTATTGAGGAGGTTATATACTAAAACTGCCAGCACGGCTCCTGCCAACGGTCCCGCTACAGGAATCCAGGCATACGACCAGTCACTTTTTCCTTTATTTGCCAATGGCAATGCGAAATGAACAATTCTGGGACCAAGGTCCCTGGCCGGGTTAATCGCATATCCGGTCGGGCCTCCCAGGCTCAGTCCGATGGCCAGTACCAGCAAGGCCACAGGAAGTGCATCCAGCGTACCCAAAGACGCCTGCGGTGCAGTCATAAACAATACACCCAGTACCAGCACTGCTGTACCCACCAATTCGGTGATAAAATTATCAACCGTATTCCTTATCTCAGGAGATGTACAAAAAGTAGCCCGGATGGTGTCTGCATCTGAGGTCTGTCCATATTGACCCCTGTACACCAACCATACCAAAATCTGACCTGCCATCGCCCCGGCAAACTGTGCGGCAAGGTACAGAGGTACCAGTGACCAGCCAGTCCTGCCAAGCAGGGTCATAGCCACAGTCACAGCCGGATTCAGGTGTGCACCGCTGCCCCCGGCAGAGATAAATACACCTACAAATACCGCCATGGCCCAGCCAAAAGTTATAACGATCCAGCCTCCTCCGTTTCCTTTGGACCTATTGAGGATAACATTAGCCACCACGCCATTGCCCAGCAGAATCAGAAATGCAGTACCGATAAATTCAGAGAAAAATAAGTTCATATTTGTGATCGTGGTGTTTTACTGAAATATTAAGCCCCGTATGAGATGCCCTGAAATGCTATGTAAAGGTAAATTTTTTATTCATAGTCTAATGCCAAATTAAAAATCAAATTTTTCTTAGTATTTGAATAATTTATAGATGCCTTATTCCCTTTTAAACAACCAAACACTTGAAATATTGGACCGTTCCAACCAGTTGTTGAAATTTATGTGGCTAAACCAATCCGGAAACAAACTGTACAAACGGGTTTTTTTATAGCCCCTGACTTGAAGATCCAGGCCGGCTTTTTGGTGAAAAACCAGAAATTCCTTGGGTGACGACCCTGTAATCTCACTTTCTGTAAACTCCAGGTCCTTCAGGATCAGTGTATTGATGTTTTTTGGTTTATAAAAATTCATGCACATACCCACCTGAACAAAAGGATCATCTTTTTCAGAAACCAAAAGGACAGGCTTGTTATTATCGCGGGCATATTTATGCAAAAACCTTAAATATAAAACAGCATCATGGGCAGGGGCAAAAATTCTGAATGTCAGCAATCCTGTGTTAACAACAAGGCACAAACCTAAAACAAGGCGATGCCATCTTTTCAAAGCAAATTTATCAACAAAGATTCCTGCACCGTTTACCACAAATATCAGGTACGGCAATACCATAGGAAACAGGAAACGGAGCTCCTTATGCCCAACTGCCATGTGCACCAGGCAAAAAGGCACAAACACCCATGCCAATACGTTCTTTCGCAACGCCCAAAACCCAGGGACTGCCAATAGTGCCAAAGCTACGCTTAGGGGCGGAGCTGCACTTATAAGGTACTCGGAAAAGTAATACCACCAGGGAGCTACTCCCCATTCAGCGGCCCTGTTGTATGTTATATTGGCGATAAAATAGTTAATAGGAGTAATTACAAACTCACCATATAGCCAGAAATCAGCATAGATTCCAATAAACATGGCTGTCAACCCCCCCGATGCAAGCCATAAAAGACCCGAAAAGGGCATTTTACGTACAAATAACAGCCAGGCAGCCAGACCGGTCAGAGCAAAACCCATTTGAAACCTGAACCAAAAGGAGAGGCCAAACAAGAGTCCGGCTATAGTCAAATGGAAGGCTTTTGAATTTTGTCGGAGCAGAATCATTACTCCCAGAAAAAAGGAAATTGCACCCCAGTTTTCAGATGAAAACCTTGAGGAAACATATGGAACAAACCATAAAAAACAAATTGCTATCACAAGCCATCGGGTACTTTCTTGCCGGCTGAATGTTATGATATGCCGTTTTGAGTACTGATAATAAAGGCTGAAAGCTGCCACACCGCTGATAAGCCTGAGTATAAATGCCTGCCAAAAAGGGTCATACAACCCGGTCACATCAAGGGCCCTGACCATCCCATATGCCATTAAAGGCTGCAATCCCGGCCTTATTCGTTCATGCAATTCCCAAGGCAGGTCCACTTCTGATCCCTTGCCCAGCTTGAAGGCAGCAGGTTCCAGGATCTGGAAATGTTCGTCAGGATGATGATAACCGACGTTAAACCAGGCCGCACAGACAATTATCATCAGACCAAAAACAAAAAGATTTAAATGGGAAAAGGCCTCTGATCGTCGCATTATCGCTCATGTAAAAGATCTGATGAAGGCAGATATTTTTTTGCCAGCTGGTCAAATGCACTTAACTGTTCCCTGGTCCAGTTGTCATCCTTTCCCAATTCCAGTTGCATGATCCGGCATACATGACCTGCACATTGTAGGGCAGCCCGGGCATCCAGAAATAACATACGCAGCCGCCTGGCAAGCACATCTTCCAGTGTGCAGGCCATATTTTCCCTGACGGCTGTGATCACATCACCTTCCGTGTAGGTAAAATCAGGGTGTAAAGACACCGCAGACAACCTATGATCACGACCGGGCCCCAGGTCCAGTTTTTGGTTTTTTGTACGGCATCTCCTGAATGGAAGGCCAGATACCGCAATGGCTTTATTGACCGCATCCCGGGACATTTTGCGGTAGGTGGTCCATTTTCCGCCGGTGATGGTCACCAGTCCGCTGTGAGATACCAGAACCGTATGGTCCCTGAGCAGGGATGCCGTTGAGATCAGGTTATGTGTCTTTACAAGGGGCCTGTGACCTGCAAATACCGACTTTATATCACTGACCGACATATGCTGACGGGTGTAACTGTTAAAATTGTCCAGTACAAAATGGATTTCCTCATCGGTGGCTACAGGCTCTTCAGCCGTACTTTCCACCTTGATGTCCGTTGTCCCCAGTAGTACCCTGCCATGCCACGGAACCGCAAAAAGTATCCTGCCGTCCGTGGTTTTTGGGATGAGCAATGCCTCCTTGCTGGTATAGAATTTTTTATCGGCCACGATATGTATGCCCTGCGAGGGGGTGATGATTTTCCTGTGGGTGTGGTCGTCCTTTTGCATAAGCTCATCAGCAAATACACCTGTAGCATTAATGACCGCTCCGGCCGTAATGGTAAAGGTTTCGCCTGTGATCCTGTCCCTGAGTTTGACACCGGTGAGTTTTTCTCCATTGTAGATAAATCCTTCGGCTTCCATGTGATTGACCACGGTACCGCCTTTACCGATGGTGGTCCTGGCCAGTGCCAGGCAGATCTGGCTGTCATCAAACTGGCCGTCAAAATACCGTATGCCCCCTTTGAGTTTTTCCTTTCTGATCTCAGGAATGGCGGCGATCACAGCTTTTTTACTGAGGTAATTGGTTTTGCCGATGCTGTATTTTCCCGAAAGGACGTCATACAAAAAAAGTCCGAAGCCGTAATAAAGCAGTCTCCACCAACTGTACACGGGCAGGATAAAGGGTATTCGCCTTGTGGCCACAGGGGCATTTTTTAAGAAAAACCATCTTTCAAAAAGCCCGTTTCTGACCATCGAGATATTGCCCTGCTCCAGGTACCTGACCCCTCCGTGGATAAGTTTGGTCGACCGGCTGGAGGTTCCGGAGGAAAAGTCATGTTTTTCAATGCACAGAGTCTTAAAACCTCTGCCGGCAGCATCAAGGGCCGTACCCAGACCCGTGGCACCACCCCCGATCACCACGATGTCCCAGTGGGCGGTGTTTTTTAATTTAATCAGTTGGTCGGCCCTGTTCATAATACCGGGAAGGTTAATGGCACTGTGTGGTTCTGACGGCAGCTTCCCACCCGACGCAAAGGTCCCTCCTGCTCTTGTCTGTAATGGCAGGTCTGAACTCTGCTTCCATGGTCCACTGACTTTGGATTTCGTCGACTCCCGACCAGAAGCCCGTAGCCAGACCTGCAAGGTAGGCTGCTCCGAGAGCCGTTGTCTCAGTGATAAGGGGCCGCACTACCCTGCAGTTTAAAATGTCGCTTTGAAACTGCATCAGAAAGTTATTGACTGTGGCCCCTCCGTCCACCCGCAACTCTGCGATGCTGATGCCTGAGTCCGCTTCCATGGCTTTAAGCACATCAAATGTCTGGTAAGCGATGCTTTCGAGGGCAGCTCTTGCCATATGAGCCGATGTAGTCCCCCGGGTGATGCCTGTGATTGTTCCTCTCGCATGCTGATCCCAGTATGGTGCCCCCAAACCTGCAAATGCCGGTACGAAATAGACACCGTCGGTAGAACTGACGCTGGTGGCCAATGCCTCGATTTCTGCGGAGTTTCTGAAAAAGTTGAGTCCGTCTCTCAGCCACTGCACTACCGCACCAGCGATAAAAACGCTGCCTTCGAGGGCATACACCGTACGTCCGGCTATCTCCCAGGCAATAGTGGTCAGCAGCTTGTTTTTACTGATCACAGCATGTTCGCCCGTATTCATAAGCATAAAACAACCGGTACCGTAGGTATTTTTTACCATACCCGGTTTGATGCACATCTGCCCGAAAAGAGCGGCTTGCTGGTCTCCTGCAATGCCGCTGACAGGCACCCTGACAGAGGTGAGTACCTGCTGTGTATAGCCGTAAATCTCACTTGAACTTTTAATCTCCGGCATCATGGCTTCCGGTATCCCGAAGAGTTGCAGCAGGTCAGCATCCCACTGCCTGGTATGGATGTTGCACAGCATGGTCCTGGAAGCATTGGATACATCCGTTACATGCACACTTCCCTGTGTGAGTTTCCACACGAGCCAGGTATCTATGGTGCCGAAACAAAGGTCACCGGATTCTGCTTTTCTTCGGGCACCTTCTACATTATCCAGAATCCAGAAAAGTTTGCTGGCACTAAAATAGGCATCAATGACCAGACCTGTCTTGTGCTGGATCATCTCAGCATGTCCTTGTTCGCGAAGGCGGTCACAGTACTCTGCAGTCCTGCGGTCTTGCCAAACGATGGCATTGTACACCGGAATGCCTGTTTTTTTGTCCCACACCACAGTGGTCTCCCGCTGATTGGTGATGCCTATGCTCTCTATGTTCTGGATCAGAAGCCCTGCCTTGGTGACGGCTTCGGCTGCCACTCCCATCTGTGTGGACCATATCTCTGCAGGGTCATGCTCTACCCATCCCGGCTGCGGAAATATCTGTGTAAATTCCTTTTGTGCGACCGATACGATTTTGCCTTTATGGTCAAAAATGATAGCCCGGCTGGAGGATGTGCCTTGGTCAAAAGCAAGAATATATCCTTTCATATGACGTTATTGAGTATTGTCAAAGGTAATGACGAATTTGCATTTGATGGAAATTTTATGCTTTTAGATTGCAGTTTACAACAGGTTTCCCTTGATTCAAAATACCTATCCTTTGGCTTAAGCCAAAATACCCCTCCTATTGTATTGTCCGGCAGATATATCTGTTGGGTAATGATTTATTAAAATATTCTCATTGGCTTGCCGTGGACTAAAGCCTGTAAAACCTTTTTTGACATTCATTTGACAATCATAATTGGGCAGGTGCCATTTTTCACCCATAACTTTGCTTAAAAATAATTGGATATGCAGAGGATATTGACATTTTTAGTTTGTGTTATTATAGTCAAAGGCTTGAGCGGACAGACTTACCAGGAGATCAGCACCGGCCAGGGTTATAATAAGCAGAGTTTTGTGCGTCTTGCAGATGATTACCAGAAGCAGGTAAATAATGATGCGTGGGATATAGCATTCAGTGCATTCGGATTTCAGGATGCCGGGATTTTTATCAACGAATCTTCAGGTAGTTCCATGGGTCAGAACCTGCCTCAAACTGAACTTTACTATGCCGAAACAGACAACTTCAACGCTACCATAGATGTCGAAGCCATTAAAAACAACCGTTACCTCAACACCGAAGAATCATGGAATTACGGTGCATTTAACGAGATCAGGGACACGATGAACCCTTATGATTTTGGCTGGGGCGAATACCTGCCTTCACAATTTAAGGTAGTAGGTGATAAAGTATATGTGATCCGGCTCAGAAACGGTGAATACAGAAAGATAAAGATAGAGTCTCTTACCGCCACGGCATATACCTTCCGCTACTCGAAGCTGGACGGCACCGGAGAAGTGGTGAAAACCCTGGACAAGATGGCTGACAGTTATGGTAAAAAATTCATTTTTTACAACCTCACCACCCACGCCACTGTCGATGTATTGCCGGAAGGAGGATTTGACCTCATGTACTGCAGATATATCAGTATAGCCAAAGATCCGGCCGGCACCATCATACAGCAATACAACGTAACAGGTATCCTTTCTGGTTTTGGTGTAAAAACAGCTGAGGCTGATGGAGTTAACCCCGTGACTGTATCCTTTGAACAATATAAGGACAGCCTCAAGACGTTGACAGATGTGATAGGCTATGACTGGAAAACACTGGTGGGCACAACCTGGTCCCTGGATATGGACAGAGTCTATTTTGTCAAGACAGCTGATGGAAAAGTATGGAAAATCCGAATTTTAGACTTTGAAGGTTCTTTTACGGGAACAGCCGTCCTGGAAAAAACCGATATCACAGCAAGTGCTACGTCAGACCTCCCGGGCGTTCAATCTTTAATCTATCCAAACCCCGCGACAGACAGGTTGTACATTGTGATTGACAAGGCCGTAAATAACCCTCAAACGATAAGTATTTCGGTGACTGATGCGACAGGCAGGAAGGTGTATCAGAATAACACAGGCACCTCTACACTGTTTGGGGCGGAAAGCATTGATACCGGCTCGTGGACAAATGGCGTGTATTACGTCACACTGACCGACTTACAGGGAAACAAGACAACCACAAAGATCCTGAAAAACTGATCGGATATGCCGGTAGGCAACAACCTGAAATACTTCATCCGGATTACTATACTGATGGCAGCAACTCTCCCGGCCTATGCCCAGGAGCAGGATACGCTTGCCTGGTCAAAAAACCTGGATGAGGTCGTGGTCACGGCACAGTTTATACCCACAGAAGCCCGGCAGACAGTTAATTCCGTCAAGGTAATCGGTAGAAAAGCCATCGAACAAAGAGCCGTCGTGACCCTGCAGGAGTTACTTCAGACAGAGCCAAACCTCAGAATCACCCAGGACCCTGTGCTGGGCAGCGAAATAAGTATTAACGGCCTCAAGGGCGAAAACCTTAAAATCCTGATAGACGGGGTGCCGGTGGTGGGAAGGCTAAACGGCAACATCGATGCGGGGCAGATTCCCCTGTCATCCATCCAGAAAATCGAAATAATAGAAGGCGCCCAATCCCTCCTGTATGGATCTGAAGCCTCAGGCGGTGTGATCAACCTTATCACCAAAAAATCCCAGCTTTCAAAAATCGAAACGGGGGTCAACGGCCAATACGAAACCAACGGCTTCAGGACACTGGCAGCCAATGCCGGATTGGCTACCAAAAAAGTCAGTGTGCAACTATCCGCCAACCTACTCGAATTCCATCCCGGTCCCGACACCGTGGGAAAAAGAGATCAGATCTGGAATCCCAAAAACCAGAGATCTGCCCGTGGAATGTTTAGATTTCAGCCGGATGAAAGGACGGATATAAAATTGGCCACAAACCTGTTGACAGAATCTGTCAAAAACCTGGGTGACATCAGGAGGCCCGTTTTCAAGCCTTATGCCTTTGATGACTACTTTTACACGGACAGGTACGACATTAACCTCAATACCGAGCGATGGACTAAAAACGGCCAGTTTGTACAGGCCATCCTGGGATACAACGTATTTAAAAGGCTTAAAAATTCGTACAGGTTTAATTTTGATTCATCGACCAGCCAACTGCTGGAAAACGAGCAGGATACCTCCACAGCTTCAGGGTTGCTGGCAAGGGTGACCTTTGCCGGAGACCGTCAGGACAAAACGTGGAGCTACCTCCTGGGGCTGGAAAACTACTATGAAGCCGCCTCAGGAACCCGTCTGAGAGATACCTCATCAGCCAATCCTTCCGTGGCACATACCAATGACCTGGGTCTATTCGGAAGCTTAAAATTCCGGCCCGTGACAAAATTTTCAATGCAATCGGGTGTAAGGTGGACCTCAAACCTGCGTTATGGCAACGCCCTGACACCCTCAACCTGGGCATTATACAAGCCATTTAATAAGCTGAATATAAAAATGTCATGGGCATACGGTTTCAGATCCCCATCGGTAAAGGAACTTTTCTTCAGCTTTATTGATGTAAACCACTTTGTCATAGGCAGACCTGACCTCCGTCCCGAAAGA
Source organism: Bacteroidota bacterium (assembly GCA_019136675.1). Lineage (GTDB taxonomy): Bacteria > Bacteroidota > Bacteroidia > Chitinophagales > Saprospiraceae > OLB9. Next base: position 8,336 of record JAGVTV010000079.1, read on the forward strand.
TCCGTCAACATTCGTGGCGAAGTAAACTGGACGTTTGCCGAAAAGGGAGAAAATACGGCAATCTTAACCTTGACAGGGTTTTACAACAAGGTCAGAGACCGAATCGTACTCACCGCCCTTGGCCCCGTGCATTACGAGTATCAGAATGTAGATACCTGGCAAACTTCTGGGGCTGGGGCATCGATCAGTGTGCAGGCTGGTCAGTGGCTCACCTTCCGCTCCAATGTGCTGGCAACGGGTTTTGACAATCCGGAAAAGGAACTTCTCAATAAAAACTATTTATGGTCGGCCGACTGGACCAATGACCTTACCATAGGTACAGCCTCAGGACGACTCTCCTGGAATATATGGCATAAACGCACCGGCCGAACACCATTTTTCTACAATGACAATGGCGTCACCAGACAGGGACTGACAGATATGTGGAATATGCTCAATACAGGGATTTCCTATCTCACCCAGGATAAAAATATTCGGATTACTGTGGCTGTAAAAAACATTTTTGATATCAGACAACTTCAGGTAAACAATGCCAACGGTATCCATATAGAAGCAAGCAACCAGCAAAACCTTCACTGGGGTAGGACCTTCAGTGCAGGGATCAACTGGATCTTGAGCAGGTAATCTATTTATTCTTCATCGGCAAGCTCCATGTCGGTGCGTCTCGTCTCCGGATCCGCCTCTACGATACGCACTCTGACCTTTTTGCCTATGGTCAGTTCGTCACCGGATATCCTGGATTTAGCCTTAAGTCTGCTTTCGGAGACACTGTACATATCACCCATGCTGCTGAAGGTCACGAGGCCTTCCACCTTGCTTTCTGTCAGCTGGACAAAGATGCCCTTTTCTATGATACCTGAAATGATACCGTCAAATATCTGACCCACATACCGGGAGATGAACAGGGTTTGGAAGTATTTGACAGACTCTCGTTCCGATTCCGCAGCTTTTTTCTCCTGGTCTGAGATGTGTTTGGCCATTTGCTCCAGCTTTGCCTTGTCTTCCCGGTATATTTCGGAGAGATTCTTGTGGAGTATGCGGTGTACCAGCACATCAGAGTATCTCCTGATAGGTGAGGTGAAATGCGTGTAATACTCAAAGCCCAGCCCATAGTGGCCAATATTTTCTGTACTGTAGATGGCTTTGGACATGGTCCTGATGGCCAGAGGTTCCAGGAGCTTGAGTACAGGATTGGCCTCGATTTCGCTGGCGAGCCTGTTGAAAGAATCGGCAATCTGTGCAGCTGTATCCATCCTGAATCTGAATCCAAGTTCTGCCGCAAAGGCTGCAAAGTCTGACAGCTTATCGGGGTCGGGCAGGTCGTGTACACGGTATACAAACGGTACCTCCGGTACAGCTTTTTTAGCCACGAAGGTGGCCACCCTCTTATTGGCCAGCAGCATGAAGTCCTCAATCAGCATATGGGCATCCTTTCGCTCCTTAACCTGCATGCCCACCGGCTGACTGTTTTCGTCTAGGACAAATCGGACCTCCTCTGATTCAAAGTTTATCGAACCTTCCTTATATCTCCGGGCCCGAAGGTGATGGGCTATTTTGTTGAGAAGCATAAGTGTCTCTGCATGGTCACCGCTACCAGAGTCCAGTCGTTCCTGTGCCTCCTCGTAGGTAAACCTCCTGTCGGAATGGATCAGGGTCTTGCCAAACCACTCGCGGACAATATTGTAGTCTTTGTCAAAAACGAAAACCGAAGAAAACGTAAACCTGTCTTCATGGGGGTTGAGAGAGCAAAGATCATTGCTGAGCTTCTCTGGTAGCATGGGACACACCCTGTCTACCAGATACACAGAGGTCGACCTCCTCAAGGCTTCCTTATCCAGAATGGTGTCCTCCTTGAGGAAGTGTGTCACGTCGGCTATGTGCACCCCTATCTCAAGCAAGCCATCTTCCAGGTGCTCCACGGATATGGCATCGTCAAAGTCCCTTGCCGTCAGCGGGTCAATTGTAAAGGTAAGAACCTGTCTGAAGTCCCTTCTGATCTTTACATCCTGCTCTGTCACCGTGCCGTCCATTTTTTCTGCTTCATCCATAGCTTCCTGGCTAAACTCGGGGTCAAATCCATTGGAAAACAGGATGGACTGCATATTCATCTCAATGTCTGAGACCTCTTCAAGCACTTTGATAACCTTGCCCCAGATGGCCTTATTCTGGCCTTTACCCCAGGAGGTGATCTCAACAACTACCCGGTCATTGTCATTGCAATCCAGAGTGTCGTCGTGCAGCACTAGTACCTCCGGAAATATCCTTGAATTGTCCGGTGTAAGGATGGCATAATTTTTAAATATCCTGATATGTCCTATAAGTCTGGTCAGAGCCCTCTTGTCTATGGTTACCACCCTGCCTTCCGGCCTGCGGCCCCGGTAGCTGAGCTTTACAGCGACAGTCACCACATCCTTATGCATGGCTCCTTTGAGATTGCGGGCATGAACATAGATGTCTTCAACAGATTCTGACCCTGTGATATAAGCTGCTCCTGACCTGGTCATGTCTACCGTACCTGTGTAAAGTATCTCTTCTTCAGGTCCTGATTTTCGCCTGATCTGGCGGGCTTCAGCTACCTTCCACCTGAAGCGGTCTTCAGACAGTTGGCTGACTTTATCTTCGGCAACCAGTTTGAGCACCGACTGCCTTACCGCCCCGGGAGGATTGGATACATTTATTTTCCGGCAAATCTGAGGTATATTAAATCTGGTACGTGGGTTTTTGGAAAGAAGCTTTTCAATCTGGCCTTTCAGGTCAGCCTCCTTTAGTTGTCTTGGTTTTCGCATATTGATGAAAATTAATTTGGGCCTTTCCCACAGGATATAAATAAAATCCTGCTTCAGGAAGTTCAATCAATTTGTTTAGATTTTCACAATACAGGTGAAAGTTTTAAAAATATTATGTAATTTAGCATATTAAAATTGACAATAGGAATTATTACTTAACTACATTCTGAAATAAGATGAAGGTTTTCAGTTTAATCACAATGTTTACTTTATTATCTTATGCCAATATTATCCGGGCACAAGAGATAAACTATATCCTATATGACTACACAAAGACGCGGCAAATGGAAGGAGAACTAAAATCATGCAATTTTGGTCAATTATATGCTGAAAGAAATAATAGCTCAAAAATTAAAATGTACTTTAGTAATTATGACTACAATACAGGTACAGGCGTTATATACAATACAGAAGGATTGCATTTTATCAATATGAAACCTGATTCTGTCATTTATACTATAACAAATGCTCAAACAGTCGACAACTATTTTAAAGGCAACTTCATCACAAGCGTCTTGCCGCAATATTATTTTGGAGACCAGCAACCTAATTTAAGTGATAGCATTTATTGGAGAAGACCACCACAGATTAATTGGGTAGACATGCAGTGTGAGATTACTTATTATTATAAAGACGGTGATACTCAAAATAATAAAACAACATACATATTCAGCGAAAACGGATCACTTCGATCAATAATTTATGAATACACATACCAGGGATTGAGCATAAAGGATGAGTTTTCACTTTCAAATATTGTTTTTAATGTAAAAATGAATAAACTGGATTTGTATCCGTGGCTTTTAACCAGGGCTCAGCTTAAAAATGAACCTACTGCAAAACAACCTAATGCAATTCAAAAGCCCTCCCCGGAGTCGGTAAATATTTTAGATAATATTAAAAATGCTAGCACAAACACTTCGCTCTCTTCAGTATTAGAAGAGAAAAAACTTATCCTTTTGGACTTTTGGTATATCTCTTGTCCCCCTTGCATAAAATCCATTCCTGTAATCAATGAAATCAAGAATAATTATGATAAAAGTAAAATAGACGTAATACCAGTTAACTGCATTGATAAAGTCGAATTGATCAGGAAGTTTGTCAATAAAAACAAGATAAACTTTAATGACCAATATATTGCTGAAAAGGAAGTCCTTGAAAAGCTGAAAATTGGTTCCTTTCCCACTTTTATATTATTGAATAATCAGGGGCATGAATTAGGAAGGGTAGAGGGAATTAATAATTTGAAAGAAAACCTTGTTTTGATGATTAATCTGAATTCAGTAAGGTAATACAGTACAGTTGATACACTTTTGAACCTTATTTTTAAATGATTAGAAATCTAATATTACAAAAATGAAAATATATTTAATATTCTTTCTCATTATAGTGTCTGAGGTTTTAAGCTGTCAGAGCTATATCATTTGGTCTGTAAAAGGAACCGATTTAACGGTAATTTTTTCTTCAGATACCATCGGTAACGAGCCTGTTTGGATAGTAAAAAATACTAAAATTAACAGGCACGACAAAGTCAAAAAAATAGGACAGGCAAGGGTCAGTATGTATGAAAAAAAACTGACTGTCCATGCCGGAAAGAAAAAATATATTTACAATATAAATATTGATCATACTAACACCAACAAAAATGAAGTCCTTGGCTTGGTTAAAATAGAGGACCCCCATTTTCATTCTCGTTTACTGAACAAACTTAACAGGTCATTACTTTTGAAAGAGTTTCAAAGCATGCATTTCTTCTGTATTGACAAAAATTCAAAAATGGAATGTGATTGTTCGGGAGGTCCCGGAGCCCTAACATGTGAGTGCGGTAGAAAGAACCCCGGCCAAAAGTATTTTATAAGTGTATTTTGCAGTGATGGATTTTATGCCTGTTGTACCAGTGGTTTGTTTCTAAATTAAAACCCATTTGTAAAAACTTAGACATTCAGCATTACGAATTCCTAGCCGTTTTTTGGTCACACTTCTTCGCCGGTAAATATGATCTCACCTCCGGCTAGGACCTCCATGGAATATATCTTAGACAAGGTACCGTCATACTCTTCGTCAGAAGCCACTTGGCCTGCCACGATGTTTATGGTCAGGTCGGGCTCTATGGAGGCGACGGACCGGCTGATGACACCTTCACGGACTATGGTACCTGCGATAACCTTTCTGCCTATAACCTGACCGGACTTATCCAGTGTCACAAGGATAAAATCATATCTGAGCAAACTCCCCCGCCAGTAGACCACAGTATCAAATTTTTCTTCCTTAGGCAACCTGAAACAGGGGATAAATTCGGTCATTTCGTCAGCTTCAGGCTCCCACTCGTACAGTACTTCCTCCACAAATAACTGCGGAAAGGGATCTGACATTGCTTCAAACTCACTGAGATGCTCTTCTGACACCATCACGGGCAGGGAGACTTCCGGGAAATAATGGAGAATTTTTTCGAGTCTGCTCATCGGACGGTTCAGTCTCGTATGACCTTGAGGCTGAGGTCCATGGTGCCTGCAGAATGGGTAAGGGCACCTACTGATATGTAGTCTACGCCTGTCATAGCTATCTTGCGTACAGTATGCAGGGTAACACCGCCGGAAGCTTCTGTTTCGAATCGCCCGCTGACATGGGCAACAGCCTCGGCGAGTATCGGTAGTTCAAAATTGTCAAACATAATGCGTGTGATGCCCCCCTTGTCCAGGACTTCCTGGAGCTCTACGAGATTTCTCACCTCTACCGTGATATTGAGGTCGAGTTTGTGGCTTTTCAGATACTCGTGGACCTTGTCTATGGCCTCACTGTGCGAGCCGCACGCATCTACGTGATTGTCTTTGATCATGATCCAGTCGTAGAGTCCTACCCGGTAATTGTCACATCCTCCCACTTTTACAGCCCATTTCTCGAGAAATCTGAGCAGGGGTGTGGTCTTTCTGGTATCAAGGATCTTTACCGGCAGCCCCTCCACTTCAAAAGCAAACCTGCTGCTGAGTGTGGCAATGCCGCTCAGACGCTGCATGGTATTGAGTACCAGTCTTTCGGCCTTAAGCAGTGCCTGCGAGTTGCATTCCACATAAAAAGCCACATCACCGTATTTTACCTCCTCGCCGTCATTAATCCTCACATCTATGGTAGAGGCTGGATCTACATGCTTAAAGATGGCTTTGGCCACCTCTACGCCTGCCAGCACACCGTCACCCTTGACGAGCAGCCTTGCTGTACTCCGGTCATCTGCTGGAATGCAGGCCTGTGAGGTATGGTCTCCTTCGTGAATGTCCTCGTACAAGCCCTTTATGATAAAATCTTCGAGCTGGTGCTTGTCTAATTCGGGTATGTGTATTACTTGATGCATCAGAATTCCTGTTGTTGCAAATCAGGTCGGTTGAGTAACCTGCTTTCTTATTTTTTAAGGACTCCGGCCATGGTAATGCCTATTTCCGCCGGGGATTTGACCACATGGATGCCGCATTCAGCCATAATCTTCATTTTGGCCTCTGCAGTGTCATCATGACCTCCCACTATGGCACCTGCATGACCCATGGTGCGGCCTTTAGGTGCGGTCTGACCGGCTATAAATCCGACAACAGGTTTTTTATTGCCCGTGCTCCTGATATACCTGGCTGCATCAGCCTCGTAATTGCCACCGATCTCGCCGATCATTACGATGCCGTCGGTCTCAGGGTCATCCATCAGAAGTTTTACGGCATCTTTGGTGGGTGTACCGATGATGGGGTCTCCTCCTATACCTATGGCCGTTGAGACTCCAAGGCCCGCCTTAACGATCTGGTCAGCAGCCTCGTAGGTAAGAGTGCCGCTTTTTGACACCACACCGATTCGGCCTTTTTTAAATACAAAGCCCGGCATGATGCCTACCTTTGCTTCATCGGGGGTGATGACTCCCGGACAATTGGGGCCTATCAGTGTACACGGATACTTCTCTATATATGCCTTGGCGATTACCATATCCTGGACAGGTATGCCCTCAGTGATGCAGATGATGACCTTGATGCCGGCTTCTGCAGCTTCCATAATGGCATCCGCGGCAAACCCGGGTGGTACGAATATGATGGATGTGTCTGCTCCTGCCTTGGTTACTGCCTCTTTTACACTGTTGAATACAGGCTTGCCGAGATGTTCGGTCCCGCCCTTACCGGGTGTGACTCCTCCGATGATATTTGTGCCGTACTCTATCATCTGTTCGGCGTGGAAGGTACCTTCCTTACCGGTAAATCCCTGAACGATGATCTTTGAGTCTTTATTGACCAGTACACTCATGCTGCTATTTTATTTTTTTTCTGTCTGTTCTATTAATATGACCTCTTCACCGGGAAGATGCATAAGATGTTTTTCACGTGCAAATTTCACCTGATTGTTCCTTAGGTCTTCCCTGTCCTCAATTGCCTGAGCGATGTCTGCTTCCAGTACTTTTTTCTCTTCCTCCATTCTGGAAATGGTGCCTTTAAGCCGCTGATAGGCAAAGATATTATGCTTATCAAAAAAGGTCACCCAAACAATAAATAGCAAGGTAACCACGGTGTATTTGTTGATCCAGGAGGGTGAGATTCCTATCATGGAAGCGACATCATCAATCATTTTCTTATCTTTTGCCATAAAATTTTAATTTAAAATATTATTCAAAACGCTGAGACCTGTTGCAAAAATACCAAAACTATTATGAAAGAAGTGATTTTCCCGGATAAAATGCTGAATCCCCCAATTCTTCCTCAATCCTCAGCAACTGGTTGTACTTGGCAATCCTGTCGCTCCTGGAGGCTGACCCTGTCTTGATCTGGCCAGTATTGAGAGCTACTGCAAGGTCAGCAATGGTCGTATCTTCGGTCTCTCCTGACCTGTGGCTCATAACGGAGGTAAATCCATTGCGGGTAGCTAGATTTACAGCATCAATAGTCTCTGTCAGCGACCCGATTTGGTTTACCTTTACCAAAATGGAATTAGCTGCTTCTTGCTCGATACCTCTTTGCAGACGTTTTGTATTGGTAACAAACAGGTCATCACCCACGAGTTGTACCTTGCCACCTAGTTTTTTGGTCAACTTGGTCCAGTGTTCCCAGTCATCTTCGTGGAGGCCGTCCTCTATGGAGAAAATCGGATATTTGTTTACCCATCCTGCCCAGTATTCTACCATTTCCTCGCTGGTAAGTTTTTTACCTCCTGATTTATGGAAGTGGTATATTTTTTCCTTTTCGTTATAAAATTCTGAAGCTGCAGCATCCATGGCTATCATGATGTCTGTACCCGGCCGATATCCGGCAGACTCGATTGACTTGAGGACGATCTCTATGGCCTCCTCGTTGGACTTGATATTCGGTGCAAAACCGCCCTCGTCGCCCACATTGGTAGAATAACCCTTTGACTTCAGGACTGCCTTCAGGTGGTGAAACACCTCTACCCCCATCCGCAGGCCCTCAGAAAACAGGTCTGCTCCTACGGGCATGATCATGAATTCCTGAAAGTCTATGCTATTGTCTGCATGTGAGCCACCGTTCAGTATGTTCATCATCGGTACGGGCATAACATGTGCATTGACTCCTCCAATATACCTGTAGAGTGACTGTCCGGATTCTTCTGCCGCTGCTTTGGCCACAGCCAGAGAAACACCCAGAATGGCATTGGCTCCGAGATTTGATTTGTTTTCGGTGCCATCCAGTTCGAGCATTATATCGTCTATATACCGCTGCTCAAAAACGTCTTCGCCTATGAGAGCTTCCCTGATCTTGTCGTCCACATTGTTGCAGGCATTAAGCACCCCCTTGCCCAAAAACCGGCTCTTGTCGTTGTCACGAAGCTCCACGGCTTCATATTTGCCGGTTGATGCCCCGGATGGCACAGCAGCACGGCCCAGAATACCGTTTTCGGTCATTACTTCTACTTCGACGGTGGGATTTCCTCTTGAATCCAGGATCTCCCTGGCTCTGATGTCTACAATTACACTCATTGTTCGGATATTTATGATTAGTTGTTTTTGGTTTGTCGGATGATGCCGATGAAGTCATCAAAAAGGTACCTTGAATCATGGGGTCCCGGATTTGCCTCCGGATGGTATTGTACGGAAAACGCGGGCTGACTCTTCATGCTGATACCCTCGACGGTGTCGTCATTTAGATTGCGATGAGTAATCTCAATGGTATCTGAGTGTGCCAACACGTCTTTCTCATCAACGGTGAAGCCGTGGTTCTGGCTCGTTACCTCACACCTGCCGGTTTTGAGGTTAAGCACAGGATGGTTTGCCCCCCTGTGGCCATGGTGCATCTTGTAGGTGGAAATGCCATTGGCAAGAGCCAGGATCTGGTGCCCAAGGCAGATGCCAAAGACTGGTTTCCTGAGTTTTAATATCTCCCGTACAGCTTGGATGGCATAATCCATCGTAGCGGGATCCCCCGGACCGTTTGAGAGGAAATATCCGTCTGCCTTAAAATCCCCCATTTCTGCAAATGTGGTCTTTGCCGGGAAGACTTTGAGGTATGCCCCTCTTTCAGCCAAAGAGTTCAGAATATTTCTCTTGGTGCCAAAATCCAAAACAGCTACCCTGACATCTGACTGCTGATCTCCCAGGTAATAAACCTCCGGAGATGTGACTTTGCTGGCCAGTTCAAGGCCCTCCATCGATGGTACTTGTCTGAGCTTTATGGCGAGGGAGTCTTTGTCAAAATCTTCCGTGGATATGATGCAGTTCATCGCTCCCTTATTCCGGATATTTTTTACAATGGCCCTGGTATCCACATCGTAGATGCAGACGATATTGTTTTGTTCAAAATATTGCTGAATATCCTCGTCTGCCATCGGCCGGCTGTATTCATTAGTAAAGTTGCGGCAGATTAGTCCTGAAATCTGAACCCTGGAAGATTCGTTGTCTTCCTTTTTGATACCGTAGTTGCCTACATGAACATTGGTGGACACCAGGATCTGGCCAAAATAGGAGGGGTCGGTAAATATCTCCTGGTATCCTGTCATGCCAGTATTAAAACAGACCTCGCCGGTGGCGGTACCCCTGGCTCCGGCAGCTGAGCCCTCATAAAAACTGCCGTCATCAAAAAGTACGACTGCTTTGTCCTTTTTTGATCCTTCCATATTTGACTATTGGAATATAAGGGCAAATATACGCTTAAAGAAAGACTTATTATAACCGTGATTAATATAAAACCAGAGAAATTGCAGACTGTTAACTGTCAATCATGTCACGATTATAGCTCCTGCAAAACAAAAAAGGTGCAAAGATCAAAAGATCCATGCACCTTTTCTGCCTGTATGGCAAAACTACTTATTCTTCCTCTTGGGTTGCAGATACTTCTTCGGAAATAACCGGAGCGGCTACTGCGGCGGCAGTTGCTGCTGTTGCAACACCTGAGCCTGCTCCACCCTTTCTTCTGCTTCTTCTTGTTCCAGCCTTGGCGGTGGCTGTTTTTGCCTTCATTACTTCATTGAAATCAACGAGCTCAATCATGGCTGTTTCTGCACCGTCACCTTTCCTGAATCCTGTCTTGATGATTCTGCAGTACCCTCCCGGCCTATCGGCAATTTTAGGGGCAATCACATCAAAAAGCTCCTTGATAGCTTCTTTGTTCTGAAGGTCTGAAAAGACCATCCTTCTTGAATGGGTGGTGTTATCCTTAGCCCTGGTCAGGATTGGCTCTACATATGCTCTGAGTGCTTTGGCCTTGGCAAGGGTAGTGTTGATCCTTTTGTAAGTGATCAGCGAATTGGAGAGGTTTTGCAAAAGGGCATCACGATGTGCCTTTTTCCTCCCGAGGTGGTTGATTTTTTTACCGTGTCTCATGTTAAATGTCTTTCGGCACCACTATTGTTCGGGCCACTATCCGGCCATGGGCCATCCGAACAACGTTTCTTACCTGTTAATAATAAATCCGATATACGGGCCGGAACGATTATTCTTCGTCGAGCTTATATTTGGAAAGGTCCATGCCAAAGGTCAATCCTTTTTGCTGGAGCAATTCTTCAATCTCAACCAGTGACTTCTTACCAAAATTCCTGAATTTCAGCAATTCATGCATATCAAACTTAACCATCTCACCGAGGGAGTTAATTTTGGCAGCTTTAAGGCAATTGTACGCCCTTACTGAAAGGTCAAGGTCTTCCAGGTTTGTCTTAAGGAGTTTACGCATGTGGAGGATATGCTCGTCCACTACGTCATCCTGCCTTGAAGATGAGTCGTTAAATGTTATATTTTCATCTGTGATCAGCATCAGGTGTTGGATCATGATTCTTGAAGCTTCCTTTATAGCTTCTTCAGGATGTATTGTGCCGTCAGTCTTGATATCCACGGTCAGCTTTTCGTAGTCTGTACGTTGGCCTACCCTGGTGTTTTCAACCTTGAAAGATACCTTTTTGATCGGGGTATAAATGGCATCAACCGGTATCACACCGATAGCTGCATCCTTGCTCAATCCTTCATCAGCGGGTACATAACCCCTACCTTTGGTAATGGTAAATTCAATCTCCAGTGTTACGTTTGGCTCCATGGTACAAATGTAGAGATCAGGGTTCATGACCTTGAAAACATTTGTGTTTGTCTCAATATCACCGGCCAGGAATTTATCCTTTCCGGAAATGGTGACATATATTTTTTCCTCCTCTGCTCCCTCAGTCACTACCACGGGCTTGAGTCTGATCTGCTTTATATTAAGGATGATGTCGACCACATCCTCTACCACTCCCTTTATGGTTGAAAATTCGTGGTCAACTCCTGCAATCCTGATCGCTGAAATGGCATAGCCTTCCAGAGAAGAGAGCAATATTCTTCTTAATGAATTTCCAATGGTCTGCCCAAAACCGGGTTCGAGCGGTTTAAACTCAAATGTTCCTTCAAAGTCATCTGCCTTTTGCAGTAATATCTTTTCAGGTTTTTGGAAGTTCAGAATACTCATTACAACTTTTTTTCTTAATATTAAATAGAAGAGGCCGCCGTTCAGGCAGCCATATATATTACTTTGAATACAATTCTACGATCAACTGCTCGTTGATATTTTCCGGGATCTTTTCCCTTTCAGGATGAGCCAGATATCTTCCTTCCATTTTGTCAGGATTCCACTCTATCCAGCCAAAAGTTTTTCCGTCTCTTTTGGCAGATGTATTGGCAACTATCACATCCAGAGTCCTTGATTTACCGCGTACTGCCACAACATCACCAGGCTTAAGTAATCGGGAAGGTATATTGCATACTACTCCGCCAACTGTTATGTGCCTGTGGGTGACAAGCTGCCTTGCCGCTCTCCTTGTTTTAGCAATACCCATCCTGTACACAACATTATCAAGCCTTGATTCAAGCAACTGAAGCAGGATCTCCCCTGTAACACCTGACTTAGCAGCGGCCTTTTCAAATAGGTTTCTAAACTGCCTTTCCAAAACACCATAGGTATATTTGGCCTTTTGCTTTTCATTCAATTCTATAGCATAGTCGGTACGCTGCTTTCTTTTTTTCATCGCACCATGCTGGCCCGGAGGATATTTCCTCTTTTCAAATGCCTTGTCTGTGCCATATATTGCCTCACCAAATGCTCTCGCCTTTTTAGTAGTAGGCCCTGTATATCTTGCCATGTATAATTATGGATTTTAGGATATAATTAAACTCTTCTTTTCTTTGGTGGCCTGCAGCCATTGTGAGGTACCGGAGTAGTATCCTTTATCCTCAGCACTTTGATACCGGCAGCATCAATAGCACGAATGGCTGATTCCCTGCCTGCTCCCGGGCCTTTAACATAAACTTCCACTGTCCTGAGGCCAGCTTCATACGCTGCTGAAGCAGCATCCGTCGCTGCCATTTGGGCTGCATAAGGAGTGTTCTTCTTACTTCCCTTAAAATGGGACTTACCTGCCGAACCCCATGTAATCACCTGTCCGGCCCTATTGGTCAGTGAAATGATTATATTGTTAAAAGAAGCATGAATGAAGGCCAATCCTTCTGATTCTACCTTTACTACCCGCTTCTTACTGACTTTTTTACCTTTAGCCATGTCTAATAAATATTATCGGTTATTTAGTTGCCTTCTTTTTGTTAGCTACTGTTTTCTTTTTGCCCTTTCTGGTCCTGGCATTGGTTTTGGTACTTTGTCCTCTTACAGGCAGGCCTTTCCTATGGCGGATGCCCCTGTAGCAGGCTATATCCATAAGCCTCTTTATGCTCAGTTGAACCTCACTTCTGAGTTCTCCCTCTACCCTGAACTCGTCCTGGATATACTTGGAAATGAACTTAATATTTTCATCAGTCCAGTCCTGTACCTTAGTGTGCTCCGATACTCCGGCTGCACTAAGTATCTTCCTGGAAAGAGTCGGACCAATCCCATAAATATAGGTCAATCCGATAACCCCTCTTTTATTTCTAGGTAAATCTACCCCAGCTATTCTTGCCATAATATGATATATTATCCTTGTCTTTGTTTAAACTTGGGATTCTTCTTGTTGATCACATAAAGCTTCCCTTTCCTCCTGACTATCTTGCAATCAACCGAACGCTTTTTAATTGATGCCTGTACTTTCATTGCAATAATGCTTTTTAAATAAATTTATTTATACCGGTAATTTATCCTTCCCCTTGACAAGTCATATGGTGACATTTCAACGGAAACTTTGTCTCCCGGCAATATCCTGATATAATGCATCCTCATCTTGCCGGAAATAGTGGCAGTGATGAGGTGTCCGCTCTCCAATCTGACTCTGAACATAGCATTGGACAGTGCTTCTTCGATGATTCCGTCCAGCTTTATAAGGTCTTGTTTAGCCATTTTTTAAATTGGAGTGCAAAGATCTAAAAATTTATCGAAATATTAACCAATTCTTCATTCTTTTTTACGGCTTCGTCCACAAACGAATGATCAGACAAAATATCAGGGCCATCGGTTTTAACAGCTACACTATGTTCAAAGTGTGCTGAGGCTTTGCCGTCCCTGGTGAGAATTGTCCATCCGTCATCCATCTGTTTTACTGCCTTGTTTCCAAGGTTGACCATCGGCTCTATCGCCAGCACCATACCCTCTTTGAGTAAAGGTCCTTTTCCTTTGAGTCCGAAGTTTGGAACTTCAGGGTCCTCATGAAGACTTTTGCCTACTCCGTGCCCGACCAACTCCCTCACTACTCCGTATCCGTGCTGCTTCTCGCAGTAATGCTGTATGGCATAACTTATGTCACCTACTCTGTTTCCTGGCCTTGCCGCTTCGATACCTTTCAAAAGGGATTCCCTTGTCACCCGAAGCAGGGTTCTTACATCTTCCTTTACTTCTCTGAATGCAAACGAAAAGGCCGCATCACCATAGAAGCCATTAAGAAGGACTCCGCAATCGATCGAAACCGAATCTGTCTCCCTGAAAGCCCTGTCCGTAGGTATTCCGTGTACAACTGCATCATTGAGTGACATACACAAAGTAGACGGAAATCCCCTGTATCCTTTAAAGGCTGGTATACCTCCGTGGTCTCTGATGAACATTTCAGCCTTTTTGTCAATATTTTTTCCGTTTTCTCCTACTTTTAGAAGGCCGGCTATATAAGCGAGAGTTTTACTTACGAGCAAATTGCTCTCTCTCATCAATTCAATTTCCTCATTGGTTTTATAGTAGATCATCAGGTTATCACATGCCGGCACCAATGGTTATCCCCTGGTTGCCTCGACCCTGAATTCTACCTGATTTTACCAATCCGTCATATTTTCTCATCAACAGGTAGCTTTCTATCTGCTGAAGTGTATCGAGCACAACACCCACCAGAATCAGAAGGGACGTGCCTCCGAAAAAGTATGCAAATGCGGTGTTAACACCCATTTTAGTGATCATTGCAGGCAAAATGGCAATAATGCCTATAAATATAGCTCCCGGCAATGTAATCCTTGTGGTCAGTGTATCTATATAATCTTGAGTGTCCTGTCCGGGCTTGATACCTGGAATGAAAGAATTCATCCGCTTGAGGTACTCGGCATACTGCTGTGGATTGACAATCAACGCAGTATATACATACGTAAAAATTACGATCAGGATAAAAAAGATAACATTGTACGCCAGTGATCCCGGATTGTTAAGTGACAAAAGAAGGTCACTCTGCACTCCCTGGTTGCTTGTAGCCCACTGTGCGGCGGTCAA
>JAGVTV010000143.1 GCA_019136675.1 Bacteroidota bacterium
ATCCATATTTGGCTTTTTAATGCCCTTCCATTTCCTAAGGTGGACCCAAGGGCGTATATTTGCAGCCATGAATCAATTAGTGGTAATTCTGGATTTTGGTTCGCAGTATACCCAACTGATAGCCAGGAGGTTGAGGGAACTTAATGTATACTGTGAAATATTTCCGTACAATAAATTTCCCTCGGACCGGGAGATTAAGGCGGTAATTCTGTCTGGCAGCCCGTTTTCGGTTTTGGAAGCCCGGGCCCTTGACTTTGATCTTGACCTGGTGCTTGACCGATATCCGGTGCTGGCTGTCTGCTATGGAGCCCAGCTGGTTTCTCACAAGCTGGGTGGCACGGTACTGCGGTCTGAGATAAGGGAATATGGCAAGGCCGTGATGTTTGTTACAGAGCCGGACCCGGTTTTTAATGATGTGGACCCGGCTACACAGGTATGGATGTCACATGGTGATTCCATTACAAAAGTGCCGGAAGGCTTCAGCATCATTGCAAAGAGTTCGGATGTAATCGCTGCCTATCGGTCTGATGAAAGGCTGTACCGGTATCCGGTGTACTGCTTTCAATTTCATCCGGAAGTGACCCACAGCATAGCAGGCCGGGAGATGCTGTATAATTTTATACATATTGTAGCGGGTGTGGAAGCAAGCTGGACCCCGGCATCAATGGTTGAAGACACAGTGGCACAGCTTAAGGCATCTCTTGGTGATGATCATGTGATGATGGGCCTTTCGGGCGGCGTGGATTCTACGGTGGCCGCTTTGCTGATACACAGGGTGATAGGCAACAGGTTGCATTGTTTTTTTATAGATAACGGACTCTTGCGGAAGGACGAATTTGAAGAGGTCCTCAAGTCCTATGAAGGCATGGGCCTCAATGTGACTGGGGTCAGGGCTGCTGACAGGTTTTTGGATGCCTTGGCTGGCGTGGCTGATCCCGAGCAAAAAAGAAAGATCATCGGTAGGCTTTTTATCGAGGTATTTGAAGAGGAGTCACACAGACATCCTGAAGTCAAATGGCTTGGTCAGGGCACAATTTATCCCGACGTGATAGAATCGGTTTCTGTACATGGGCCTTCCGTAACGATAAAGTCTCACCATAATGTGGGAGGATTGCCTGATAAGCTTAAGCTGAAACTTGTGGAGCCCCTCAGAATGCTTTTTAAGGATGAAGTAAGAAAGGTCGGTACAGAATTGTCCGTGCCGCCGGGCCTGCTCAACCGTCACCCTTTTCCCGGGCCCGGATTGGGCATACGTGTGCTGGGTGAGGTCACCAGAGAAAAAGTGCGACTCTGCCAGGAAGCCGACAGGATCTTTACTGACAACCTGCGTAAAAGTGGCTGGTACGAAAAAGTCTGGCAGGCTGGTGCTATCCTGCTGCCGGTACAGTCAGTCGGCGTCATGGGTGACGAAAGAACTTATGAATACACAGTGGCGTTAAGATGTGTACACTCGGTAGATGGCATGACCGCAGAATGGTCTCACCTTCCGTATGAATTGCTTGCCACCGTTTCAAGCGAAATTATTAACCAGGTAAAAGGAATAAACAGAGTAGTATATGACATCAGTACCAAGCCACCTGCCACCATTGAATGGGAGTAAGGTCCTGGCATTTTTGATCTTCCTGAGTTCTGTGGTGTCTTCTTGTACGCCTGCCAAAGTCGTGAATTCTCCTCAGGTGATCAAAGCAGACACTGGCACCAAGCCTAAGGATTCCGGAAAGGCACCAACTGCTTCTGACACAAAACCTGCCGAAAAATCTCAGCCCGCAATCCCTCAGGGCAATGAGAAAAACATGCCTTCATCTGCTGATATGATAGTCAGGGTCCCTGTGGATACAGTAAGCTGGACGGATGTCTCACAGACCAAAAAGCCCATAACAATAAAGCAAAAACCCAAGGTGGTCTTTAATGACGGATTGGAAAGGAAGGAAATTTACCATGTCACCATGCTGATACCCTTTGATTCTGACGGCGGATCCAAACCATCTGAATCAAGGTTTGTCCACTTTTATGCGGGTGCCTTACTGGCCCTGGAGGCCCTGGATGCCGAAGGGTATAAACTGGATGTAAATGTAATCGATACCGAAGAAGGTTCTTTTAAAGTGTCCGAAAAGCTGGACAAAATACTGGGGGATTCTACAGATCTGGTCATTGGACCCTTCGACCGGGAAGCATTGAAGTTTCTGGCAGAGGAGTGCAAACTCAGGAAAATCCCTCTGATATCACCCTGGCAGACCAGTACCAAAATAACAGTAGAAAATCCCTACTACATCCAGATGAAGCCCAACCTCAAGGACCACTTCCTGAAACTGGCTCAGACCACCTCTGCATCCTATCAGAAAGGCGAAGTAGTGATTATAGGAAAAGACAATAAAGACACCCAGGCGTGGATTAAATACTTTCAGGAGGCTGCCAAAGAGAGCACCGGAGAAAAAGATTTTTTTACCACTTATTTTGTTTCCACTGACAGCCTCAGTCTGGGCCCAACTGCTTTCAGACGAATGCTCAGAAATCCGAAGATCAAGGCCGTCATAGTGCCAAATTATTCATATAACGACGAAGACTTTATCTATTCATGTCTCAGGAGGCTAAGTGCCGAAAAGGCGGGAAGGTCCATCTCCGTTTTTGGCATGCCGGTGATGTATGATTCCGATAAAATTGATTTTGATTATTATCATTCTCTGCAGATGAAGGTCGTCATGTCTGACTTTGTGGATCTTGACCACGGCAAAATCAGAGAGTTCAGAAGGGATTTTCTCGATATGTTCGGGGAGATACCGACCAGCGAAGCCGTCAAGGGCTATGATCTCCTGCTGTATATAGGAAGGAATCTCAATAATTACGGCAAAAACTTCCAGTATTATCTTGAGAATGATCCTGCCAGTTACCTTCAAAGCATTTACGAGATAAAAAAAGCCAAATCAGAAGATTCGCCTGTGGCCAATGACCCGTTAAAGTTTGATTACTTCGAAAACAAACACCTGGATATCATAGAGTTCAGGGGCAACAAATGGGAAAGAAAAAGGTAACTACGCTTTCTGAATCTCCGGCCTCCCTCGTCAATGAAACCAGGGCTTCCAAAATTATGTCGCTCGTTGCCAGGAGACAAAACCTGTCAGTCATCCTCGAAAACGTGCATGATCCGCACAATATCGGGGCTGTGTTACGATCGTGTGATGCCGTGGGTGTTCCTGAGGTTTTTATACTTTATACCGAAGAAAGCAACAACTATCACCGCCAGTACATTGGTAAAAACACCTCTTCGGGAGCTAAAAAATGGGTGAAGGTGTGGTACTTTAATGACATGGAAAAGTGTTTTGAGGCTGCCCGCCAAAGATATGACAGGATCTTCGGTACATTTCTTGGTGAGGATTCAGTGTCGCTTTACAACCTGGACCTTACCGTACCGGTCGCCCTGATGTTTGGAAATGAGCATGATGGACTTTCGGCAGAAGCCGTAAAACATCTTGACGGTAATTATATCATCCCTCAGTATGGTATGGTGCAAAGCCTCAACATCAGCGTTGCCTGTGCAGTATCCCTGTTTGAAGCATCAAGACAAAGACAGCAAAAAGGCATGTACGATCTGGAGTTCGACCAGAATAATCCGGGTCACGCTCAAATGATGGAGCAGCTGGTAAACAGTCATCTGGTCACACCAAGGAAAAAAGGATATTGAAACCGCTACGGAAAGGCCTTTTTTTAAAGGAGGATGGTTTTGTAGGAACTTTTGCTGAATTAATCGAATTATTATAGACCATTGGCTAAGTGAGAGTAATTTTGTGCCGGAAAAATTAAAAACCATGACAATCAGTTTAAGGGACATTTTTGAGGTGACGGACCAGATGGACGATAAAGTGCTGCTAAAGCTGTTTACGGCTTTATCCAATGCACAGTCCAAAGATTTTGATTACCTCAAATTCAAGCAGTCTTATAAATCACTTACCGGGCTTGGCATGGATGAATCCACAGCTGCCAAAAGTGCATTTCTGACCGCCACCACTATGGGGCTGACCAAAGAAAAACTGCTGCAGACTGTTCAGCATTACAAAAATACCCTGAATGCAGAAAAAGAGCAGTTTGCCCTGGCATTAAAAAACCAGATTGCCAACAACATTGACGGCCGTACACTTGAAGCCAACAGACTGCAGGAAAAAATCAGCGAAAACCAGCGTAAGATGGAACAACTGCAAAAGGAAAATGCAGTAATAGAACAGCAGATATCCAGGCTTCGCGAAGAATCCGAAACTTCAAGATCCAGGATCGAGGAGACAAGGAACAAATTTGTCAACACCTTTGATATACTGTACCGTGAGGTTGAGGAGGATGGGTCGCTGTATGACAAGATTTTATAAAATGTTACCAATTTATAGGAGTTATATTATTCAAATGACATAATTTTACCATTCAAAAACAATTGAAAACATGGCAACTTTTCCAAATACAGACGTAAAACCAAAATCCTTTTGGCAAAAGCCTGAAGGTACGACCGGAGCTATATTCCTGATGGCAATAATCGGAGGCATCGCCTTCCTTCTTTTTAAGTACAGTGCCGCTATCCTGGCCATGTTGTCCAATACCCTCGGTATCGTGGCATTACTGGCTGTTTTGGGCGTCATCATCTATATGGTGCTGGATCCCAAGTGGCGTACTCTGGTGTCATACATGTACAAAAGCATCATGCGTTGGGTTACAGGCTTGTTTGTAACAAT
>JAGVTV010000187.1 GCA_019136675.1 Bacteroidota bacterium
AAGGTAGCGGTACACAAATTCGTGCATATCGGCTTTCATGCTTCCGTTTTCGTCCATTCTGTATACGGTAGGCAACGGTATAAAAATATCCGGAGTAATGCCGCCTGCTTCTTCTACTTTCCTTTTTTCAAGCAAGGTATAATGCTGGTGTCCCCTGGCAACTACCGAACTGTCTTTATTAAAAAGGTCACCATGTTTGACCCTGGCACTGTGGTCCTGCTCGTACAAATCCCTGTCTGCATAATCCCGCTGAATCGACCTGCCGGAAGGTGTAAAATATTTTGCCACGGTAAGCCTGACGGCCCCTCCGTTGTTAAGGTCATATTGTTCCTGAACCAATCCCTTGCCAAAGGACCTCCTGCCTACAATCACTCCCCTGTCCCAGTCCTGGATGGCACCCGCTACGATCTCACTTGCCGAAGCGGAATTTTCGTCAATGAGCACTACTACCCTGTCTATCTCAAAAAACCTTTTACCATTGGTTTTATACTCATTACGTTTGCTGTTACGGCCCTCAGTGTACAGTAATAATTTGCCTTTTTCACTAAAGATCTGGCAGAGTATATTGGTGGCCTCGGGAAGGAAGCCTCCCGGATTGCCCCTGAGGTCAATAATCAAATGAGAAGCTTTGCCTTCCTTAAAGTATTTTTCCACTTCTTCCATAAACTCCTTGTATGTGTTAGCGCCAAACCTGTCAATACGCAGATAGAGGGATCTGATGCCCGGCAATAACCCCGCATGTACTGTAGGTACAGAGATCTGGTCTACCTTGATTACGATTCCGTCCATCACCCGGTGGTCCCTTCTTATTTTGAGCCTGACCTCTTCGCCGGGTTGTTTTCGCAGCATACCTCTGACCGTTTGCCAGTCGGAGTCTTTGCCTGTGACTGGTTTTCCGTTTATTTCCAGCACCTTGTCAAAAGCCTTCAGCCCGCCCTTTTCTGCCGGACTACCCCTCAAAACCCTGCTGATGCACAGGGTGTCATCAATCAGAAGGTTTTCGATGCCTATACCGTGGTAATTGCCGTCCATCTGGTCTGCCACATCCTGTACTTCTTCCGGGGCTATGTAGACAGAATGGGGATCCAGCTTTGAAAACACACCATTCAGGGCTTCGTCAATCAGCTTGTTTTCATCCAGGTCTTCCACATACCTGTTGTCTATGAATCGTATCAGCTCTTCGACCCTGCCTGTCATCTTGCTGCTGTCAATTGGCAGTTCCTGTGTACCCATCAGGTTGATCTGCGGCAGGTCATTCATCTTATAACCTACCATCATCCCTATGGCCACAAATGCCCCCAGAAGCAGTGGCTGCATAACTTTGTACGTGATATTATTTTCGTGTTCCGGTCCTTCTGTCATGGTGGTGTCGCTGTATGCACTTTTATACTCCTTCCAATTTCCTGCCAAATTATACAATTATGCCTTCAGGCAAAATAAAAAATAAAGTTTAATGCTTTAGCCGGCACTTCGTTATCGTTACAATGACTGTTAAATCACTTCAGTAAATGAGAGTTTTCCAGACATAATTTTCAATATTTTGCGGCACAATACTATGTTATTTATTTATAATGTCCATATTTGTAAAAAAATTAGCTATGACTAGTAAGAACGGTCCGCCCGAATTGGATGCTATAGATACCCAGCTTTTAACTATCCTTGCACAGGATGCAAGGTTATCATATGCAGATATGGGCAAAAAATTATTCATGTCGCAGGGAGCAGTGCACTCACGTGTCAAGAAGCTCATGGATGCAAAACTCATCAAAGTGATAAGTGCAGAACTGGACTATGCGATGCTCGGATTTGATGTAACGGCTTTTCTGGGCATCTACCTTGAAAAATCAAATATGTATGACTTTGTCAAGGCAGAAATGAAAAAAATACCAGAGATAGTTGACGCCCATTATACCACCGGCACATACAGTATATTTGCCAAGGTCATCTGCAGGGATACAGACCATCTGAGAGACATCCTGGCAAACAAAATACAAAATATCAACGGCATACAGCGTACGGAAACTTTCATTTCTCTGGAAGAGACCCTCGCAAGGCCTCTTTTGCTTGCCAAGATCGACTGATTTATGATTTTACTTCCTTGGCAAAACTATCCTTGAGTCCAACCGTCCTGTTGAACACCAAATGTCCGGGTGTACTGTCTGGATCGGCACAGAAGTAGCCCTGCCTTAGAAACTGGAACTGGTCCCCGGGTTTGCAATGCTGCAGTCCGGATTCCATTCTGGCACCTGACAGTGTCCTGAGCGACTCTTTATTATAAAAACTCAGGAAGTCCGTGTCTTCGTCCCTTACCGGATCCGGTACCGTAAACAGCCGGTCATACAGCCTGACCTCACATTCCATTGCATCCTGGGCAGATACCCAGTGCAGGGTGCCTTTGGGCTTGATACCTGAAGTATCACTGCCTGATCTGCTGTCGGAATAATAGGTGGCGTAGACGGTATTTATTTCACCATTGCTGCCCTTGTCCACACCGGTACACCGGAGGATATAAGCATGCTTAAGTCTAACGTCAGCACCGGGTGTCATTCTAAAATATTTAGGCGGAGCATCTTCCATAAAATCCTCCCGTTCAATATACAATTCTCTGCCAAATGCTATTTTACGATGGCCGCCATCTGGATCTTCGGGATTATTTTCGGCTTCCAGGTACTCAATCTCAAACTCCGGATAATTTGTAATGACAAGTTTTACCGGGTCAAGCACCACCATCGCCCTTTGAGAGGTCCGGTTCATTTCGTCACGCACACAGGCTTCGAGCAGATTGATCTCTATAGTATTTTCTCGGCGTGCCACCCCGGCCTTATCGCAAAAGGTCCTTATGGCTGCAGCCGGATATCCTCTGCGTCTCATACCGGATATGGTGGGCATACGCGGATCGTCCCATCCGCTGACATAACCTTCATTTACCAACTTTAGTAACCTGCGTTTTGAGGTGATCATGTACTCCACATTCATGCGGGCAAACTCTATCTGCCTGCTCGGAAATATGCCCAGTTTCTCGATAAACCAGTCATAAAGTGGTCTGTGGTGAATAAACTCCAGTGAACACAGAGAATGTGTAATGCCCTCGATCGAGTCGGACTGACCATGGGCAAAGTCATACATCGGATAGATGCACCATTCATCGCCTGTACGGTGGTGGTGTTCCTTCTTTATGCGGTATATAATCGGATCCCTCATAAGCATATTGGGCGAAGTCATGTCCACATTGGCCCTTAGGACACGTGTTCCATCGGCAAATTCGCCATTTTTCATCCTGATAAACAGGTCCAGGTTTTCTTCCACAGACCTTGACTTAAAGGGGCTGCTTTTTCCGGGTTCGGAAGGAGTGCCCTTCATGGCTGCGATTTCGTCCGGCGTACTGTCATCGACATATGCCAGACCTTTTCGTATGAGATCCAGAGCATATTCGTACAGCTGTCCAAAATAATCGGATGCATATAGTGCTTCGCCGTTCCAGTCAAAACCCAGCCACCTGATATCTTTCATGATATTATCCACATATTCGGTATCCTCGGTAGTGGGGTTTGTATCGTCAAACCTGAGGTTGGTGGTGCCTCCGTATTTTTTTGCGGTCTCAAAATTGATGCAGATGGCCTTGGCATGGCCTATGTGCAGATATCCGTTTGGTTCAGGGGGAAATCTCGTCAGCACCCGCCCGTTATGTTTTCCTGATGCCAGGTCCTCTTCTATGATCTGCTCAATAAAATTGAGGGATTCCTTTTTCTCTTCCATTGTATTTTGGTCTGTGCAAATGGTTTATACTGTTACATCCTGTCCGGCATTTCTATGCCCAGAAGGTAAAATGATTTTTTAAGTACCTTACCTACCTCACCGCTGAGTGTTATCCTGAAGTTTCGTGCATTTGTGTCAGGAGCATTGAGGATGCGTACATCGTGGTAAAACCGATGGTAGTCTCTGGCAAGCACATAGGCAAAATTGGCAATAGCCGAAGGGTCGTAATTGTCACCGGCTTCCCTGACCACGGACGGAAACTGCATAAGCTGGCGGATGAGCACTTTTTCCATGTCCTCCACTCCGCTGTATTCACTATGGTCACCCGTTGCTTCTCCCCCGGATTTTCTGATCACCGACTGTATCCTCACATAAGCATTCTGTACATATGGGCCTGTCTGACCCTGCATGTCTACTGATTCCTTGGGGTCGAAGATCATGCGTTTGCGGGGCTGGATCCGAATCATAAAAAACTTAAGGGCACCCAAGCCGATCTGTCTCAAAATGTTTTTCTGCTCAGCAGCAGGTAATGCGGCTATTTCTCCCCGTTCTTCGGCAATGGAACTGGCTTCGGCAATGACTTCCGCTATGAGGTCGTCAGCATCCACTACGGTGCCTTCCCTTGACTTCATGCGTCCTGTAGGCAACTCGACCATACCGTATGACAAATGGTGCAATCCCGCTGCATAAGGTTCTCCCAGACGGCGAAGTATCTCAAACAGGACCTTGAAATGGTAATCCTGCTCATCTGCCACTGTATATACCATGCGGTCTATGCCATAGTCCGCATATCGTTTCTGAGCAGTACCGATATCCTGTGTCATATATACGGATGTTCCATCGCTACGCAGCAGGATCTTCCTGTCCATGCCGGCATCTTCGAGATTTACCCATACACTGCCGTCTTCCAGCCTGTAAAAGATACCCTGATCAAGGCCTTTTTCTATGGCCTTTTTACCCAGCAAATAGGTCTCTGATTCATAATAGGCACAGTCAAAGTGAACCCCCAGGTGTGTGTACGTCTGGTCAAAACCCTCGTACACCCAGCTGTTCATCTGCTTCCAAAGAGCGGTAACCTCAGGTTTTCCCGCCTCCCAGTCCAGCAGCATCTGTCGTGCTTCGCCCCCTATCCTGCTGTAATCATTAAAGTAGGTGTTTTTATATTCCTTAAAGAAATCTTCTTTTTCCTGGCCAGCCTTTTTTGACTTATCCCATACTGCAATGCCTTCTTTGGTACGCTGCCAGGCTTCGTATTCTTCCCTGAAAGTCTGCTCAAACAACACGTAATAGTCACCCACCAGATGATCTCCCTTTATGCCGGTGGAGGCAGGCGTGGCACCGTTGCCAAATTTCTGCCAGGCCAGCATGCTCTTGCAAATAGCTATGCCGCGGTCATTGATTACCTGGGTAGTGATCACCTGATAACCATTGGCCTCGAGGATCCTGGCACAAGACCATCCGAGCAGGATGTTTCTGATGTGCCCCAGGTGCAAAGGTTTATTGGTATTGGGCGAAGCAAATTCCACCATAACTTTTTTGCCGGTTGCGGGGCTTTCGCCAAATGAAGGTTCTGAAGATATGGCATTAAGGGTCCGTAGCCAGAAAGCATCAGACATGGTGACGTTTAAAAAGCCCTGCACAACCTCGCAGGCGTCAACTATGGATGAATTTTTAATCAGCCAGTCACCTGCAATAGTACCCAGTTCTGCCGGTGACTTTTTTAGTTGTTTGACATATGTAAAAAGCACGAAGGTAAAATCTCCGGCAAATTCACGTCTTGTTTCATTGATCAAAATCTCAGAGGTATCTGTTTGCAGGCCAAAACACTCTGCAAGACACCTGACAAAATCTTCCTTTAATCCAATTAAATGATCCATTTCACCAGCACAATCTGTAGATAAAACAACAAAGTTATGACAATTTGGCTAAATTGCCTTTGAACAATGTTTTTACATGCCATATTTTTCCACAACATACATATAAATAAAACCAAAATATGTAGCCATAAGTCATTTAATTATTTATAAATCAATCACATAAATTGTAAAAATCCGACAAATTTTTCATCCCGTTTTCTTGCCCAGGTAGTTTCTTCTTTTTAGTTTTGCCACGTTTTTGACCATTTTACAACATTTCGAATTTTAAAATTTTATTCCAATGAGGAGAGCATTATTAATATTCTTAACCTTTCTCACAGTCGGAGTGTCTTTCCAATCCTGCAAAAAGGACATAAATACCGACAATGAAACCACTTTCAGGACAGCAGACAAGTTTGACAGCCAGGTAGTTATTGAGTGGAATAACATTTGGCTTGAAATAGAAAGATATGCAGCGGGTTACAGACCTTGTCCTACGGCAAACGCCCTGGGTTATGTCGGTCTGGCAAACTATGAAGCTTGTATTACTGGTATGCCGGAGAATGCTTCGCTTGCCAAACTGTACAATGGCCTTAATATTCCTGCAGCATTTACCAATCAGGAGTATCACTGGCCAACAGTGGTCAATGCAGTAAACTACTATCTGTACAGCAGGCTACTGCCTGAGGTAGAAAGTTCATTGTATTCTAAAATTGGTGCCCTTGCTAATAAAAATGAAAAACTTTTTCAGGAGCAGATAAGCCAGGATGTATTTCTCAGATCCAAAAACCACGGAGAAGCTGTGGCAGCTGCGGTTTGGGACTGGATGAAATCAGACGCAGTAACTTTTGACGGGTACAAGGATCCTTTTAAGGACAATAACTGGCAGGACAGGCTCAATGAACCAGGTGCCTGGACACCTACATCTCCAGGACCGGGACAGGGTATGTTTCCTTACTGGGGAAAAGCCAGAACACTTGCCATTAAGGACGATCTGAAAGTATGCAAGCCATACACCTATTATGTAGGTACATACAGCGAAGAACCGGGTTCGGCCCTGTACACCCAGGCAGTGGAAGTAATGGCTCAAAATACTCCATCACTTTCATATCAGACCGAGTGGGTTGGTGAATTTTGGAGCGATGACCTATTGGGACTGACCTTCAGCCCTCCTTCAAGATTTATTGCCATTGCCAATCAAGTGTATCAAAACGAAGAAGCTAACCTCAGGGATGCAATCTATGCCAATGCCAAAGTAGGCGTGGCTCTGCATGATGCTGCCGTCGGTGCCTGGAATTCCAAGTATGTATATAATCTTGAAAGGCCTGAGACCTACATTAAGAGAATCATTGACCCAAGCTGGGAACCAAACCTGGATAATCCGCTTACGGGAGATCAGGGTATATCACCTTCTTTCCCTGCTTATCCTTCAGGACATGCTACCTTCGGAGCTGCGGCTTCTGAGGCTCTTGCAAGCGTGTTTGGCTATTCATATGGAATGACTGACAAATGTCATGAGCACAGGGCTGAATTTTCAGGTTATCCAAGGACATTCAGCAGCTTCTTTGAGATGGCACTTGAAAACGCCTGGTCAAGGGTACCACTGGGAGTACACTACAGAATGGATGCTGAAGAAGGAGTCCGATACGGAACAGAAATAGGAAGGGCAGTAAATAATCTCCCCTGGACTAAATAATATAAAACACAGTTAATAAGGAAGGGTCAGCAATGGCCCTTTTTTGTTTGTCTTATTATCAAACAAGCAATAAAAACCATGAATACAACCCGACAAATGCTTTTTTTGTACATTGTACTGTCCATAATAACCGTCTCCGCTTGTAAGAACGAAGCAAAAACCGGAGCCCCTGAACCGGAAACCCGTGAAGTCCGCGAAAATTATGGTACCGGAGAGCTCTCAAGAGTCTATAACCGTGTTAACGGAAAGATCGAGGGCAAAATGGTAGATTACTACCCTTCCGGAGCCATAAAGGGAGAAAGGTATTTTAAGGATGACAAACAAGAAGGCAAGACCACGATATTTTACGAAAACGGTGCCGTCAAAGAGGTACAGTATTATATCGGAGGTCTCAAGAACGGGGGTGACACCCTGTTTTACGAAGGTGGCAAACTTCAGTATGTCAGCGAATTTAAGGATGATAAAAAAAACGGATATCTCCGCAAATGGGACGAGGACGGAGGTCTGGTGTATGAGGCAAAATTTGCCATGGACTCACTGGTAGAAGTTGAGGGCAAGGCGATTACCACCCTCCAGCCCAAAACAAAGAAGTAGCCCAAAACAATGCAGGCCATGAAAAACATCCTCCTTATCAATTTTCTTCTTGAAGGGCTTGCAGGATTTACACTCATCATGATGCCCCATATGCTGCTGATGGACCTGGGCCAGCCACCACAGTCCATCGCCGTATCCAGGCTCTACGGAATCCTGGCACTGGTATTTGCTATTCTGTCATACCAGCTGTATATCAGATTTGAATACACAAGGCTATACAAACTTGTATGCCTGCTGATTATTGCCTTTCACTTTGTGGTGTCCTTATATTTCTATGGACTTCATCAGCAGTACCTGACATCCAGCCCAGGAGCGTTTATCCTGCACCTGGCTGTTTCGGTTTTGTGCCTCGGGCTTTACCTCAAAGACATGAACAAGTTTACGGTCCATGAGTAGCCAACTCCCAAACCTGCTTGAAATACTATCCCTGACAAACTCAGGCAAAAACGAATTTACAGGTAAAAATCTGTTTATCGGCAGCCCAAACGTTTACGGAGGCCAGGTACTGGCACAGGCTGTCTCCGCGGCCAATACCACCATCGAAGATGCCAAGATACTGCATTCGATCCACTGCTACTTTATAAATCCGGGTGACAATGACCTGGACATCACCTACAAGGTGGAGATCATCAAGGATGGGCGGTCATTTAACACCAGAAGGGTCGTGGCTTCTCAGTCAGGCCGTGATATCTTTATCATGTCTGCCTCCTACCAGCGGCCTGAGAGTGGCATCGAGCACCAGGCTACCATGCCCAATGTAGCCAGACCGGAATCCCTGACATCGTTTTCCGACCTTTTTGCAGAGTTTGCAGCAAAATTTAAGATACAGCCCAGGGGTATTTTTGCTCCCAACGGACCATTTGTCTTCCACCCTGTAGAGCATTACGACCCGTTTCATCCCCGTATACGCCCAGCCATGAACCATACATGGTTTAAAGCCAACGGGGTATTGCCGGATGATGACTTGTTGCACCAGACTACGCTGGCCTATGCGTCGGATTTCAATCTGCTGATTACCGCCCTTTTTCCTCACGGCATGTCGTTTTTTACCACACCTATGCAGATAGCCAGTCTGGACCATGCCATGTGGTTTCACCGCCCGGCAAAAACCGACGAATGGTTGCTGTATGTAGTGGAAAGCAGCAATGCCAACGGCGGCCGGGCATTCTGCACCGGCAAGATCTTCACAGCCGACGGAGTACTGGTGGCCAGCACCGCCCAGGAGGGCCTGATCAGAAAGCTGTAATACAATAGTCTGGCGGGCACTCCTGTCAGGAAATATGCTTGTCGTCCTGTAAGGGTAATTACATTATGCCGAGCCTAAACCTACCCGGTAAGGGCAATGCGTCCTGAGTGAGGGATAGTAGCGTGCATTCTGACCATTCAGTCAGAATAAAGCGGATAGCCCGACCCTGACCAAAGCGTCAGGGGCACTCCCAAAAAAGCAAAACCACAACTTTGGCTTAACTGTCCAGTTCAGCTGTAAAGTGGGAGATGAACTCTGTCACGGTCATGGATCCTATGTCTCCCTGTCCCTGCCTTCTGACGGAGACTACACCGTTTTCGGCCTCCTTGTCGCCGATGACAAGCATGTACGGCACCCTTTTGAGCTCTGTGTCTCTGATCTTGCGGCCTATGGATTCTGCCCGTTCATCAATAAAACCACGGATATCGTGTCTTGCCAGCTCTGTTTTGATCGCCTCACAATAGGGCACAAGTCTGTCTGAGATGGGCAACAGGGCGTACTGGTCCGGTGTCAGCCACAAGGGAAACTTTCCGGCAGTGTGCTCAATGAGGATGGAGATAAACCGCTCCATGGATCCGAATGGTGCCCGGTGGATCATCACCGGTCTGTGAGGCTGGTTGTCAGAACCGATGTACTCCAAGCCAAACCGCTCAGGGAGGTTGTAATCGACCTGGATCGTACCTAGCTGCCATGACCTGCCGAGGGCATCCTTGATCATGAAGTCAAGTTTTGGTCCGTAGAAGGCGGCTTCGCCCAAGACCGTGGTTGTTTCCATATCCACCTCACCGGTCGCCTCAATGATGGCCGCTTCGGCAGCGTTCCAGTTTTCTTCTGAACCGATGTATTTTTCGGGTTTTTCGGGATCTCTGAGGGAAATCTGAGCTGTAAAATTGTCAAAACCCATCTTGCGTATGACCATCTGCGTCAACTCGAGTACCTTGAGGAATTCGCCTTTTACCTGCTCAACGGTACAAAAAATGTGTGCATCGTCCTGTGTAAAACCCCGGACCCTTGACAGGCCGTGCAACTCACCACTCTGCTCGTAGCGGTACACGGTGCCGAACTCACCGATGCGGAGCGGCAGCTCCTTGTATGACCTTGGCCTGTGGCCGAAGATCTCACAGTGGTGCGGGCAATTCATGGGTTTCAGGAGGAATTCTTCGCCTTCCCTGGGTGTATGTATGGGTTGAAAACTGTCGGCACCATATTTGGCATAATGACCTGAAGTGACATACAGCGACTTGGATCCTATGTGCGGGGTTACCACCATCTGGTACCCCAGTTTTTCCTGCTCGGTGCGGAGGAAGTTCTGAAGCCTTTCGCGGAGTTGAGTACCTTTAGGCAGCCAGATAGGTAATCCTTGTCCGACTTTTTCTGAAAACATAAAAAGCTCCAGCTCTGCACCGAGTTTGCGGTGGTCCCGTTTTTTGGCCTCTTCCAATAGCTCCAGGTATTCGGTCAGCTCCTTGGCTTTGGGAAAGGTGATGCCGTATATCCGGGTCATCTGTTTGCGTTTTTCGTCCCCACGCCAGTATGCACCGGCCAGACTCATAAGCTTGACAGCCTTGATGAAAGATGTGTCTGGAATATGGGGGCCTCGGCACAGATCCGTAAAATTGCCCTGGGTATAAAAGGTGATCTGCCCATCTTCCAGGCCTTCAAGAAGCTCCAGCTTGTACTCATCGCCCTTTTCGGTAAAATAGGCAATGGCATCTGCCTTGGAAACTGCCTGACGCTGATACAGGCTTTTGTTTTTTGCAAGCTCCATCATTTTTTCCTCAATTTTGGGAAGGTCTGCCGGAGTCAGGGAGATGTCGCCCGTATCTACATCATAGTAATATCCATTATCAATGGCGGGTCCGATGCCGAATTTTACACCCGGATACAGGGCCTCAAGGGCCTCTGCCATGAGATGAGCGGAAGAATGCCAGTAGGTGGCTTTGCCTTCTTTGTCGGTCCATGTGTGTAACCTGACAGTAGCATCTGCGTTAATCTTCCTGGTGGCATCCCATACTTCTCCGTTTACGCTGGCAGATAGCACATTCCTTGCCAGTCCTTCACTTATGCTCATAGCTATATCAAGGGATGTGACACCCTGGGGGTATTGCCTTACACTGCCGTCAGGCAGGGTTATATTGATTGTCTGCATGTAAAAATTCTGTATGTAATAATTATTAGACATGCAAAATTAATAAAAATTGCAGAGCATTTATGTTAAAGGGTGATATAAGACAATTTGAAACACAATAAAACTTATATAAAACCTGTTAATAGTCACTAATTTAGCACCACATTTATGAAACATGCCTTCTTACTAAGTTTTATTAATCTGTTCTTCTTTTTTCAAGGTTCCTGTCAGGAAATTACCGTATTTCCGGGATTTTGGGGTCCAAAGTATTACATGGACAGTAATAGAATCCAATCTTCCGATGTAGCAATACTTATGAAAGAAAACAAGTTTTCAAATAAATACTGGCACAAGTCTAAAGTTCAGAATTCATTAAGTTATGTTGCTCTAGCCGGGCAATTGGCCTTTACATTTTACCTTCTGGACAATCCTTATGACCGTAAAAAAGCTACTACAAGCCTAGTGGGAAACTTAATTTGTGGAGGGCTAGCCATTGGCTTTTCTTTTGCTTCTCAAAACTCAAAAAGAAAAGCTATTCTTTACTATAATGAAAATCTCAAAAAAAAGGGACAATCCTCGATGTATATTGGAGCAGGATCAGACGGAATTGGGGCGGTAGTGAAGTTTTGATAAAAAGGTATCTCAATGCGGAAGTAGATAGACAATTACATCATCTCCGCCAGTTCAAACCACCGGATTTCCTTCTCTGACAGCTGATTATTGATTTTCTCGAGTTCAGATGACAGCTCAATGATCCTGTCATGGCCCAAGGAAGCATCTTCAAACAAGGTATTGATTTCGGCTTTCCTTTCTTCGAGTTTTTTAATCTCCTTTTCCAGTCTGGCAAAGTCTTTTCGTTGTTCAAAGGTTGCCCTGCCCTTGTTTTCCGGCT
The DNA here is from genome assembly GCA_019136675.1 of Bacteroidota bacterium. Taxonomy (GTDB): domain Bacteria; phylum Bacteroidota; class Bacteroidia; order Chitinophagales; family Saprospiraceae; genus OLB9. The sequence continues at coordinate 12,169 of JAGVTV010000187.1, forward strand.
CTTCAGCAATGGTTATGGCTGACGCCGAAGGTTTTGACCTGTCTTCTTCTTTTTTCCTGGACCTGAATTCTGAATAACTGCCATTAAAATCGGTAACACTACCTCCCCCTTCAAGCACAAAAATATGGTCCACGAGCTTATCCATAAAGTATCGGTCGTGGGTCACAATCACAAGGCAACCCTGATAATCCATCAGGTAATCTTCCAGCACATTGAGGGTAATGATATCCAGGTCGTTGGTGGGTTCGTCGAGGATAAGGAAATTTGGATTTTTCATCAGGACGGTCAGCAGGTAAAGCCGTCGTTTTTCGCCTCCGCTCAACTGGGAGACGTAGACCCTTTGCTGTGGTCTCGGAAAAAGAAACTTTTCCAGCAATGCTTCTGCAGTAATCTTTTGGCCTTTTTCAAGCGGGATAAAATCGGCAATATCCCTTATCACATCAATGACGGTCTTGTCTTCACTCAGCTTAAGGCCCTCCTGGGTGTAGTATCCGAATACGATGGTGTCTCCCACCACGACCTTGCCGGAGTCAGGTTGCATCTGCTGTGTCAGGATCTTAAGAAAGGTTGACTTTCCTGTGCCGTTGGGACCTACAATACCTACCCGCTCGCCGCGTTTGAATTTGTAGGTAAATCCGTCCAGGATGACGGTGTCACCAAATCTTTTTCCGACATTATGGGCCTCGAGTATTTTGGACCCAAGCCATGAGGTAAGGATAGGTATCCTGATCTCGTCACCTTCTCTTTTAACGGATGCTTTTTCCTTAATTTCGTAAAAATCATCCATCCTTGATTTGGCCTTGGTGGATCTTGCTTGTGGCTGCCTTCGCATCCATTCGAGTTCCCGGCTGTAAAGTTTGCGTGTTTTGTCCAGATTGGCCGTTTCATTGGCAAGGCGGGCCTCTCTTTTTTCGAGGTATTGTGTATAGTTGCCTCGGTACACAAATATTTTACCGTTATCGAGCTCTATGATCTCATTGCATATGTTCTCCAGAAAATACCGGTCGTGTGTGACCATAAACAGGGTAACATTGGGCCCTTGCAGGTAAAACTCCAGCCACTCTATCATCTCAATGTCCAGGTGGTTAGTGGGTTCGTCAAGGATGAGGAAATCAGGCTCTTCAATCAGGATTTTGGCCAATGCAAGCCTTTTAGCCTGACCACCGGAAAGTTCTCCGGTTTTGCGGCTCATATCCTTTAACTTCAGACGGTGCAGCACCTCCATGATCCTTGATTCAAGGTCCCAAGCCTTGAGGTCATCGAGTTTTGATACACAGTCATGCATCAGGGCCTCATCACCGGCTAGTACTGCCTTTTCGTAATCTGCGACGGCTCGGATAGCCTCATTATCAGAATCAAGGACTGCCTCCAGGATGGTTGCTTCCGGATCAAATACCGGTTCCTGTCGCAGTATGGCTATGCGGATATCTTTTGAGATCAGAATTTTTGCATTTTCACCATCTGACCCTTCCTCACCGGCAATGACCCGAAGCAGGGTGGATTTACCGCTGCCGTTTTTGGCCACGAGGGCAATTTTGTCACCTTTGCTGATGGAAAGGTTTACATTGTCGAAAAGGACTTTTTCACCGTAAAAACGGCTGACATTCTCCAGACTGAGATACTGCATAGTAAGTGGACCGGCGTTTTACCGGACACAAAATTAAACATTTAAGGCCACTTAATGATGTTCAGATTGCTGATCAAGGTTTTTGTTTTAAACACCATTTGAAACACGACTGCAAAATCAATATTGGCGAAAGCCGGATTATTCTTAAATTTACATTCCAAATTAAAATATTCATGAGTGCTGACGCCAACCTTTCCAAGACCCCTGAAGGTATAGAACTTAAAAGTCACTATGATAAAAATGACATCAGTGACCTTGGTCACATTGGGTTTCATGCCGGAATAGCACCCTTCCTCCGCGGGCCGTACAGCACCATGTACCTCACCTCTCCCTGGACCATCAGGCAATACGCAGGTTTTTCGACAGCAGAAGACAGCAATGCCTTTTATCGCAGGAATCTGGCTGCCGGACAAAAAGGACTGTCAGTCGCCTTTGATCTGGCCACCCACAGAGGGTACGATTCTGACCATCCGCGGGTATCAGGTGATGTGGGTATGGCGGGTGTGGCCATTGATACTGTGGAGGATATGAAAATCTTGTTTGCCGGAATACCCCTGGATGAGATGTCAGTGTCCATGACCATGAACGGAGCGGTGATACCGATACTGGCCTTCTATATTATTGCGGCTGAAGAACAGGGAGTAACACCCGAAAAACTGAGCGGTACCATACAAAACGACATCCTCAAGGAATTTATGGTGAGAAATACCTACATATACCCTCCCGGGCCTTCGATGAGGATAGTTTCTGATATTTTTGCCTATACGGCTGCTTTAATGCCAAAGTTCAACAGCATATCCATCTCGGGTTATCATATGCACGAGGCCGGAGCTCCTGCGGATATAGAGCTGGCCTATACCCTATCTGACGGTATGGAGTACATCCGTGCCGGGCTTGCTTCGGGTCTGGATATTGACCAATTTGTATCTCGATTTTCCTTTTTTTGGGGGATAGGGATGAATTTTTTTATGGAGGCCGCCAAAATGAGGGCGGGAAGACTGCTCTGGGCCAGGATTGTCAGCCAATTTGGAGCCAAAAACCCAAAAAGTATGGCCCTCAGGACACATTGTCAGACCTCAGGGTACAGTCTCACGGCTCAGGACCCGTTTAATAATATAGCAAGAACTTGTGTAGAGGCTTTGGCGGCAGCATTTGGAGGCACTCAGTCCCTGCACACCAATTCCCTGGATGAAGCCATCGCTTTGCCGACGGATTTTTCAGCTAAAATAGCCAGAGATACCCAGAAATACCTTCAGACTGGTACCGGAATTACCCAGTCCCTGGACCCGCTGGGGGGGTCTTATTACGTCGAATCCCTCACCGCACAGCTGGCAGAAAAAGCCTGGGCACATATAAGTGAAATAGAATCATACGGAGGTATGACCAGGGCCATTGAAGCCGGCATACCCAAAATGAGGATTGAAGAAGCGGCTGCAGCCAAGCAGGCAAGGATTGACAGTGGTATGGAAAGGGTAATAGGTGTAAACCTGTTTGTCCATAAAGATGAGCAGGAGCTGGATATACTCAAAGTAGACAACACAGCGGTCAGAAATGGCCAGATTGCCAGGCTACTGTCCGTAAAGGTTTCAAGGGACGATGACAAAGTCAGATCAGCTCTCGAGACCATAACGGAAGCGGCACGCACCGGAAGCGGCAATCTGCTGTCACTTGCTGTGGAAGCTGCCCGACACAGAGCCACTCTCGGGGAGATCTCCATGGCCATGGAAACTGTATTCGGCAGGTTTGCCGCAGTCAGCAAGACCGTCACAGGCATATACTCCAAAGAAATAAAGATGGATGAAAAATTTAAACATGCCAGGTCCTTGTCTGACAAATTTGCCACTCTTGAGGGCCGGAGGCCGCGTATCATGGTCGCCAAGCTGGGACAGGACGGACACGACAGGGGTGCTCATATAATTGCATCGGGATTTGCTGACCTGGGATTTGACGTAGATATGGGACCGCTTTTTCAGACTCCGGAAGAGGCGGTCAGACAGGCTGTAGAAAACGATGTGCACATACTCGGCATATCATCTCTTGCTGCCGGACATTTGACACTGGTGCCCGAAACGATCAGGGCCCTCAGGGACCTCGGAAGGGAAGACATCATGGTGGTCGTGGGAGGGGTTATCCCCACTCAGGATTATCAGTTCCTCTTTGACAAGGGTGTGGCTGCTGTGTTCGGGCCAGGCACCATCATCTCTGAGGCAGCAGCCGGAATACTGGATATATTGATCAGGTCACTGGAAAAGGAATAATGCCGTTATCAGGCATAATTTTTTTACCCATGTCTGAATATTTTAACATTTGGTCTTAATTGAGAGAAGGGTTATACATGATTGCCCTATCTTTGTCAGACAACCAGGCTTTTGGATATGAACAATAATGTACTTTCATTAAGAAATGTAGTCAAGGCGTACGCAGACCAGATAGCGGTTAACAATGTGAGTTTTGATGTAAGATCAGGATCCATATTTGGCCTGCTGGGACCCAACGGGGCAGGAAAAACTTCGTTGATACGTATCATTACCACCATTACAGGGGCAGACAGTGGCGAAGTCACCATAAACGGTCAACCGCTCAACCATCTTCACCCCAATGAAATCGGCTACATGCCTGAAGAACGTGGCCTGTATAAAAAAATGAAAGTCGGTGAGCAATTAATATATCTGGCAAGGCTAAAAGGTCTTTCCGGCAAGGATGCCAAAAGGAAACTTGTCTACTGGCTTGAAAAATTTGATATTCTTTCCTGGTGGGACAAAAAAATAGGTGACCTTTCCAAAGGAATGGGACAAAAGATTCAGTTTATAGCCACAATAGTACATGATCCCACATTGATCATCCTGGACGAACCATTTTCCGGACTCGATCCCATAAACTCCAATCTGATCAAAGATGAAATATACCAGCTCAAGCAAAAAGGCACCAGTATTCTGTTTTCCACACACCGTATGGAACAGGTAGAGGAGATCTGTGAAGACATCGTGCTCATCAACAAGGGGCGGATCATCCTGTACGGCAATGTAAAGGAGATCAGAGAACAGTTTAAGGAAAACAAGTTTAACCTTCACTACCATGGGTCAATGCCGTCAGGTAAATATCCGGAGGGATTTGACATTCTTGAAACATCAAACGACGGATTTACCTTCAAAACCGGTGCCGGCACCTCCGCAAATGACATGCTCAGGTTTATTATGGACCAGGGTGTCAGTGTGCTACAGTTTAACGAAGTGCTTCCTTCGCTGAATGAAATATTTATCAAACAAGTATCCCTAAGCAATGAATAAGATCTGGCTTGTAACCCAACGTGAATACCTCACCAGGGTACTCAATAAAACATTTTTGCTCACCACACTTTTGACGCCACTGGGTATAGTCCTGTTTATGGCTGTGGTCGTACTGATTATGGGCACAGGATCGGACAAAACCAAAACCATCAGCGTCTACGATCCAACCAACATTCTCCAGGGAGAATTGAACACCTCACGGAAAAACCTGGCATTTAAATTCAGCAATGCACCACTTGAAGCTCAGCTTGCAGAGTACAGGGGTCAAAAGATCGCCGGAGTGATCGAATTGCCACCTCTGCCTGACTCACTTGCTTCAAAGTACAGCTACAAATACCACTCTGACGACCCTCTGGCCATGGATGAGAGTTTTGGGATCGAATCAGCCATCAGTAAAAAACTCAGAAACTATAAGCTAAAAAAGCTCAACATTGATGAGTCTTCGCTCAAAAACCTGGACACTGAAATCAATGCTATCCCGGTTAATGTCGTGGAGGACAAGAAGATGACCTCCATAACCACAGTAGTCAGTTCGATCCTGGGCGGCATCGTCGGCTATACCATGTTTTTCATTATTTTATTTTACGGCATGCAGGTCATGCGTTCTGTGATGGAAGAAAAGATAAACCGTATCGTGGAGGTATTGATATCATCTGTCAAACCCTTTGAACTGATGATGGGAAAAGTCATCGGAGTTGGGTTGGTAGGACTTACACAGATAGGGATTTGGCTGGTCCTCATGCCGGTTATATTTTTTATCGGAACGGCTTTGTTTAATATTGACCCGAATGCCATGGGACCTATCAATACAGGAGATATACCTGTCGAAGATCTGGCCATGACCTCTCAGGACAAGATTGCTCAGGTATTTGCAGAGATCAAGTCAATGAACTGGTGGAAAATTCTTCCGCTGACATTATTTTATTTTTTGGCGGGTTATTTTGCCTATTCGGCCCTGTTTGCCGCGATTGGCTCAGCAGTGGGAGAAGATATCAATGAGGCTAATTCACTTACAATGCCGGTGATGATGCCATTGATGCTTTCCATTTATATCGGTATCAGTGCAGTCAGTGCCCCGGACAGTAGCCTCGCCGTTTGGTCAAGCATGATACCTCTGCTTTCATCCATCGTAATGCCGGTAAGGCTTCCTTTTGATCCGCCCTGGTGGCAGATTGCTGTTTCAGTTGTTTCTCTTGTTTTATTTACTGTCTTTCTGGTCTGGCTGGCTGCCCGTATCTACAGGGTGGGTATCCTGATGTACGGCAAAAAAGCAAGTTTTAAGGAACTGAGCAAGTGGCTATTTTATAAAGGTTAGCCCAATGAGCCGTGCCCATGAACAGGTAAAATCCTGCAGCAATCGGGTTTACTTTTCTAGCCCAATATTATTAATCATAAAGTCCTTAAGGCGTCCGTTCTTTATTGAAAGGTAGATATAACCCTGGGTATTGACCTCCAGTCCGTTGTATTTTCCGGGTGCAACCTTTATGACCTTTAACCAATCGTTGATCCGGTTAATTTGGGCTTCATGCAGATCAAGGCCAGATACGCCAGCTTTCGCCAGACAAAGGTTTCCGGATATAAAAAAGATTATTTGTAACTTAAGTTTACCAGAGGCCTGATCATCTAATGCAAGTTTCTCGACTAAAGTGACAAGATAACTCTTTACTGCTAAGCTATCTTTTCCGCTGATAACAGGAATATCCCGGAGCCCAAGAGTCATTTGGGTACATGTTCCGTTTGGTATGCAGGATGGGTTGGTCTTCCAGATAAAATGATTGTCATGAATGTATCTGGTTTCCTTGTCAAAATAACTTTGGCAGGAGATGATAACCGGGTTTAAAATTAAGTAGAACAGAGTAAAAAACTTCATCATCCTCTTCTTTAATTGAATAGATGATTTTTATTAACGTTATGGTGTATGGAAAAACAGAAGATTGTTGTGGGTATACGCCACCTTTTTCAGATGTGAATTAAATAAAACAAAAAAGGCCAACCCGTGATGGGTTGACCTTTTTTTATCAAGTAGGTTATTTATTAATAACCGCTGTTTTTGTTACCAATGAACTTTGAGCTGCTGGTAGACTTAACACCTTTTGAATGAGGTGCTGCACCGGCAGGCCTTTCCATATCGGCATCTCCTGCACCGCATATTCTCAGTTCTACTCTTCTGTTCATATAGTGCTCCTTCTCTTTGCTGGAGTTAGAAATCATAGGCATTTCTTCTCCTCCGTACATCAGCTTGAATCTGCTTCTGTCAATACCATAGTGTGAAGAAAGGTAGTTGACTACATTTTCAGCCCTGGCGTATGACAGGGAGTTATTGTAAGCATTTGAACTTCTAACGTCTGTATGGCCCTGAACAGCTACACAAACATCAGGACACATCTTCATAACCTGTGCAACGTGATGCAAGTGGCCATAAAATTCAGGTTTGATGTTGGATCTATCCAGATCAAAGTGAATCATCGGCAGGAACCAATTTCCACAATCAGATGTCTTCTTTGACATTACCATGGTATTGTTCTTTTCGATGGACTTATTTACGTCATCCATTGTGAGGCAGCACTTAACATCTGCGACGCCATCCTTATTAACGGCATAGCCTGGAGGTGAATAAGGCTCCTTGTCCTTGTAGTCAGCAAGTCCGTCACCGTCGCTGTCAAGGGCAATACCCCTGGTGTCAACGGCTGCACCTGCCGGGGTGTCCTTCTCCTGATCAAGCATATCAATCACACCGTCAGCATCTGTGTCTGTAAGGTCGAAAACCGGCCTTTGCTTAAGAGACGCAATGTCGTTCATAGTTGCATCCAGTGGATTCAGCCAGTACAGGGGCTCTGAAACTTTGTTGAAATTTCCAAGGTTGATGCCAAGTCTCAGGTTTGTATAGTGACAGATATCGTTGTTGTTGGTTTGGTCAAGGGCAGTCCTGAATCGGATACCATCAAGGGCATCGTTGTCAGTAGTCATTACCTGATGCTCAAGACCCAGATTGATCCTCTTGCTCAGTTTCCTTGATACACCTACTGAACCTGTGAAAACAAAGTGAACATTGGTCTCGTCACCAAGTCTGAAGATACCTTTCTTTTTCCAGCCAGTAGTCTCATACTTGCCATCGTAGATATCATCCAGTTTAGACTTGATTTCCTTTCTGCCCGCCCTTGTATCAAAGTTTCCGGCAGCCTGAACAGCACCAAGATTTGAATAAGGATTGCCATTTCCGTCAAGGAGGTCAAGTTTGGCTCTGTGTGAACTCAGACCGGCACCGATACCGATGTACCAGTTCCACTTGTTTTTGTCCTTATGGAAAAGCAGGTTACCTACATTAAGCACACCCTGCATAGCCAGGTAACCAAAGGAGGTCTTGTGGCTGGGGAACCATCCATCCTGATTTGCGTAAGGAGCGTAAACTTCTTCAACTAAACCACCGCCTTTATTACCTGGTGCCCACATTTGCGGGTCAAGTCCCTTGGCCTGGCCGTACATGAAGTCTGCCCTGAGTGAAAATACATAATGGATGGCTTTACGAAGATGCAGACCCACGCCGTATCCGGCAGGAAGCCTTCTGTCTACGTCACCGTCAATAAGAAAATGACCTGCATGAACACCCAGTTCCCAGGCATTTTTTGGCTTGGCGGAGTATGCTGTTTGGCCCATTCGCCAATTTTTATTCTGCTCCGCATTGATTGTCATGTCGTCTGATATCCCTGTCTTTTGCATGTCTTCCTGGGCATTTAGGGCACCAAAGCTGAACATGACCAAAGTCAGCAACATCATTTTAATTCTGTTTGTCATAGGAAAAATAATTTACTGTTAAAGTTTTGAAGACGCAAAGTTACTATATTAATTAATTACAAATGAACTTTTTAGCTGATTTTAAACACAAAATCCCGAAAATAAGTTTTTGTATAAAAAAATTTAATTTTCTTATAATACTTACTTTTCTTTGAAACTAATATCATATGATGTTTAATAAGCCTTTACTTACTAAAATCAAAGTCGGGTACAACTCTCAAAGCTCCTGTATCATTTCCTTCCAGTTGCTACAGGAACAAATATCAAGCCAAGTTTAAGACTAACAATTATTTTTAAGTCACATATTCCACGCCTGATTTTTTTGTAAAATTTTTGACAATCTTTCACTAAAACACGCTTAAGCAATGTCCGTCTGTGTTCGGTGGGATATGTTTACTATCTGACTTTGATCGTTACGACTCATATGCAATATTTTCACCTATTCAATTAATTGTATTTTAATTAATTATATTTGCACCAAATAAACACTATGACTCTCAAGGATTTAATAGTGCCGATGCGGGATGATTACGGCACGGAGCCCGGACATGTAAATTTTTCCCGGTCTTCTGTCCAGGCTGACAAAAAGTTAGGCCTCATCACGGATTCCGGGGCCAACTCTATTCTGTTACGGTCTCACATCTGTTCTTTCAAGGACCATTTTAGCCGGCTTGCCCTTTCAGATCTTGGTTGTTATGAGAACCGGCTTACGCCAAATGATGCCAATGACCTGGTCATAGAGGCCAGGCAATCAGGCATTATCCCTGTTATGGTAGGCGTTTTCCCTGATTTTTACCAAAACGGGTATACACAGTCTGACAATATGGTCTGTATTTCAAGTTCTGTACCCGATGCAAACTTCGGCCATGGTATCGGATTTATAGGTTACCAGCGTCATCTGGTGCCTCATCAGGTGGTGCAGGAGATCGAATCCTTTAATTATGGCTGCATGAGCCTGGGTAAACTGCGGTCTCATCCCTCAATAGTGGAACCGGTAATGAGAAATACTGAAGTCTTGTATGTTAATATGAATGCGGTACGCAAGGCAGATGCTCCCGGAATCAGCGGATGCCTGCCTTCGGGCCTGAATTCTGAAGAATTTTGTCAGCTAATGAAATACGCAGGTGCCTCCTCACAACTAAAGGCTGTCTTTATTGACCTCAATGAAGGCAGTACCCTAAGTGAATCGGAAACTACGTTGATTGCTGAAGGGATATGGTATATGATGGAGGGCTTAAATATGTTTTACAATGACCACCCTTCCTTGTCCGGTGACTTTTCGTCCTTCATAGTACACCACCCGCAATATGATGATGATATTGAGTTTATCAGAAATGAAAAGACTTCCAGGTGGTGGATGGTCAAAACCGGAGATGACACCAATAGAACCTATCTAGCCTGTGCCAATGAGGAATACCAACAATCTGTAAACGGCGAAATGCCTGACCGTTTGTTAAAGTTTCTGGCCCATGAATAGCCCAAATCAGGGTCAACCGTTGTCCAGGATCTTTTCCACGGCAGTGCCTCTGGACCCTTTGAGCAGGATCACCATATCTGACTTATCCAGATTTGCAAAATAAGGTTTCGCTTCTGCAGCACTTCTGAAGTACAGGCCATAATCAGGCATGGCAGCTTCCGCAAAATGGTTACCTATAAAAATTACCTGAGCCAGTCCGAGCTCCCGGGCGTACCCGATCATAGCCCGGTGTTCGTGGTGCGTTTCTTCACCCAGTTCGAGCATATCGCCTAAAACAGCCAGTTTTTTTCTGTCCGCGTTTTTACTGAAACTTTCCAGGCTCAATCGCATGCTGGTAGGATTGGCATTATAGGCATCCATTATGTAGGTGGTATTGCCTTCCTGCTTTATCTGTGATCGGTTGTTGTCAGGTTGATAATTATGCAGTGCATCACATATGTCATTCAGGGCCACACCAAAATACCTTCCAGCAGCAAAAGCAAAGGCTATATTGGGCAGATTGTAGGCTCCAAAAAGGTTGGTAACTACTGTTTTACCTTCAATTTTTAAAGTGAGGGTCGGATCGGATTTGACAACCTCCAGGAGACCTGAGGCTGAATACTTCAATATATCCGCCCCATCGGGAATCAGGGAAACAAGCACTTCATCATCGGTATTTAAAAATATTTTCTTGTGGTGGTACGCTGCATA
>JAGVTV010000234.1 GCA_019136675.1 Bacteroidota bacterium
AATTGGACTATGATTCACAATGAAATTTTAATTATCTTTGAGGATATTTTATCTAATGACTAATTCTCCTTCTTTTTCGTTTACACAAAATTCCTTACAGTCTCATCATAAAAATACTCTTCAATGATTTCTGTTTGTGGAATTTCTTTATATCCTTCCACAAAGGAGTTCCATCTCTTGTCCCAATTTAGACTATTGTTTTGAAACTTACTTCTGAGTTCTTCTATTGTTTTGAATTTGCCAAAGAATTCATTTAGTACTTTTTCATAATCTTCTGCCAGCCGATTTAATTTTGCTTTTTTCATTGCTTCTAAGGCAATAATTGCATTTTCAGGTTGATTAAACAAGAACTGATATACTCCACCATTATTCGTCTGTCCTTCAAAATTGATTATTGCAAAATACATTTTTTGAGAATCGTGCAGCTTGCTTAAAAATTCATAATGAGATTCACCTTTTTCCCAATACTTGTATTCGCTGTAAATTTGGTTACATAATTTGTCGGAAAAAGCAAAGTGACGATTATCGTATTTGTCATATTCTTTTGATTCGTATTTTTTATTTATCTCATCAATCCAATCTGTTGAAACTTTTGGTAGCAATCCAAGCTTTGTTTCATCCTTATCTAATTCCACAAATTGATTAGGAGCTTTACTTTCATTTCTGTTTTTCCGAAGCATCCAAGCCACCATCAACAGTATTTGAACTAAAACAATCGCTGTAACTGATTTCATTTTGTTTTAAATGAATATCCGCAAATGTACATAAATTAGTATATTTGAGCAAAATTTGTAATATGACATTCATAGAGTTTAGCCAAAATTATCCAGATGAAGCATCTTGCATCAAGTTTTTACATAAATTAGTATATTTGAGCAAAATTTGTAATATGACATTCATAGAGTTTAGCCAAAATTATCCAGATGAAGCATCTTGCATCAAGTTTTTCAGGGATCAAAAGGAAAGAAACGGCCTTAAATGTCCTAAATGCTCACATGAAGCCCATTACTGGAACGAGAAGAAGAAAGCCCATGACTGCAAAAAGTGCGGCTATAGAGTAACTTTAAGAAGTGGGACAGTAATGGAGTCATCCAAGTTGCCATTTCATTATTGGCTATATACGATTTATCTAATGACGATGACTAAAAAGACATTCTCTGCCTTAGAAATCCAAAAACAGCTAGGCCACAAGAGATATGAGCCTATCTGGGCTATGGTCCATAAGATAAGATGTGTTATGGGACACCGAGATAGCAAGTATAATTTGGATGGAGTTGTTGAAGTTGATGACGCATTTGTAAAGACGTATGAAATTGATAATCAAGATGATACAGCAAACACAACAACAAATAAAAGAGGTCGTGGAACAACAGGACATAGTAAAATACTAGTAATGGCAAAAGCTGACCCTCAAGTTGGGCGTCCTAAGAAGAATAAAAAGAATTCAGCATTTAGATATGTAAAAATGCAGGTCATTACCGACAGTTCAAGTGAAACAATGAATGAAGTCGTTCAAGAGAATACTGAGAAAGGAAGTACTATGAAAACAGATGGCTGGCGTGGATTTAACAAATTCAAAGAAATTGATAGGAAGCACCGAAAGCATATAGTTCCACCCAAAGAGTCATCTAAAGTGCTACCCTGGGTTCATACAATGATTAGTAATCTTAAGCGTGGCCTGTTAGGTATAAACCATAAAATCGGCGATGATTATTTACAAAATTACCTAAATGAATTCTGTTACAAAGTAAACCGTAGATATATCGATTCATTATTCGATAGATTGGTAATTGCAATTATGCAAGATACATGGTATGGAAAGGTTAGGTACAGTCACGGATAATCATTGGACATACATGAAGAATGAATAGCGGTGAATTTCCGTTTTCTTAAAATCTCCTGAAGAAGTGGGTCAAATGAAAATTTCATTTTAAAAAAGGTTCGTAAATTTATATGCCCCAATATCGGGAAGGAATTGGCACCTTGCTTTTACAGGTTGCCTGAGGGTCACAGAGCCTTGTCTCTCACCTCATCGTTATAAAATCAGAACAAAAACATAAAGTCTATGCTGACTATCTGGTGGCAAAGATATGTTGTAAAAAATAATCTGTCAATACTAAGACCAAATAAAATTTTATATTAATCTGCTATTTGATTAAATATCAATATTTTATAACAGAAAAAATAATTCTGCAAAACTGGCAGGCAGCTAAGAAATTATAATAAATTTAACAGACTTGAAACACCTGTGTTTTCTATTAAATGGTACATTTGTAAAAACAAAGCTTTTATGAAAATACCCCACTTATATTTAACCGGACTATTAATAGTAGTAATGCTGGTATCCTGTTCATCACCGGTAAGGTACATAGATGACAGAGTTAAAAACAATCAGTACATGTTATGGGAAGCTAAAAAATGGAATAATTATTCTACTGTTACACGAAGCCACAGGGATTTTTTTCTGGAGTTTATGAAACTTAAAAATTCCGACTCCATTAGGGTCAACGTATACTCGGATTTTCTTGTTACAGAGGAAGACTATCAGGATACTGCCTACCTGATTGTAAACAATCTCATCGAGCCTGTAGCCTTTAAGGTCAATAAAAATGTCAATTATCTTGAAAACAGGAATACTATAAATACCACCACAAGAACCACCACAGACGTGCAGACCACCAATACAAAAACCACTACGGGTAATCTCTCTGCTGCTGACGGTGACAAAAAAGTGGAAACAGACGTAAGTACAGCAACAAAAACAAAAACGGATACAAATACCCAGGTAAGTTCGGAGATCCTGAACAAGGTTAATTCAATACGGACGATCATTTTTCACGACAGGTCAAAAACATTGCTCACAAAAAGCAATACATTAAGGCTCAGGATATACACTGCTTCGGGAGATTTTTGGGACCTGAAATTTTACGAACAGGATATACGGCAAATACGAAGACTAGCCACAAACATGTATGACTCTGTTAATTAAACCCACATTTCATCCAGCTGAAAAAGCCATACAGTACCTCCAATAAATGGTAAACGCGGCAGACTTTGGCACAGTGCTATGCATCAGCGATGTGGAATGGTGAAGGACGCTGAAGCCCGCAGGGCCGAGCCGGCAGGCGAGCCATGAAACGCAGCGACCCGCAGGGGGATGCCATAAAATAAAAATTTGAAAATATTGATTATTGGATATGTTTTATAGCTTTGGGCTAAAATCAAAACGATATGGCCACATCTACTTCATCGGCCGGTACACACCACGGAGACCACAGGCATAAACCATCGCTCTCGCTGTCGCAGATCATCAACATGAATTTTGGTTTTTTCGGGATTCAGTACAGTTTCGGACTGCAGCAGACGGCCATAAACCCCATATATACCTTCCTGCACGCCAATCCCGACGAGTTGCCCATCCTCAACCTGGCGGGGCCGATGACCGGACTACTCATCCAGCCCATCATCGGGGCTCTGAGTGATAAAACGTGGAGTCCGAGGTGGGGTCGGCGTAAGCCCTACTTTCTGATCGGTGCCATCACTTGCAGCATAGCCTTGTTTTTTATGCCCTTCAGCTCGGCCCTATGGATGGCTGCCGGACTGCTGTGGATCCTCGATGCCGGCAATAATACGGCCATGGAGCCTTACAGGGCTTTTGTCGCTGACAAACTGCCGCGAAATCAGTTTGCAAAAGGATTCCTGACGCAGAGCTTTTTTACCGGGCTGGGTATCACCCTGGCCAACCTTTCTCTGTATTTTTTCCAGCAAGTGTGGAAAGGGGAGGCTGCCACCGGTATTCCATACTGGGTGTTCGGGGCCTTTTTTGTAGGGTCATTTTGTTCTGTTGCTTCTGTTTTGTGGTCCATCTCCACGACGCCGGAGATCCCTCCTACTGACGAAGAACTTGCCCTGCTCAGGTCTCAAAAGACCCACGGACTTGGTGTGATCCTGGAGCCTTTCAGGGAGATTTTTTCTTCCATTGCCACGATGCCCAAAACGTTGTGGCAACTTGCTCTCGTGTATCTATTTCAGTGGTATGCCATGTTTTGTTATTGGCAGTATGTGTCCCACTCCATTGCCAAAAGTGTATGGAAGACCAGTGCCGCGGAGAATATGGGGCTATATTCGGAAGCGGCAGGATGGACGGGCCTGGTAAACGGTTTCTACAATATCGTCACCTTCCTGTCAGCTTTTGGACTGGTATGGATGGCTAAAAAATTTACTGCCCGGTATGTGCATGCCTTTTGCCTGTTGCTGGCTGCCACGGCTTTGTTTATAATGCCGGGAATCGAAAACAAATACCTGCTTTTTGCCCCTATGATAGGCTTCGGAATAGCCTGGGCAAGTATGATGGGTGTGCCGTACATTATGGTGGCCAGCAGCATACCCCAGGCCAAAAACGGTGTGTACATGGGGATAGTCAATATGATGATCGTCATACCCATGATCATACAGACGCTGAGTTTTGGCTGGGTATATGATCACCTGCTCGATGCTGACCCGTCAAATGCCCTGAGGTTTGCCGGAGTTTTCCTTCTTATAGCCTCGCTGGCTACCCTGAGAATCAAGGCTGACGAGGTGGAATCGGAATGATTTATTTGACCGGATCCTTCTGTACCATGACTCTGGGGTAGACGTTGTTTTCGCGGTCTGTCTCAGCCATTCGTGCCGAAACATCGATCTCGACCTTGTCTATATCCCTGATATTCTGTTCAATGTTAAGGCTATAGGTCTCGTGGGTCCATGGCCAGTCTGACATGACCTTAAACCGGTCAAAGAAGCGGTCACCTTTCTTTTCGCCCCGCATGAGGTCCAGAGGTATGTAGTATCTGTATTCCTTGCCATCCTTTGTTTTGACCGTTACATCCAGCGGCATGGGCATTTTGCCTTTACGGCGTATAATCACCGACTTGCCCCGCATATCTTCGATGTCGTAGTCAATGGTGTGGGTGGTGTTTACAAAATATTCCCTGAACCAATCGAGTTCGAGTCCACAGGATTTTTCCATCACCCTGATAAAATCATTGGCATTGGGGTGTTTAAATTTCCAGGTTTCGAAATATCGGAGCATACCTTTGTCAAATGCCTCTTCCCCGATTATGTATCTCAGCTGCTCCAGAAAAACCTCGCCCTTGGTGTAACTGCCAACTCCGTAAGCGGTATTGGTCATAAAATGGTCGGCATGGGTAGAAAGGGGTTCTTCCTGGCCGCTCAGAGCAAAATTGACATAGCCTCTGACTTCCTCAAGGTGTGGATTTGTATCCGGTTCGGCGGGAATAAGTTTTTTCAGTTTCAGATAATTCATCACTTCGTTGCTGGCGTAGGAGGTAAAACCCTCGTCCATCCATGGGTACAAGGCCTCATTGGACGCCAGGATTCCCTGATACCAGCTATGCATCAGCTCATGTACAGACACACCCACGAGGCTGGTAAGATTACGCTCGCCTGTGATAAGCGTGGCCATAGGGTATTCCATTCCACCGTCACCGCCCTGGATAAATGAGTACTCGGAATACGGATTTTTGCCGTATTTTTTATTGATGAATCTGAATGCCTCCGCCATGATAGCCGGCAACTTTTCCCAGTTTTCGGTGGTCTTTTCTCCGGGCTGGTAAAAACACCTTATCAATGGAGCACCTTCGGACTTCAGGGATATCTGCTTATAATCGGGGTCGGCTGCCCAGACAAAATCGTGTACATCGGAAGCTTTGAAATGCCAATGGAGTTTTTCCGGACGGGAAGCCGGATCTGAATTACTGTATCCATAGCCGATGGCATCCGCATTTTGCAGGGTGCCTGTCGCAGCCATCACATAGTTTGAAGGCAAGGTAATGGTAACATCAAAATCACCAAAGATGCCGTAAAATTCACGTCCGACGTAAGGATTGGCATGCCAGCCCTGGTAGTCATAATTGCACATCTTGGGATACCATTGGGACATAGAGTATTCAATTCCTTCTTTACTGAACCTTCCTGATCGTCTTACCTGGAGTGGCACCTGAGCTTCAAAATCCATATCAAACATGACTGTACTTCCCGGAAGCACAGGGTCAGATAGCCTTACCTCAAGGATGGTGCCCTCGGTCTTGTAAAGGACTTTTCTGCCGTTCATTTTCAAGCTTTTGACTTCAACATACCCCTGCTCGTTTTTCTTGAGCTTAACGATGCGGTCTGCCACTCTTTTATCCGGGTCAGCTATGGTCCTTGACTTGACATCCATCTCACTGTTGGGCCTGAAGGCATTAAAGTACAAATGATAAAAAACCTCACGGAGAGT
>JAGVTV010000001.1 GCA_019136675.1 Bacteroidota bacterium
AAGCAATTGAAAATTTTACTCAATTAAAACTAAGTTTTAATTGAGTAAATTTTTCAATTGCTTAAGCATGTTATATTTATAAATTAAAGATGTGTAAGGACTTGACTTTAGGTCAAGACTCAACATTGGTAGAAAAACTATTGTGCATTCTGATTCTGGCAGTTAAAAAACATCCCGGAAAACAAAAAAATAAAAAGGTCCGGGCGGGGAGCCTCGGACCTGTAATTAATAAACCAATCTCATAAAAAAGTTTATAAATAAAGACGAAAATCCAAATTGATATTGCCAGCTTTGGCCAGCGATTTTTACCGGGTTCAGCGGCATATTTCGTTGGATTCTACTTATTCCAGGTTGTGTGGTAAATCAGGTCTTTATTATCTGTCTATGAGCGGTTTATGCTGTTTAGAGCGGCCCGGAATCTTACCCCCGGGCCACACTTTTTTATTAGTCTACGTTGTTATAAAGGTATGAGTTATTGGAAATAAACACATTGCTTTCATCATCCATATTGACTGTATAGTTAGAATGTTGTCTGCCCTGCATCTTTGACGTGTCTTCCAGCACGACATTTCTTCTTGAGTATGCCGGCACGTTTTCCATATCAGAAATGATCTTTGGATTATCCAGAGGTTTGCTGTTGGACTTTCGAAGGTATTCCCGTCTGGCTGCATCTTCCTCACTCCTCTTCTTTTGCTCATCTGACAGGTGCCTTTTACCGGACACAAATGGTTCGTCACTCTTATAGCCCAGCATATCCACAGTCTTCTGGACATCATCCTTGTCAAATTCAAAGGTATTGGAGCTTCCACCCACTTCAAAGTCGAAAACCGTATAATCCTCAGCTGTTACGGGCTGCACGGTGGCTTCACTCTCGAGATGAACCTTTATTTTTTCGGGTTCAAATTCCTTTTTCCTGGAGCCACCCTCTCTGAAGCCGGTAGCAATAAGGGTAATCAGGAGTTTTTCGCCAAGAGATTCGTCCTTGCAGTTGCCCCAAATAAGGTCTGTGCCATATCCGGCCTCTTCCTGCACATGCTCGGTTATCTCCACGATCTCATCCATAGTCACTTCCTTTGTTCCGGAAGTAATATTAAGAAGAATATGCTGTGACCCTCGTATGTCGTTGTCTTCCAGCAGTGGCGAATTAAGTGCCGCATTGATGGCTTTTCTGGCTCTGTCGTCACCATCTGCTATGGCACTGCCCATGATGGCTACACCGCTGTTTCGCATGACCGTGTTGACATCTTCAAAATCCACATTGATGTATCCAGGGACTGTTATAATTTCAGCAATACCTTTGGCTGCAGTGGTCAGGATATTGTCGGCCTGGCCGAAAGCATCAGAAAGTGCCAGATTGCCGTGGATCATTTTGAGCTTGTCATTGGAGATGACCAGGATGGCATCCACATTTTTCTTCAGTTGCTCAAGGCCTTCCATGGCTTGTCTTTGTCTTCTGAGTCCTTCAAACTTGAAGGGCAGGGTCACAATACCCACGGTCAGGATTTCCATTTCCCTGGCTACTTTGGCAATAATCGGGGCAGCACCCGTACCCGTACCTCCGCCGAGACCGGCAGTGATAAACAGCATCTTGGTATTGTCCGACAACCAGGATCTTATGTCTTCAATGGACTCTATACAAGACTGCTTACCCACTTCTGGCAAGCTGCCTGCTCCGCGGCCTTCTGTCAGATTGGGCCCAAGAGATATCTTTACAGGTACAGGATTGTTTTCCATGGCCTGGGCATCGGTATTGCAAATGGCAAAATCCACTCCTGTGATGCCTTGCCGGAACATGTGGCCAACAGCGTTTCCTCCACCACCGCCTACACCTACAACTTTTATGATTGATTTCTTTATTTGTGGTATATCAAATTTCATTTTTCAAGATTTTCAGATGTGAATAAGGGTGTTGTGTGTTAAAACTCTGAATCCGGGACGGTTTCAAAAAAATCCTTGGTCAGGGTAAATAGCTTGTTGAACAAACCTTTTTTCCTGGGCTCCTCAGACCTTGTGTCTTCAATATTATCGGCATCGTCTGTCTTATCATATGAATCATCTGCCGTTGTACCACTGCCTCCGGCCGAGAATCTGTCACTCTGGTATCTGTTGTCTTCGGTTATTTTCTTAAATTCCTCCACATAGCCTGGTTTATCACCTATGCTGTCAATCTTATGCTTAAGAAGACCAACTGCTGTGGCAAAAATCGGACTTGCGATCTGGCTGGAATAACCGTGAGCCAGGTGTTCGATAGGCTGACCTATCCTGGTAGGGAGACCTGTGTGGTATTCTGCCAATAGGTCGATGTGCCTCAGCAGGGAACCTCCACCTGTCAGGACCATTCCAGCTATAAGCTTATTGTCATACCCTGACCTTCTGATCTCCCAGAGGACATAGTCAAAGATCTCCTCTACCCTGGCCTGGATGATCCTGGCCAGGTTCTTTTCAGAAATCTCCTTGTGGTCACGGCCCTTAAATCCCGGTACGGTTATGATGCGATTATCCACGATTTCATCAGCCATGGCAGATCCAAACTTTACCTTTAGTTTTTCAGCCTGGTCATTCATGACGGTGCAACCCTCCCTTATGTCGCGGGTGATGACATTGCCGCCAAAGGGGATCACACAGGTATGTCTGATGATTCCGTCCTTAAATATGGTGATGTCTGTGGTACCGCCGCCTATGTCCACCAGAGCAACTCCGGCCTCCTTTTCCTGGTCATTGAGTACGGAAGCAGCAGAAGCTATGGGTTCGAGGGTGACATCAGCTACTTCAAGGCCTGCCTTCTCCACACATCTGAGGATATTGCGGCTTGCCGATATCTGGCCTGTGATGATATGGAAATTGGCCTCGAGCCTGACTCCTGACATGCCTATCGGGTCAAAGATATCCTGCTCATCATCCACAGTATACTCCTGTGGCACTACATGGAGGATCTTGTCACCAGGGGGAAGGACAAGCTTGTACATATCCTTGATCAACTTGTCAATATCGTCCTGACTGATTTCCGTATGCGAATCGTGCCTGACCAAAAGCCCATGGTGGTGGAGGCTTTTGATGTGCTGGCCGGCAATTCCTACGTGTACAATCCTGAATTTGCAGTTTGCATTTCTTTCAGCGATATCTACAGCTTCACGAATGGCCTTGACAGTTTTGTCAATGTTTGACACCACACCACGGGAAACTCCTTCGGATTTTACCACGCCCATTCCTATGATCTCTAATTTCCCGTACTGATTTAGATGACCGGCTATGGCACAAACTTTGGTTGTCCCGATATCAAGGGCAACTGCCGTGTTTTTTAATTTTACCTGATCGTTCATAGTACAATTTATTTAATGATGAATACTTGCATTTTTGTCTATTAATGTGTTGTCTGCCACCTGCAACGAATCCTTCATCACAGGTTTTATTTTTTGTGCCAGGTCAGGATTAGCCAGCAATCCGGACACCTGATTTGCGTATTTTAGATTAAGGGTTTTATATCTGCTCCATCCCAGCTTTGGCATCCCGTCCCTGTAAAATATCTTTAGCTTGTCAAACTTGTGATCCAGGTCCTTTGAGTCTCCGATGATGAGTCGCTCCCTTCCTATCTTGGGTATAAGCACAATATCACCTATGCTGTCCTGCTCTACTTCAGCCTGCTCTATGAGGGCTGCAAGAAACTCGTCTTTGGCTACATAATGCATGATGTCAAATACTTGTCTGAGCTTTGATTTGCTTTCCGGCTTCAGTACTGACCCGCTGAAGGTATCCCTGATACCGGTCACTACCGGCACCCGCACCGAGCTGCCTGCGGTGACAGGCACCCTTTTTGCATTTTCGTCCAGATAATAGTCTTGACCACTGTCACTTACGATCCTCACCACTGGTTTTTTCTGGATAATCCTGGCATTGAGGCGACTTTTGGCATCGATGTACAGGTCCGCTCGTTCTATCCTTTTATCCTTATTGAGTCTCGCTTCAAGCAGCCTCAGGTTCAGTGACCTGATGTTGGCCTTTGTTATTGTTTTGCCGGCAGCCAGCTCCAGTATCTGCTTGACCTCCTGCTCAGAGATTAGGTGCTCGGACTCCTTTGCCCCTTCAATATTTACCACCAGAGTCTTTACCCTGGCGTTGGATTTCCTGCGGACAGACATGAAAAGCAGGCCCAGAATCCCCAGTATGAGGACCAGCCATATCAGGGTGTCCCTGACTCTTTTCATATTTATCTTCCGGTTTCCCATTTTATTGTTTCAAACTATATAACTCCTTGATTTTTGGTACAAATGTGTCAATATCTCCTGCCCCCAGTGTCATCAGTATCTCAGGACGTTTCTTTTTAAGTTCATCCATGACCGTCTCTTTAGTGACCAGTTTTACTTCCGGATTTTTCATCCTCTTAAAGATCATCTCTGACGATACACCTTCCATGGGCAACTCGCGGGCAGGATAGATATCCATCAGGAGGATTTCATCCAGCTTGTCAAGCTCCTCTGCAAATCCGTCTGCAAAGTCATTAGTCCTGCTGTACAGATGCGGCTGAAAAATACCGGTTATCTTACGGCCCGGATACAAAATCCTCGCTGCGTCAATGGCAACTCTGAGTTCTCCGGGATGATGGGCGTAATCATCGATGTACACCAGATCATGGGTGTCAATTACTTTTTCAAATCGCCGCTGGATGCCCTTGAATCCATCCAGTGCCTCACGAATCCCGGCCTCCTCCACTCCGAGCAAAAGAGCTACGGTAACCGCCACAGTGGCATTTTCTACATTGTGGCTACCGGCCAGATTCAGGCTGATTTTTTCAAAATTTCCACCCGGGCCCTGATAATCAAACCTGTACTTCCCGTTTTCCACCCCTACATTGGAGATCCTTACCTGAGCCTTTTCACTGTACCCGTATTCCAGCACAGTGATGCCCCTTCCGTACATTTTCAGCAACTCTCCGACAGAAAATTCATTTAACAATCCCTCTCGTATGATCAGATAACCATTGTCCCTGACCTTGGAAGCATATGCCTTATAACCAGTCTCAATCATCTGCTCCCTGTCTCCATAGATATCCAGATGGTCCGGATCCATGGAAGAAATGGAAGCTATAAAAGGTGAAAGCCTCAAAAACGACCTGTCATATTCATCAGCCTCGAGGACTACCACATCACTTTTACCGATAATGAAGTTACTGTTGTAATCCACGGCAATACCACCGAGAAATGCTGAGATATCAATACCTCCTGTCTTTAGCACATGGGCTGTCATGGTGCTGGTGGTCGTCTTGCCATGAGTACCCGCTACACCGATGGACCTTTTTTCGTTGCTGATCAGTCCGAGTACTTCAGACCTTTTGAAAAGCGGCATTCCGCTTTTTCTTATGTGGTTAAGCTCCTGGTGGTCAGCCGGTATGGCAGGTGTGTACACCACCAGATCGATGTCCGCAGGAACCATTGAAACATCATCGGTATAATGGACCGACATGCCTTCGTTTTCCAGCGTCCCGGTCAGTACCGTTCGAGTCCTGTCATAACCGGATACCTTTTTGCCGCGGGCTAAAAAATACCTTGCTATGGCACTCATGCCGATGCCTCCAATCCCAATGAAGTACACATGTCTTATGTCATTCAGTCTCATTTCTGCTCCTGTTTGCATAATTTCAAAATTTCTGCGGCAATCTTTTTGGCTGCATCCGGTCTGGAGAAATAACCGATGTTTTGCTCCAGTTCGCTGATCCGGCCTGGATTGTCAAGCAACCACCTGACCATAGTGGCCAGTTTGTCAGCTGCCTCAGCGTCCTTTATCATCAGGGCAGCATGCCTGTCTACCAGTGACATCGCATTAGCGGTTTGATGGTCCTCCGCCACATTGGGCGATGGAATAAGGATGGCGGCTTTGCCCAGGACCGAGAGCTCGGAGATGGTCAGGGCTCCGGCCCTGCACACCACTACATCTGCAGCACTGTAGGCCACGTCCATATTTTCAATAAACGGCAGAATCTGAACATCCGGCTGGCCGGCAAGCGAACAGGTTTTGTATTCATCATAATAAGTCTTGCCGACCTGCCAGATGAGGTTGATGTCTTTTTGTGACATCAGAAAATCTGCATTTTTCCTGACAGCCGCATTGATGGTGCCGGCTCCCAGGCTTCCGCCAAAAATCAGGACAGTTTTCTTATTTTGGTCCAGCCCCAGCATTCTTAATGCATCTTTCTTATCGATTCTGTTATTCAGTATGTCTTTACGTACCGGATTGCCGGTAAACATAAGTTTGTTTTTGGGAAAAAACCTTTCCATGCCGTCATAGGCCACACATACCAGCGAAGCCCTTGCTGCAAGTATCCTGTTTGTCACACCGGCATAGCTGTTTTGCTCCTGCAAAACCGTAGGTATACCAAGCCAACCTGCTATCCTGAGTACCGGCCCACTGGCATAACCACCGACACCTACCGCCACCTCAGGTCTGAATTTTTTGACAATCCAGGTAGCCTTAACCATACTTCCGGCCAACTTAAAGGGGAAAGCCAGATTTTTCAGCGAAAGCTTTCTCTGAAATCCGCTGATGTCGAGGCCTTCGATTCTGTATCCTGCCTTTGGTACCCGCTCCATCTCCATCTTGCCATTGGCACCGACAAAAAGTATATCGGCCTGCGGAACCTCTGCACGGATCGCATCAGCTATGGCTATGGCCGGGAATACATGCCCACCTGTGCCTCCTCCGCTAATTATCACCCGTGCCATCGGCTTCCAGTTTTTCAAGTTGTTTCTTCTCCTCGTATGCCTGCTCCACATACCTGCTTACACTCAGGATAATACCAAAGGAAAGACAGGTAAAAAGGAAGGATGTACCTCCCATACTGATCATTGGCAGGGTCAGGCCCGTTGCCGGCACCAACTGCACAGATACAGCAATATTGGCAAAAGCCGTAATCACGATATTGAGCGTAAGCCCTATGGCCAGCATTGCTCCAAATGTCTTAGGACACCGGGTAACAAGTCCCACCGCCCTGACAAGCAGCCACAGGTACATGAATAGAATTACCGCCCCGCCAATAAATCCGTATTCCTCGCAAATGATAGCGTATATAAAGTCCGCGTATGCATATGGCAATAAGTTACGCTGTATGCTGTTGCCAGGACCAAGCCCGAGCATGCCACCCTCTGCTATGGCTATCTTGGACTGCTGTACCTGAAACTGCCCGTCAGAATACAGGAAGTCATGGATACGGTTCATCCAGGTCTCCACCCTGAAGTGTTCTGGAAAATACTGTCCTATCACAAACAAACCCGCAAACACCAGTCCTCCCAAAAGCAGCAGAAGGAACACATACTT
The DNA here is from genome assembly GCA_019136675.1 of Bacteroidota bacterium. Taxonomy (GTDB): domain Bacteria; phylum Bacteroidota; class Bacteroidia; order Chitinophagales; family Saprospiraceae; genus OLB9. Next base: position 7,306 of record JAGVTV010000001.1, read on the forward strand.
TAGCGAAATACGCCCGATGAACATCATCAGAAAGCATGTCACAAATAACAGAGCCGCTGTGGATAGATTGGAAGGTGCGATGAGCATACAAAACAATACCACAGGTGCAATGACCGGCAGGAAGGCTCCCCTGAAGTCCTTGATATAATCCTGCTTCATAGCCAGCGATCTGGCAACAAACAGTATCAGGGCTATCTTGGCAAAGTCAGATGTCTGAAACGACAGATCGAGGATGGGAATCTTTATCCACCTGGATGCATCGTTGATCTCAGCCCCAAACAAAGCTGTGTACACCAGCAACGGCATGGCGATGACCATCAGAATGGGTGCCATCTTGGCGTAGACCATGTAATGCAGCCTGTATGCCAGATAAGTAAGCAATAGTCCCGCTCCGATAAATACCAGTTGCCTGATAAGGTAATATTCGGTGCCGTGTGTCGCATTGTACTTGTAAACCTGACTGCCTGATGTGCTGTATACAATCAGCAGCGAAAACAAACTGAGCAGGGCGACAATCATCCACACGGACCGGTCTCCTTTCAGATTGTGATATGAGGTTACAAGATTCAATTTATTTATTTTTATTTAATTAATTTTTGAATGTATTAGCCAACTGATATCATTTTTTCGGCAAGTTCTGTCACACTTTTCCTGAACTTGTCTCCACGGTCTATGTAATTTTTAAACAGGTCAAAACTCGCACATGCCGGCGAAAGCAGCACCACATCACCTGCTACCGACATTTCAAGACCCAAACGTACCGCCTCTGAGACGTCTTTGGTAACTCTGATATCTGACAGTACCGGACTGAATGCATCGATGAGCTTCTGGCTGTAATCCGTCAGGCAGATCAGGGCTTTGACCTTTTCTCTGACCAGCGGCACCAAAACTGAATAATCGTTGCCCTTGTCTGTACCGCCTGCTATCCATACCACGGGTTTGGTCATGGCATCGAGTGCATAATAGACAGAATCCACATTGGTAGCCTTGCTGTCATTTATGTATTCCACGCCCCTGATCGTGCCACAGCTTTCGAGCCTGTGCGGCAAATTGACAAATGTGCTGAGCCCCTTGGCGATCTGGCTTTCCGTAAGGCCTACTAGTCTGGATGCCTCCACAGTACAGGCTGCATTAAACATATTGTGCCTGCCCTTTATACTCAGTTCAAAAACGCCGCTGCCGTCCTTTGACGGTATGCCGTGTATATATTTTTCGGCCGTGACCGGTATTCTGTGCACAGGACTTACAAACCCGCTCATCTTCCTGAGTATCTCAGGGTCGTCACCGTTGTAGATAAAATGGTCTTCAGCCCTTTGGTTCATGGTGATTCTGAACTTGGAATTCACATAATTTTCCATCTTGTATTCATACCTGTCCAGATGGTCGGGTGTGATATTGAGCAGGATGGAAATTTGCGGTCTGAAAGTCTCTATATCATCCAGCTGAAAACTGGAAATCTCGAGAACCATGATCTCAGGTGTTTCCTCGGCCAGGATCCGTGCATAACTCTTGCCGTAATTGCCACCAAGGGCGACATTAAGGCCTGCGGTTTTGAGAATGTGGTATAAAAGTCCCGATGTTGTAGTCTTCCCATTTGAGCCTGTGATGGCTATGGTCAGCCCGGAAAAAAATAGTGAACCAAACTCAATCTCGGAAATCACTTTCCGTCCTTTTTCTTTGAGCATGCGAAGGACCGCCGCATGTTCCGGAACACCGGGACTTTTTACTACCACCTCAGTTACCAAAACCTTTTCAAAATCATGTCCCCCTTCTTCAAAGGGAATATCAAACTCAATTAACTCATTCTTGTAATGTCCGGCAATGGTGCCGGAATCGCTGACAAACACCTCAAGGCCCATTTTTTTGGCCAGTATGGCAGCCCCTACGCCGCTTTCGCCTGCTCCTATGATCGTTACACTCTTCATACTTACCTGATTTTCAATGTAATGACAGAAACGATCGCCAGGATAATCCCAATGATCCAAAACCTGGTAACGATCTTTGCCTCATGCATACCTTCTTTCTGAAAATGGTGGTGAAGCGGTGACATTTTAAATATTCTGCGGCCTTCGCCGTATTTTCTTTTTGTGTACTTAAAGTACGATACCTGCATGACTACTGACAGGTTTTCGGCCACGAAGATGCCGCACAGTATAGGCAGCAGCAACTCCTTGCGTAGCAGCAGTGCCAGCACGGCTATGATCCCACCTATGGTGAGGCTGCCCGTGTCGCCCATAAACACCCTGGCCGGAAATGAATTGTGCCAAAGGAAGCCGATACAAGCCCCGATAAAACAAGCTGAAAAAATCACCAGCTCAGCTGAATTGGGGATGTAAAAAATATTGAGGTAGTCCGCTATGATGGTATTGCCTGAGACATAAGCAAAGATGCCCAATGTCACCCCAATGATGGCTGAGGTCCCTGCCGCCAGTCCGTCTATCCCATCGGTAAGATTGGCAGCATTGGAAATCGCTGTTACAATAAAAATAACAATCAGCGTAAAGACCACAGACAACAAAAACCCTGAATTGTCACCTACAAAATCAGTCAGTACAGCATAGTCGAAGTTATTGTCCTTAAAGAAGGGTACATTGGTCATGGTGGTCTTGACATATGCCATATTGGTCATACGTGTTATGTCATTAACCCTTGGAATGGGTATGTTATATTCCTTCATAATGGTATAACCCCCTGTTTTGGCTTCGTCCAGGGGCATCCTGATCACGACATCATGTGACAGCAGCATGGTCACGGCTACCACCAGCCCCAGGAATACCTGGCCAAAGATCTTGGTCTTGCCGCTCAGCCCTTCTTTATTCTTCAGAAAAACTTTGATATAATCATCCGCACCACCTATCAGTCCCATCCATACTGTAGTAAAGATCATCAGCAGGATGTAGATATTATCCAGTCTTGCAAGCAAAAGGCAAGGTACCAATATGGCCATTATGATGATTACCCCTCCCATGGTGGGTGTGCCTTCCTTGGCTTTCTGACCCTCCAGGCCAAGGTCCCTGACTGTCTCTCCGATCTGCAGCCTTCTCAGATAACTTATGATCCTGCCGCCAAAAACCAGTGATATGATAAGGGAGAGAATTATGGCAAATGCTGCACGAAATGTAATATATTGAAACAGGCCCGCACCCGGCAGGTCGTAATATTTATCAATATATTCAAAAAAGTGGTACAACATTTGTATTATATAATTTGACCGTTTGTTTTATATTGGTTTTCAATGCAAAGTAATGATGGTCGCACCTATCACTGACAGGGTGGTAAAAAAATTAACAGTGCAGTGAGCAGTCTGAAACTTTTTCCAAAATGGTCTCACTGCAACTGTTAAACCAACCTGAGAATGATAATAGAACCTAATTCTTCGGGACCTGAAAGCCGGAGTACCATTCCCTGCCGTTTGCTTATTCCCCGGAAGGGGTACAGCAGGGGTGTATCATCCAAATAACTCTTTCAGAACCTTTTTATCATCAAAAGGAAACTTCTCTCCTTTTATTTCCTGATATGTTTCGTGGCCCTTTCCTGCCACCAAAATGATATCGCCATCCCTTGCCATCATCACAGCAGACTTTATAGCCTGCATTCTGTCCGTGATACGGATGACTTTCTTTTTAGACTCCCACTCAAGGCCTGCTTCCATCTCATCAATGATAATCTCCGGGTCCTCAGATCGGGGATTGTCACTGGTCAGAATTACACGCTCTGACAGGTTTGCCGCTACTTTTGCCATCAGAGGCCTCTTGGAGGTATCCCGGTCACCACCACAACCCACCACCGTAATGATCTGATTGGCATGGCCTTTGACCTTCCTGATGGCCTCCAGGACATTTTCAAGAGCATCGGGGGTATGGGCATAATCCACTATGCCACAAACACCGGTTTTCTGGTCGATAATCCTCTCAAATCTTCCTTCAGCCCCTCTCAGTCCGCTCAGAATGGCAAGCACATCGTCGCTTTCCATGCCCAGTTCAATAGCAGTTGCATACACCAGACAAAGATTATAGGCGTTAAACTCGCCTATGAGCCTGAAGTGTACTTCCCGATTGTTGATCCTGAGGTCGAGCCCCTGCACGGAAGATTCGATAATCCTTACTTTATAGTCGGCCATGCTTTTGAGTGCGTAGGTGATCTTGCGGGCCCTGGTGTTTTGAAGCATCACAGGCCCGTTTTTATCATCTGCATTGGTTATGGCAAAAGCATCTGCCGGAAGACGATCGAAAAACTTTTTTTTCGCCGTTATATAATTAAGCATTGTCTTATGATAATCCAGATGGTCATGAGTCAGATTGGTAAACAAAGCTCCCCGGAATTTTAGCCCTGATATCCTTTCCTGGTCAACGGCATGTGAACTGACTTCCATAAAAACAAACTCACACTGCTTGTCTCTCATCCCGGCTATCAGTCTATGCACGGAGATCACATCAGGGGTCGTATGGGTAGCCGGAACCACCTCATCCCCTATCCTGTTTTCCACGGTGGAGATCAGGCCGCATTTGTACCCGAACGCCGAAAACAGCTGATAAAGCAGTGTGCTCACCGTTGTCTTGCCGTTGGTACCAGTGACTCCTACCAGGCTGACAGTTTCCGAAGGCTTCTCAAAAAACAGGTTTGCCATCAACCCTGTAAGCTCTCTGACCTTGTCGGTAACCAAATAGGTGATTCCTTTTTTCAGTTCCGTGACCTCTTCGCATACTATACAAAATGCACCCTTGTCAATGGCCTGGTCTATAAATTTGTGCCCGTCGGTAGCCGTGCCCCTAAAAGCTGCATACACATATCCCTCAGACACCTGCCTGGAATCAATACTCAATCCTTCAATCTTCATCCCCGTTTTACCCTCGATCCTGATTTCAAAACCTCCGGGGATAATATCTGATAACTTCTTTGCTTTCAAAGTGTTATGTTTAATCTTTTTAATTGAGCACCAAAGCTACCGGCTGTCCGTTTGCCCTGGTACCCGGTGGCAGGGATTGCCTTACCACCCTTCCTGCTCCCTGAACCCGGACCTTAAGTCCGGCACTTTCCATCAGGTAGACCGCATCCCTGGCTCCCATGCCTGTGACATCAGGGACCAGTGATTTTTTTATTTTGTTTTCTGAAATCTGCATTTCAGTCTTGTCATTTTTTACGGATGCCCATTCTACACTTTTCTTGCCGTCATACTTCACACCCAGGAAATCGAAAACCTTACGGAAGTCACCGCCGTTGCCGTAAGAGTTTCCTGGAAGGCCAGTACTTACAAACAGCGAATCGTTAAGTGACCTGACCTGCTTGGTCTTCAGGGCATACACCTTTTCGGCAATATTTTTAAAAACCGGACCTGCCACATATCCTCCGTAATACACTCCCGCACGAGGCTCATATACAACCACTATCATGGTGTACATTGGGTTTTCAGCGGGAAAGTATCCGCAAAAACTCGCATTGTATCTTGCATACTCGTTTTTGGATGCGTAATTGGTTTTTGCTGTACCGGTCTTTCCGGCAATGGTCACATATTCGGATTTGATTATCTTGCCTGTACCTCTGAGCACCACACCTTCCATCATTTTTTTAGCTCTGGCTATGTTTTCGGGTTTGGCTATGCTCTGCTTCATGACCACCGGGTCAAATTTTTTCCGGAGTTCATCGCCTTTCCTGATCTCACTTACGAGGTAGGGCTTCATCATTTTGCCATCATTGGCTACTGTGTTGTAAAAATTAAGTACCTGTAGCGGTGTCAGCATGAGCTCATAACCGTGGGCCATCCAGGGGATGGTGGTACCGTACCATTTGTCTTTATCTTTGACAGGGTCCTTGATCTCCGGTCTGGCCTCACCGCTCAGGTCGATGCCTGATGGCTCGTTAAGGCCAAACTGTTTGAGCCTATTGACCCACAGCTTACGGCCGTCTCTGGAGTTGTAAAGGTCATTGGCTATTGTTGCCACCCCGACATTGGACGAAAGTTCAAAGGTCTCTGACATAGTCATAAACTTCTTGCCATGCTTCTCGGAGTCATGCATCGTGCGGTCCGAAAAATGCTTGGCCCCGTAATTGACATCAATAACCGTATCAGTATTAGTGTATCCGTCTTCCATGGCGGCCAGCATGGTAGCCAGCTTGATGGTAGATCCGGGCTCGCTGAGGCGGGCTGCAGCCTGGTTGTATATTTCGTAATACGAACTGTCGCCTGCCCTTGTAAGATTTGAAACTGCCTTGATGGCACCTGTGCCGGTTTCCATCAGTATGGCAACTCCGCCTTCGGCATTGTGGTGCTTCAGGGCATTGAGCAGTTCGTGATGCACTACATCCTGCATGTCTACATTAATGGTGGTATACACATCATCACCCCGGCGTATCTCATTTTCAGAAGGATCATAAACCGGCACCCAGATGTCTTCATTCGGCGAAAGCCGCTTCATCAGTCGCTGGTCCGTATCACCCTTTAGAAATTTGTCAAAATACCCTTCCAATCCTACCCTGTCGGCATTTTCGCGGTCTACCCCTATGGTCCTGGAAGCCAGTTCCTGATAGGGTTTTACGCGTTTTCCGTATCTGGAAGTCACCATGCCTCCTCGGTATTTGCCAAGTCGTAGTATAGGTGCCTTGCACAGTTTGTTGTATGCATCAATATCCAGTCCCCTGGCGATAAAGAAATACTTATTGCCTTTTTTACGGGCTGCCTTGAGTTCGGACTTCCACATACCGGCAGATTTTTGCCTGATGAAGTCCGGGTCAAACTGACTCAGAAACAGTGACAGCGAATCCAGGCCATTGTTAAAGTCCTCCTTGCGTATCACACTCATGTCCATCCTAACCTCAAAGAACTGCAGAGAAGTAGACAAAAGATTACTCTCTTCGGCGTAGATGTTACCTCTGTCGGCATCCACCACCCGCCATTTTACGTTTGCCTCTCCTTTTTGTATCCACTTTTCTCTTTCGATAAAGCTTATGTTGAATATCCTGAACAGGATCACCAGCGTGGCCACCACGAAGAAAAACATCACCAGATAAGCCCGCCATAGCAACTCCTTCTTCCTGTCCATGAGACTACATTGTCATTTTTTTGTTTTCTGGGCCACAATTTTGAAAGGCGGCTCTGTCGCCGGCAACAATCCTGTGCCCTGTACCCTTGATTCAATCTGCGATTGTATGCTACCCCGCATCACCTCCTGCCTGATGTTAAGTGCTTTCCACTTGGTCTGCTTAACCTCTTCCTTGAGCGACTCGATCCTACGGACCGCCCTTTCTGAAGCGTGGGCATTGGAGATATATATCACACCCAACAAAGCCAGGTAGCATACAAACGGCAAATTGACAAAAATCCATTCGACCCATTTCAGTCTAAATATTGTAGATTTCTTATCCTGGAAACTAGTCATCGAAAATGGTTATTACTTATTTATTATTTGATTATCAATATTTTACAATTTTACTGCTGCTCTCAACTTCGCACTTCTCGACCTTATGTTAGACCTTTGTTCTTCACTTCCTGCCACTACCACATTTTTGTTTACCAGCCGGAACGGGCGGTAAATGTTGCCGAAATCATCCTTTTCGACCTCTCCCTCAGGATTTCCGGTTTTAAAGAAATTTTTGACAATCCGGTCTTCGATGCTGTGAAAAGTGATCACCACAAAATGCCCTCCGGGTTTTAATATGCGGTATCCTTCCTCAAGCATCTCACAAAGAGCCCCCGCCTCATCGTTAACTTCCATCCTCAGAGCCTGATAAACCTGGGAGAAGTACTTTTGCCTGGGCCCCATCGCATGCCGGTCAAGGATGCTGTTGAGTTCTGTGGTAGTCCGGATACCTGCCATACCCGCTTCCGTAACAAGGGCTTTTGCCAGTGTTTTGGCATTTCTCACCTCACCGTACCTGCTCAGAATGTCTGTCAATTTATCTTCGCTGTATGTCCTCAGGATGGTCGCCGCCGTGATATCTGAGTCTGTATTCATCCTCATATCAAGTGGAGCATCAAACCGATAGGAAAACCCTCTCTCCGGCTCATCCAACTGATGTGAGGAAACCCCCAGGTCAGCAAGGATGCCATCCACCTCCCGGATGCCCTCCAGCCTCAAAAACCGCCTGATGTACCGGAAGTTGGCCTGTATAAGGGAAAACCGTCCGTCATCAATGGCATTGGCAATGGCATCAGAATCCTGGTCAAAAGCGTACAGGTGCCCTTTGGCATTTAGCCTGTTTAAAATCGATCTGGAATGTCCACCGGCCCCGTAAGTCAAATCAACATAGATTCCATCCGGCCGGATATTGAGGAAATCTATGCTTTCACTCAGCAGTACAGATACATGGTATGGATTCATTGGCTACTGTCATCGGGATTATCCAGAGGTTTGATCCTGCTGAATACTTCCTCTGCAATGGCTGCAAATTCATCCGGCTCCTGACCCATCATATCGTCGTATTTTTCCTTGGCCCAGATCTCTATCTGGTTTTGGTAAGCAAATAAAACGACATCCTTGTCTATGCCCGCATACTCCAACAGACTGCCAGGCAGGTTAATCCGCTCCGCTGCATCCATTTCAAGCTCAGTAGCACCTCTGTAAAAATACCTGATTGCTTGTCTTTGCTGTGTACTGTAAATGTTGAGTTGGTTTATCTCTCTCGTCTTCATTTCCCAAACATCATTGGGATACAACATAAGGTGTTTTTCGAATCCACGGTTGACTGTAAACCTGAGATTTTCGTCGCCTCCGATCTGCTTAATAATTGCCGCTGGCAATTTAAGCCTTCCTTTGGCATCAAGCCTACATTCATATTCTCCGGTGAACCTATACTGTTTCACACCTTAAGTTGGTTGTTGAGGCAAAGATAGATTCAATTCCCACTTTCTCCCACTTTTTACCAAAAAATTAATAAAATATATAATATTTTTTTTTAATTTGTTGATTGGTGTAATCAAATGTGTTACACATTGTAAATAATTTGATTACAAAAACCCGAAAAATGGCTGATTTTGGTAAAAATTGCAGACGGTCGCTGCTATCAGGTTGGTTTTAAATATTATGCAAATATATATGTATTTTAGATTACTATCAAGTATATATGTCAATTAATGACAAATAGCACATAATACATATAAATAAATGTAATGTCTTTAGTATAAAAAATTAACGCAGGTATAATTAATATTAATAATAACAATAATGTATCAGCCTCACACGGCTTGAATGGGTCTCACACAGGATGTGTTTCTGGAATCCGGCTTGTGCTGTTGCAACCTTGCTTCGGATTTACGCATTATATATATGATTACACCACCGCTAACCAAAGCCCCAACGATCATGGAACAGCCTGAAAATTCTGCCACCGTCTCTCCTCAAATCATGGACTGGCTCCTGAATGGGGATGTGTCCATAGCCTGGCAGACTAATAAAGATCTTTTGGATATTGATAGGCCGGCCCTGAGGGCGAGGATCGCCACTGAAGGATGGGGACACACACTTCTCAAAGCCCAGCGTCCAGACCTACATTGGGGTGAGGGTTTTTATGCTGTCAAATGGATTTCGACTCACTATACCCTGCTGGACCTCAAGCATCTCGGCCTTCCCGGGGACCACCCTGCCGCCACCGGCAGTGTAGATATGCTGCTTGATACCGTCAAAGAACGTGACGGTGGTGTCAACCCTGCCAGTTCTATACACAAAAGTGATGTCTGTATCAATGGAATGTTTCTCAATTACGCCTGCTATTTTGGAGCTGACGCCTGCAAACTGCATTCCATAGTGGATTTTACGCTTAGCCAGCAGCTCCCTGATGGCGGCTTTAACTGCAGGTATAACCGCCAGGGTGCCCGCCACAGTTCGGTACACTCCACCCTCTCCGTGCTGGAAGGCATAGAAAGCTACCGGAAAAATGGTTATACCTACCGTCTGGATGATATGCTAAAATCCGCTGAATGCGGCACTGAGTTTCTTCTTATGCACAGGCTGTATAAGTCTGACCGTACGGGCCTTATCATCAGTCCCAGGTTCCTGAAGTTTCCATATCCTTGCAGATGGTTTTATGACATAATGCGGGCTCTGGACCATTTTGCGACCTCATCCACGCCCTATGACCCCAGAATGAGAGATGCACTGGAAATCATCATAAGTAAAAGAAATAAGGAAGGAAGGTGGAAATTGAATGCCCCATACTCAGGAAAAGTCCACTTAACAATGGAAGAAGCCGGCAAGCCCTCCAGATGGAATACACTTCGGGCCCTGAGGATCCTGCGGAAATATGCCGCTGAGGCTGAAGTTTAGATGACATGCTGCTTTTAATTGCTTTTAATGTTTATGCTTCCGACAGATGTCGGGTCGAGTGGTTAAGCTGTTAGCAAGAGATAATCACACTTAAATTATAACTTTTTCTCCCGATTTACAATGTAAATTCAGGTAGCTTTTAATAAATCAGAACTTAAAACTTTGGTTTTCAATTAAAAATATTTAAAAATTAAATTACATATATATTAATATATATTTGTTTTATCTTCATTATCTGTTATTTACAAATTTATAAATAAAATTATATATTTTTTATCAATTAATATATCATTTATTTAAATAATATGTATTATCTTTGTGCTGTGTAAGTTTTGGTTATTAAATTGTAAAATTCGTAATTGCTCGTGAAACGTCACGGGCAATTTTTTTTATCCGGACTTGCTCGCATGATCAGAAAAAATTTTCAGGTACATATGCTCATATTAAACTATGTAAAAATATTTGGCACAGTATTTGGAATATAAAGAGTATATGAGTTTTGGTTATTAAATTGAGTAATGCCCGTGTTTTCGTCTTACACGGGCTTTTTTATTTCCAGCCTATTTTTAAGTAATATTTACCCCATACTCTATCAGGACTTACCTGACAGCCATACTCTGATGCCGGATTCTATCCTGTTGTGGATATTTGAAGTATCTGCCTTAACAAAAGTCTGCCCGGTAATCAGTTCGTACAATCGGATATACCTGTCTGATATTTCCCATACAAATTCATCCGGCATATAAGGCATTTTCTGGCCTTCTTTACCCTGGAAGCCATTGGCAATAAGCCATTCCCTGACAAACTCCTTGGAGAGCTGGACCTGAGGCTCCCCTCTTTGCTGTCTGTCCGCATATCCGTCTGAGTAAAAATATCTCGAACTGTCCGGCGTATGGATCTCATCAATCAACACGATACGGTCTCCTGCCTTACCAAACTCATATTTGGTGTCAACCAGTATCAGTCCCCGTTCCCGGGCCATCCTGGTTCCAGCGTCATACAAGGCTCTGGTGTATTTCACCAGAATCTGCCATTCGTCATGGCTTATCAGACCAGAATGCAGGATTTCTTCTGCAGATATATCCTCATCGTGGCCCTCGGATGCTTTGGTGGTCGGTGTGATGATAGGTTGTGGCAGGGCATCGTTTTCTTTCAGCCCCTCAGGCAGGGTCACACCACAAAGTATCCTGCCTCCGCTTTTGTATGTCCTCCAGGCATGACCTGCCAGGTAGCCCCGGATCACCATCTCTACTTTATAAGGTACGGCCCTGACGCCAACAGAAACATTAGGATCCGGAGTGGCCAGAAGCCAGTTAGGAACTATGTCTGATGTTGCCTGTAAAAAATGAGCCGCAATCTGATTGAGAACCTGGCCCTTGTACGGGATGGGCCTGGGTAAAATATGGTCAAAGGCTGAGATCCTGTCCGTGGCCACCATGATGAGGCGGTCGTCTACTCCATATACGTCCCTGACCTTACCATGGTAAACAGAACACTCACCCTCCAAATGAAAATCCGTGCCTGACAGACAACAATCTTCGGGCCTTGGACGATCCATAGTTTATCAGATGTTGGTTATAGAATTTCTGTCAAAAAGTATCTCCCTGAGTTCTTTGAGGGCCTTGTATTCGTGAGGCAGTACCTTGCGGAAAGCCTCCTTGATGGCGAAGTAGGTGCCTTTTTCGCTCCCGGGGAGATTTTCCCTTACGATGGCCTTGACAAGTTTGACATCGTGCTTAAGCATACCCCTTATACTGGGTATATCGTGCCAGTCACCCTCGATGGCAACGGTGCGTATGGTCCTGCCCTCCTCGTCTTCTGTAGGGTCAAGGTTTATAACAGTCCTCAACCTGTCACCTTCCTGAATGGATGAAGTAAGACCTTTAGGGATCTTCCAGATTTCTGCATCCTGCTCCATATCATTGTTAATCAGGAATATTTCAAGTCCTTTTTCGTGAAATCGGTATATTATTACCCTGGCGAAGTCTATTACGCTCATGACTGAGGTTTGTTTGTGACAAAATTACGAAAATTGGCGAACCAAAAAAACTTTCAAGCAAATAACGACTTCTCTTCCGGATTGTTTTACATATCCCGGAAAAATAATTTATAAACAACCCCCGCATCTCAATTCAAACCATAACACACCATTCTGTCTCGTAAGGAGGTGAATATTACAGAATAATCATACTTAATATGGTGGCCAAACTTAAAAGCAAACACTATATAAGCACATAACTCCGGGTATGGAGGCTCCGGACTACTCTCTCAACATTTTAAAAAACCACGTTCCTGCTTTGTTTGACACCTTCAGAAAATAAATTCCAGCGGGTACGTCAAAGGTATCACTTAGGGTAAATCGTCCTGCATCCGTCCTGGTGTCAACTTGCTTTAAGCTCTTTCCGTCCATGTTAAGAAATGCCACACTGGTTGGGGCATCTTCTGGTTCCAGCCACGAAACAGTAATGAAGTTTGAAAATGGATTTGGATATACTTCCAGAGGACTGTTGCCAGCTTCGATTGTAGCCAACGGCCCCAGGAGATCAAACTCCCTGATCAAACGGCAGCCTGCGGCATCTGTAATAGTCACCGTATAAATGCCTGCCATGAGATTGTATAATGAATCGTTTATTGCACCCGAGGACCATACATAACTGTAGGGTGGCTTTCCTCCTGAAACAGAATCCAGTACTATATTTCCTGTCGCAGAGGTCAGGCTAGCCGGAAGCTGCACCGAATGAGTCTCCATGATTTCCTGCAACTCCAGGATATGGACTGTGGTATCAGCCTGGCATCCGTTCCGGTCCGAAACAGAAAACCGGTGAGTGCCTGCGGAAACAGTGGACTGTGCTATATCCTCCTCGTCCACCTGGTACAGATACGGAGGGGTTCCTCCTTTTACCTCATGGTAGGTAAATTCCGCTGACTCACCAAAACAGACCGTATCCTTGACCTGAATAGTCATTTCCAATGGTTCCGGCAAGATAATCACAACTGAATCAGAAACAGCAAGACAATTGCCGCTATCGGTGGCTGAAAAGAGCAGCGGGCCGGCATTCAGACTATCCACAAGCAAGGAATCCGCAAATGTAGTTTCCCGGAAGAAATACGGTGGTATTCCTCCTTCGGGAATCAACACCACCTGCCCGTATGACTCCGTCTGGCAGGGATCTGTGGCATCGGCAACAATTACTTTCATGGGCGGAATGCTTTGTCCCTGAGGACCTATAGAGTCAGTGCAGGAAAAATAATCTACCAGTGTGTTTAGGGTCGAATTGGTTTTAACCGGTGGATTAAAGTCAAAAAATATTTCGGCCTTATTAAGGACTGCAACCTTTTTATAAGACTTTTTAAATGGCTTGACCACAAATGCAAAAAAACCATGGCTGGCGGCTTCGTTGGTAGTGCTGTCAGGTAGCAGAATATTGTCAAACCTGATCCTAAACTCACGGTCAGCGTAATTGTATTTGGCTGAAAAACCATGGCTTGATTCTATAGTCCGCAATGTCCTGAGGTCCAGGTTTGCGTTAAGGGTATCTCTCAGTTCTACGGTAAATGCGGTATCTTTTCCGGTATTCTGAAATCTTATGACATAAAATAGCTCCTCGTCAGAAAGCGTATAATTCTTACCACCCCGGTTAGGATAATTTAATTTATCATTTGGGTCATAGCTGCAATTAATTACAGATGTAAAATTAAAAGTATCTGAGGGAACCAACTGGTTGTCCTCATTAAAAACATAACTTATCAGCGGCATATTGATCGTATCTCCCTGAAATTCCACGCCTGCAATTTCCATTTTAAAGGAGACATTGTGTTTTCCTTCAGCCTCCAGCATGGCAATGTCCCACCAAAGAGTGTCGCCAGAAATCAGTGAGGGTGCCGGGCTTGCCTCCCTGAAAGATACCAGCTTGTCAAGGATGAGAGACACCTTTGCCGGGGATCCGCTGCAGCCTGTGTTATCTGTACTGAGCCTGAAGGGGATGGTAAATCCGCACCTTGTGGGCGATGAGGTCAAGTATGACTTAATATGGACTGCATTACTTTTTTTCTTCAACCCAAAATCAACACCGGATACATTGCCGGATGTTATTTGAAAAGCATAAGCTGATTTTGGAGTGGTCAGTGACCAGCATACACCCGTATCTATTTTAAAGGTATAATATCCTGCATCTACATAATACTGAAATCCTTCAGTTTCAGAGATGATATGGGCTACCGGTTCCGGGTTTATTTTCAGCAGATTTTGATATAAAAGCAGTTTTTCACCGGCATCTTTTATGCCATTGGAATTCTCATCCTGAAATATCTGGCCAGTCACCGAAGGACTATTGTAGAGGTTTTTTTTGTAATACATGTTAAGCTTGGAGTAGGTCTTGGAGACATAATCTTCATCTCCGTCCCCATCAATATCCACTGGCAGGATCATGTCAGGCAATTGGTCATTTGTAAAAATTGCTTTAAACTTACTGAATTGTCCGGCACCGAAATTTTCATACCAGCCGGCATGCTCAGCATTATTGCCGGTTCCGATTTTACTATCCAACACGATATCCAGGTCTTCGTCCCCGTCAACATCAGAAAAATAAACGTCTGCAAAATTGACATTTTTGTTTATGTCGATGGTTATGCTGGTGGGAAAAAAATTATTTCCGTCATTGTAAAATAAAGTAGTATAAAATCCATACCTGCCTGTAATTATATCGTAATCACCATCTCCGTCCACATCACCAATATCAAAAGATGAAGCGTACTGATTGGCTCCAAAGGTCATTAGGGTGCGGGCTTTTTCAAATTTTCCGGCACCCTCGTTCTCAAAAAAATTGAATCCCCCGTTGGTTCCCTGGCCGATAATATCCTTATCACCATCCTGATCAAAATCAATTACTGTAAACCGGTGGCCCCCTTTGCTCATGAAATTGTATTTCACAGATTCTTCAAAGGTATTATTTGAAAGTTTTTTATAAAACAAGATTCCTCTCATACCGGGATTGGACACAATTAATTCTTTTTTACCATCAAGGTCAAAGTCCTCAGCAGCCATAAAGCTAAAGCCATTGACTTCATAGTTATTTTTAACAAGGACGGGTGTCTTATAAGTAAGGTCTCCCTCGTTTTCGTGGTAATAAATTTCGTTTGAAAAATCATGGTCTGTAAAAATATCCATATCACCGTCTTCATCAAAATCCACTGCGAAAAAAGAAAGCTGATTAATTTTAGGTTTGAGCAACTGTTTTACAGAACTGTAGTTGCCCTTGCCGTCATTGGTCATCCAGTCTATTCGTGATGTATGGTAGTTATCCATCACAAGGTCGAGGTCACCATCCATGTCA
>JAGVTV010000063.1 GCA_019136675.1 Bacteroidota bacterium
CTAAGACATCCTTCAGTTAACCCATCATTACCTTATACCATATCCTGGATGCCACGACATCAGGGTCCGGGCTTGTAGAGTACGAACTCTCTGTATTCGAAAACAATGAAGCACTCAATTACCAGGATATTATTTCTTTTAATTCACCTGTTCTGGTAAACAAATCTTATACTACTTCTTATGTATTGCTATCAGATCATCCTGGTCTTACGAAGGGCCGTGATTATTTTGCTGTTGTAAAGGCTTCGAGCAACTCGTTCATATTTAAAAACGGTGGTTACAGTACTCCCGAATATTTCACATATAAAGATGCATCTTCAAAAAGAAGCTCTCCTGAAGCGTGCCAGCTCCCTAATGGAAAAGTATTTTTTAATGAAATCAGCCAGGGTTGCGGAAATATTACCTGGTCCAATCCGGAATATATTGAGCTTATCGCCGTAGGCCAGGGAAACCAGCAATTTGTTAATCTCGAAGGATATATAATAGACGACAATAACTTTTCTGATGCAGAAGTAGGAAATGAACCTGGTCATATTCGACTTGGTTCCTGTTTCAGCAATGTGCCCGCAGGCACCATAATACTTATATACAGTAATAATACAGTCAATCCACTGATTAATCCATCAAATGACAATAAGACCGGCGGGCCTGGATTTTGGCAGATTCCTTTTAATGACCCTTGTCTGATAAAATACTCTCTTTGTCCGGATCAGGTTAACCCCGGCTACACATGTGCACCTGACCCTTCTGGTACAGAGTGGAACAAATATATACCTATGCGTAATTTTGGTGACGCCATACAGATACGAGACCTGAATTTTAATCTCCAGCATTCACTGATCTGGATAACATCAAACTATGAATATAATAATTCTCCCCGTACAGTCAGATTAGGGTCAGCACCGGCAATATATGATAAGACATTTGCTTTTGTTAAAGGCCAGGATTGGAACGAAGCTTCAAACTGGGAAGTCAGGTCTTGTGGTGGCGGAGGGCAATCCACGCCAGGCTTTCCAAATAGTCCGGAAAACCAGACTCTGATTGAAGGGCTGCAATACGGATCGATAAACAACCAGTTTTTCATAAGCTGCAGCCCTATTTATAGTCCATACCTGGGTGCAAAAATTGAGACCACTCCTTCCTTTTATGGCTCCAGATTCGAGATTCGTCTCAACGGCCAAATAATAGCTGTAACCAATCAAACAACCTATTATGCTAACTCCCTGCAACCCATTTTGTATCAGGTGGAAGTTAAAGAAGTAACTACAGGTTGTGTGTCAACTTGTTTGTTAGATTTAAGATGTAAGGTAGGTACACCATGCAACGATTTTAACGATTGTACAGAAAATGATAAAATAATTAATACGGCCTGCGACTGCCAGGGAACCCCCAAGGTGACCGTGCCGATTCAACTATTAAGCAAGCCGAAGGAATTATGTGATTATTGCTCCATTGTGGCGGATGAATCGGAAAATTTTTTCTATATTAACAATTTAAAAATAAAATACCAGGGGCAGATAATTGTTTTAGATGGAAATGTCTCTGGATTTCATTTTCCATACTGTATTTCCTCATTGGGAAGTCCGGTTCCGCCCACATTTACGGGATGCACCGGATTACGGCCTGTATTTGATCTGGCAGTTGATTTTAACGATTGGCTTTTGCAAAATAACATATCAGGGTCTGCCAGTATGGATGGGCCGTGCAATTGTAATACTCAAAGGAATGGGGGAAGATTTGACTGCATTAACTTTACTGTTACTGACTCGGAAGCAGAAATGATCTCCTATGAAAAGGAAATTCATTCTTTTGAGGATGGTGTAGTCCGAACGGACTATGTGTTTGAGAAGCAATCGTGTCATCAGGCTACTGACCTGGATTATATATTATCGCCGATAGTTGAGTCATCATGTAAACCTGCTACCTATTTATGGAGCAGTGGCCAGACATCATCCAGTATTTATATACCTGACCCCGATGCCTGTTATAAAGTGACTGTAACCTGCAGTAATGGGTGTTCTTATGTTGGAATGTACGGAAACAACTGCCAGTGTATTGTAGGGACCCCCTGTACAGGCCCTGATCCCTGTCTGCATTATGGTATCTGTACTGCCTCAGGTGTTTGTCCGCAGCCAGTACCAAAACCTGACAGCGATAGCGACGGCTTATGTGACTACAATGATCCATGTTTTGGCTTTTCTAATATCGACTCTGATCACGATGGTATTTGTGATCAAGTGGATTGCAATTCCGTTAGCATAAACATAACCTCTGAAAAAACCGGAGCCGGAATGTGCAATTACTGTATTGACCTTGCCGATCTTCTTACCCAACCAAACCAAAATACAACCTCGCTCAATGCAATCCATCTTACAAAACCGGACGGTTCAGTAGTCGAGCTCAATTCCTCTACGCCTGGTTTTACATTTCCATATTGTTATGGAGCATCCACAACAATCATAAATGAAAATTTTTCAAATGGGTGGGGTCTCTGGAAACTTGAAACTCCTTATTCCACTTTGATTTCATCTACAGGTGGCACCGGGCAATCCATAAGGCTTAAATCCAACACATCAAATTCAAACTTGTACACCAATCCTCCGGTTACCGTGGGCCAGGGCTCAAACCTGGAGATGAGTTTTAATATTTATGCTGTAAACCATATAGCAGGAAATTCAATTGTCTTTGAAGTTTCAAAAAATGGGACCACCTATACTCCTGTTAAAACATTTAAATTTAACACAGATTATAATAACCTGATTAATACAGTTGTATCTGCCTCATTTAGTGCTACTTCTGACAATATATATCTGCGAATAAGGAATAATGCATCCGGTGACTTAAGGCTTAGTTACATTGACAATATAAAACTTGTAAAGAACCCTTGCCCCTCTGATATTCCATCCTTAACCAATTTAAAAAGCCACCTTACCACCTGGTTAAACAATAATGTCGATGCCGGCACCTTACATTCAAATTATACCAATGGGCCATGCGGACAAGGTGTCGATAAATTGTATATTGTCAACTCGAGGTACAGATGGGACCATGTGTCAAGTAAATATCAAGACTTTGTCTCTCAGACCAACTTTTCTGATTTCAGTTGCAGTGGTGCCCCGTTCGGGGTGCTGGGTTATAAATATACAGCGAGTGTTTCAAATTGTCCTCAGCCCGTATATCTATGGAGCAACGGAAGCACCGGAAATACGATCTATGGAGGGACCAATCAAGGCTATGGCCTGACCGTTACGTGTGCCAATGGCTGCACATCAACTGCCATTGCCGGTAATCAGAATTGCATCTTTGGCAGCCCCTGTCCGCCGCCCCCTGCCGGCAATAATTGTTATCTGCCGGTAAATGGTACCATCGATGAAAACTGCAACTGCGTATGGCCCCCAAATCCGAATGCAGATAACAACAATAACGGGATCTGTGATGATAAAGAGTGCGAGTGCGGACCGCAAAATGCCGACCTCGATGGAGACGGAGTATGTGACTGCCTTAATAAGGACTCTGATGGCGATGGCATATGCGACTGTGCTGAGTGTACAAGTCTTTTCATATTAGATTATAAACCTGTCCCAAAACCATTTTTTGATCACTGTATAAACATAACCTCCTTCTCTGACAGGGACCTCACAAATGTTTTGTATACATTGGATAGTGTTGTTTATAACCTGGCGGGCCAGCCGGGATTTAATTTTCCGTATTGCGAAAAATCCAATGGTGCCGCATGCAGCCCTGAAAAGAGGACGACGAAAAAGTTTGCCAGCGATTTTTATGCCTGGGCGGTCAATAAAGGATGGGACCTGACATCTGTGTATCTTGACGGTAACAATGGACCTTCCTGTGCCGGACCTGATACACGGTCCATTAGTATAAAAAACACCAGAATCAGTGCCGTAACACTTGCATATGGCAGTAACAATGTTACTTCTGTCGTAACCAATCTGGGTCAAAAACCTGCCGGCTACAAGGTTACAGTATTTACCATTGACGATTGTGATAATCCAAAATATCAGTGGAGTGACCCGACTATTACCGGTAATACTGTTCCATATCTGGTCGCCAGCCTGAAAATAGGCTTCAGTGTTACGATCACGTGTGGGGGTTGTACCTATGTCGTTAAAACCCCCAATTCAAATTGTATAGTGGGCAATCCTTGCGATGATGGAGACAAATGTACCATGGGTGATGTATATGATGCGTCATGCAGGTGTGTGTCCGGTACCAAGCTGGCAGATGATGACCTGGACGGAGTATGTAACGAGTATGATGTTTGCAGGGGATTTGATGACCATCAGGATGATGACCACGATGCTGTGCCAAATGGCTGTGACAGGTGCCAGGGATTTTATGATCCATACCTGCCTGCAGGGATCGACCCTGTGATGCTCTTCGATACAGAAATAAGTGCTCCCGATGATGTTTGTCCGCCGGGAGGCCAGGTTTTACAGGGATTTAAATTTAGCAAGCCTGATGGATCGGCTTTTTATGTTGATTTTGCTGCGGACCCCGCCTTTTTTGAATTAGGCTATTGTCTTGCTCCAGGGCTTTGTTCTGGTTCCTACCATTCACAGTCACAGTTGATAGCAGACCTGCGGAAGTGGCTGGACGAAAACCGTTATGGAGGCACTATCGGAGTAGATGGAGAGACAGGAAAGATATATGTTAAAAATTC
>JAGVTV010000194.1 GCA_019136675.1 Bacteroidota bacterium
TACATTGGGGCCCGTGACAAACATATAGGAGGTCTGTTCCACCATGACCACAAAATCCGTAATGGCCGGTGAGTACACCGCACCTCCTGCACAAGGGCCCATAATGGCTGATATCTGCGGTATCACACCTGATGAGAGGGTATTGCGGTAAAAAATATCAGCATAACCTCCCAGGCTGTCTACGCCTTCCTGTATCCTGGCACCTCCGGAGTCATTGAGACCTATGACCGGTGCTCCGTTTTCGACCGCAAGGTCCATGATTCTGCAAATTTTCTGGGCGTGGGTTTCTGATAAGGCTCCTCCAAATACTGTAAAGTCCTGTGAGAAAACGTATACCAGCCTGCCGTTTATTTTGCCAAAGCCGGTGATCACACCATCCCCCGGAAACTGTTGGTGTTCCATGCCAAAATCGTACGACCGGTGCTCCTTGAGCATGCCGATTTCTTCAAAAGTGCCGCGGTCCATCAGCAGCTCGACACGTTCACGGGCTGTCAGTTTGCCTTTTTCGTGCTGCTTTTTAATCCTGTCCTCGCCGCCGCCGAGCAGTGCTTTTTGTTTATGCTTTAACAGCCTGCTTATCTTGTCCTCCATTGTTACCGGATTTATTACAGTGACAAATGTAGCTAAATTTATCCTTTGAAAAAATCTAATTCAATGAATTGTAGCCAGCCAGCCTGTACTGTCTTATTTTATTGATTGGGCAGGTTGCACGGGCTTGAGCCCGAGGGTTTTTTCAGCCCAGCCGAAAGTCGCTTCCTCCAGTCCCACTATGTCCTTTGACATCACGTAGGAGGAGATAACATGGTTTCCGGCCTCGGGAAATGCCATTTTTTTCTTAAGTGAATCGGGGGTGCCTATCTGGTCAAAAAAATCCAGCATTCTTTTGACTGAAACCACCTTATCCTGGTGCTCTTCATCCTTGTAATAATAACCCAGGAAAACCGGACATTTTATACGGGCAAAATGCTCTTCATTCATGTAGTCACGTATCAGGGTTTTGAGGACAAAAAGTGAATTGGTATGGTAAATTTCATTCCAGTATTTTCTGGCGGTTGTGTCATACTTAATCCGGTTGTATTCTCCGTCCATGACCCAGGCTGATATTTGTTTGCCCCACGGATACAGAAGGGCCTCTGACATAGGGTCATATATGTCGATATTGGGTGAATACATAATCATGGAATGAATGTCTTCGCCGGCTGAGGCCAGAATGGCGGATAAAGTCCCTCCCGTGGAGCAGGACATTACGATAACCTTGTTACCAAGTTTTTTGCCTATGTCTATGGCCTCTTCTGCAGACTGAAGATAATTATCTGGAGTCAGGTGGACAAAGGAATTGCTGTCAGGCCTGCCGTGGTCCTCAAGACGGCTGAGGTACAGGTTGAGGCCATATCTCCTTGCAAAATCAGTATGTATGGGTGCTCCTTCTTCATGGCTGGCCGAAAAACCGTGCAGATATACCAGGGCGTATTCGGTTTTTTGTTTTTTGGCAGGATCTGCCCATATGATGGCTGCCTGGTTGCCCGGTTTAAGGTCTGTCACTGCTGCCTCCCTGGCCGACACCCATGCTTCCAGCGAGTCCATCGGAGTGGCCAATTCTGTATCCAGCAGTACAGGGGGAGCATATTTTTGCCTCGGACCCAGGACCAGCCCGATTACCAAAAACAGCAGCATCAATGAAATAATTTTTAAAGTTTTCATTTTTAAATTGATTTTGTGTTTGCCGGCCTGATATATTTGAAATAAGTGCTGTATTCTGTTATTTGTTGCGTTTCAGTAGTTTTTTGTGTATGTCGATGATCTGGGGTATCAGCATTTTTTTGCCGTCATTGATGATTACATAATCCGCCACCCGCACCTTTTCCTTTTCAGGGAGCTGGCTTTTGACTTTTTTGACCACATCATCGTAGGTAAGTCTGTCACGCATCATGACCCTTTTGATCCGTGTCTCTTCGGGGCAGGTCACCACAATCAGCACATCCATGGTCTTGTAGGACCCGTTTTCGACCAGCAGGGCCGCCTCCTGAATCACGTACGGCACTCCGTTTTCTGACTTGAAACTCTCTGCCCATCTTCCCGCTTCTAGCCTTACTGCCGGGTGCACTATGGCACTGATCCGGGCCAGCAAATCCTTGTCATTGAATACTTTGTCACCTATGTATTTTCGGTTGGGCTTGCCGTTGGGGTGATAGGCTTCTTCGCCCAAAAGACTTTTTACCTGGCTTTTTACCTGCCTGTTGGATGTCATAATTTTTTTGGCTTCCTGGTCTGCATAATAAACCGGAATGCCAAGGGACTCAAAAATTTTGCAAACGGTGGTTTTGCCCGAGCCGATGCCCCCTGTAAGGCCAATGATTTTCATAATTTTACCAAAATTGTTGTGAAATTAATTTTCAGCGTCCCGGGCAAGCCATATTCGTGAGGACCATGTGCCGCACAGGCCACTGAATCCCGCCACCAGCCCGCCGGTCAGGCCTGTCAGCAAATACATCATATTGCCGGACAGATTGCCAAAGATAGCTCCAAGTATCCCGGATACCGGCACGTCAAACGACCTATCGGCATACCAGGCTTTGATCATCCATAGCAGGGTTACAGCAAGCATTGAGCCGACAAATGCAGCCAGCAAGCCCGGCCTCATGACATAGCACACTGCAAAACATGCGATGGCCATTGCCCACCAGGGCATGAATATCTGCAATACAAAACATGCCGCAAACAGAATCGGCACAAAGATCAGTTTGTTCATTTAACGGGATTTAAGGTGATTGCCTGTTGTTTGTTCCTGAGCAATTGTTCTCTGGTCGCCATGAGGTTCAGCGGGAAATATTCTCCCTTCATCCAGGGGTCGATCATATTTTTATAGTAGCGGCTTCCCGGATTACCTGACTGTCCTCCCGGATATACTCCGTAGGCTTTTATTTCGTTTTCAAGGCTGACTACCATTCGCCAGCTGGGACCGAAGGAGATCCCTGTGGCATTGATGGCATCAGGACAGCCGTCCGCTTCCAGACCTGTGACCGACAGGGCAGGTAACCTGGTAAGGTGGTGAATGTCGAGAGGCTTGTAAGCACCCCAGGTGTTTTTGCTGCCTTCGGATCTTCGTTTTTCCAGTTCGGCCACTGCCTCCTTAAATGATTTGTTGACGACATCTGCAGCGGTCTCATGGGCAGCTGTGGCTTTGATATCAAAAAACCTGTGATCCGGCTTCGTTTTGATCAGCTCAAGCAGTCTCCATGATTCAGGCAGGTTCAGGTCCATTTTTTTACGGAGGTCGATGAGTTCATCCCATGTGTTTTCCGAAAGTTTTTTATAAAAAATATCAAAGATCACCGGAGCTTCGGACTGTGCCCTGTATTGGAAGTCCCATTCAGTAAGCAACTGCAACTTTGATTTTTCGTTATCCGAAAGTGTGGTCTTGTCCACCACGGTTTGCAACATCGCCGTAAAATCAGCTGCCTTGTGAGAGTAGGCATTGTGCTGCATCTTTTTCATGTCGTCAGCTGTGATTTTATCCATTGACGCCAGTTTACCGTTGACACTCCTGTTTCTGTACCTTTCAAACTTGCCGGTAAAATAATAAGGATAGGTTTTGTCGGCACTTACCTGATTGGCAGAAGCCACAAACCCTCTTTGAGGATTTATAATCTGAGGATTCTGGTCCCGTGGGATCCATGTTTTCCACCCATTGGAGGATTGGTCGCCGTATTCTGCAAAACGGCCGTCATTGGCATATTTAGCCGGAAACCTGCCGTTTACCCTGAGGGCTATATCACCTGTCTTTGAGGCAAAAGTGAAGTTTTGTGCCGGTGTAATGTATTTACCGGTCACCTGCTTGTACTCTGCGTAATTGTGGCATCTCATGGCATCGATAAATACATTGTATTCATCCGTATCAGGCTGGTCATGGCACAGCCACCGGAGTGCAAGGTCGTGTTTTCCGTCCTGCGAGGTGTTAAAGACTGGTCCCCATTCGGTATATCTTACGGTATCAATGATGGTCCTGCCTCCCTTGACCTTTATCTCTTCGATTCTGTAATGGACATCTTTCTGTTCGCCGTCATACAGGTATCTGGTCCTTTTACTGTCTGTCCAGTTGATCACAAAGATATCCTCTACATCCTGACCTACATTGGTTTCACCCCAGGCTATGTACTCGTTAAAGCCGATCATTATACCCGGAAAACCTGGAAATGACACACCATAAGCATTGAACTCCGGTGTGTGGATATGAACTTCAAACCATATCGAAGGTAAGCCGAGCGAAAGATGGGGGTCATTGCAAAGGATAGGTTTTCCTGTTGCAGTCTTCGATCCGTGTACCGCCCAGGAATTGCTTCCGACTCCTTTGTTGCGGTTTTCAAAATAGGAATTGAGTATAGCCTCCTTGTAAAATGCGGCTTCATTTTGTGGTTTGCCTAGCAGTGTGTCAAAGGCATACGCTTTTTCTGTGGGAATTACCGGATTTTCTATATCTTCATGCTCAGGATACAGCAATTCAAAATCCTCTTTGCCGAGAGCATGCAGGAGGTTTGTGTTTTCGACATCGTCATTTCTCCCCGCCAGGGTCTGTGACATTTGCTTAAAGATAAGGGCAGACTTGAGGGCGTCCCACTTTTCTGGCTCGAGGTCAAACAACTTAAATTCCATGGGATAGTCATCCCGGCTCAGGGACTGTATA
>JAGVTV010000108.1 GCA_019136675.1 Bacteroidota bacterium
CAGTAATTCGGCTTTCCATCTGGAGATTACTATTGCATTTACTTCAAATTGCCTGGACAACTCGGCTAATGTCTTGTCATTTTTAATCGCTTCTAAAGCAACTTTTGCTTTAAAGCTCGCACTGAATTTGCGTCTGGTTTGTTTGCTCATAATGGTCAAATTTAATTGTTTTTTTTTAAACTTAACCTTTGGTCTTATTTTTGGGGAGTGTTACAAAAGAACAAATATTGTGTAACTATTTTTCTTGTGAATGAATACCGTAAGTTTGGTCGCAGACCTTTGATACATTGAGAATATTGTTATGCTATCCTGGTTCCGTTTTGTACCTGTTTGTCGGGTGAAAGGAGCACGACCCCTTCCTCTGTAAGTACTCCGAGTACGAGACACTCCGACATAAAATCGGCAATCTGCTTAGGGGGAAAATTGACCACCGCAATCACCTGTCTGCCCGGTAACTCTTCCGGAAGGTAAAGGGCAGTAATCTGAGCAGAGCTTTTTCTGATGCCAAGCGGACCGAAATCTATGGTGAGCTTATAGGCAGGTTTCCGAGCCCTGGCAAAAACTTCGGCTGTCAGGATGGTCCCCACCCGCATGTCTGTTTTTTCAAATTCCTCCCAGCTTAGCATGAGATTTTTGGTCAAAGTTACAATATCTGTCAGACTATCTGCCTGCCGTGGAACATGGTCAGGCCTGTTATTGCGGCCAGCTCTTCAACATTTTGGCGGGTGACCTTTCCTGCGGCAATGATATCTATGGAGCTTCCTGCGGCAAGTTGCATTTTACTGAGCATTTCTGCACCTTCCGCAGCGGTGCGGGCTCCGCCCGAGGACAGGATATACCGTACATCTGGAATTCCGACCAGCTGTCTTACAGCATGAGGTAGGTCAGTACACAAATCTATGGCTTTATGGAAAGTGAGGGGAATGCCCCGGGCAGCCTCGGAAATAGCCCTCACGGCTTTAAGGTCGGGTTGCAAATGCCCGTCCTCATCCACGGTAAGGGCACCAAATACAAAGCCGATTACCCGGCACCTCGAGCGTATTTCCTCTACACTGGCAACCATGATGGTTAACTCATCAGCGGTATAGTTAAAATCCCCGGCACGGCACCTTATCATAGGCTTAACGGGAAGATGATGATCCGGGTCCAGTTTTTCCAGCAGAGTAATGTCGGGTGTTAGGCCGTCTGCTTCCAGGTGGCTGCACACCTCAAGCTGGTGGGCTCCATGAAGGAGGGCATACTCTGCCTGCCCAAGGGTTTCGACACAAGCTTCCAGTATAAAATCATTCATAGGTTTAAAAAACTGTTTGCAACAAAGTTACATGGATATCAAAAAAGCAAAGGGATAAGGGACGAACAAAGAGGAGAAAAAAAAATGAGGTAACAGAAACTGCTACCTCAACCCTAACCAAATGAAACCAAATTGTTTTACTTATTGTAAAAGTAACACAAAGATAATACACCGAAAACTATTTAGCAAGTATTTTTTAAAATATCTTCGAAAAAATATTTCTAAATATGATTTTTCTAAATTTATTGTTAACAAAACAAGTATTTTCGCCAAATTAATACGCAGTCTAATTCGTGTGTTTCTGAAACATTATTTATTGTAAAAGCATAAAGACACAAAAAAATTTCTGTCTTAACTTCACTATAAAAAATAAATTTTGAAAATCAGTAAAAACTCAATTTGCCTCTGCAGTATGTAAAAAGTTTATCTTCACATATGGGAGGTAAAGACCCCGAAAGTCCTATTTTTATTTGGCTTTGGAGGGTTAAGCCTCACATCGTAAGGCAAAAAAAAGTCCCGGCTGATTTATACAACCGGAACTTCCTCTGGTAATTGGATGAATTGCTGCAGCAGCAAACTCATTCAGTTTTACTTCTTTGTGTAATAATCAAATACTTTGGTGACAACAGCTTTTCCCAGGCTCTTATAGTCTTTTCTGATCTCCTGCTCTTCGTGACCGATGGCCAGGAAGACACCGTCAACTGCCCTGTCGGCGAGAAAATTGCTAAGAGAGGAATCTATTTTGTCTTTGGCAAAAATATTGTATGCCCCGGCGGCAATAGGCCAGTATTTGGTGGCTTCGGTTTTACCCAGTTCAGTATCCAGCCTTTCGGCATATTTTCTGCGTACCACGGTCTTCATATTATTTTTAAGTACCTGAGTAGCTGCATCTTTGCCGCCTGTAACGATAGAAACGGCATCGCCAAAGTCCACTTCCTTGATAGATTCGGCGATTATGCTTTCGCTTTCTTTAAGCACTACTGCGGATGCTGTGCCCACATGTTTGGTGATTTTGTCCACTTCCTGTCCGTAGCCGAGGGTTTTAAGCCCGTCCAACACAGTTTTGAATTCAGAAGGCAATGCCCTGGAAGGGTCATCAGAGCTGAGCTGACTGAGTTTCTTAACCGCCTTAAAAGTACTGCTGTTGAGTATTTCCCTCAGGGCCATTACAGTCTCAAGGGCAGACGGTTTCAGGTTCAGTTGGTTGAGCATACTGCAAGATGAAAGCATCAGAGCAGCAGTCAGAAATACCGGAAAGAACTTTTTCATTTTAATTTTATTAATTTTGCTTGAGTTTATGACGCAACTGTTTATCCAATGTTACACAGCTTAAATTCTGACATCGGAATAATAACATACAATTAACAGAACCAGGTTTGCAGTCGTGCCCAGGCTGGTCTCCGCTAAAGCTAAAAACAAAACAGATCCATGAAATTTGTAAAAATCGTAATCGGCTTGCTTGCTATACTTCTTATCGCCCTACTGGTGGCAAAGTATGTATTTAAGGTCAATCCGCCCGTATCTATACCTGGCCAGAAAACGGCCACGGAGCTTCATCTCGAGCGACTTAAGGTCCCGGAAGGATTTAAGGTGGAAGTATATGCCAGGGACATTAAAAATGCAAGGTCGCTCTGTTATTCGCCGGAAGGCACACTATATGTTGGCACCAGGTCCGAAGGAGGAGTCTATGCACTCAAGGATACAGACGGTGATTACAAGGCTGACAAGAAGTTTGACCTTTTGAAAGGCGGCAACATGCCCAACGGTGTGGCAGTTAAGGACGGAGATCTGTATATCGCAGAGGTAAACAGGATTCTGAAAATAAAATCCATTGAAAGCAAACTGGCCAATCCCGGTACCCCTGAGGTGGTTTATGACAAATACCCCACCGAGTCACATCATGGATGGAAATACATTGCTTTCGGCCCTGACGGCAAACTGTATGTACCGGTGGGTGCCCCATGCAATATCTGTGAGTCTGATTCGATCTATGCTACCATCACCAGGATGAATCCTGATGGCACAGGCCTTGAGATCGTACAGAAAGGCATCCGCAATACGGTAGGATTTACCTGGCACCCGGTCACCGGGGAACTGTGGTTTACCGATAATGGCAGGGACATGATGGGCGATGATGTGCCTGAATGTGAGCTTAATTTTGCCCCGAGGGAGCGAATGGATTTTGGCTATCCGTACTGCCATCAGGGGGATGTACCTGATCCGGAATTTGGCAGCAAGCATCCCTGCACCGACTTTACACCACCTGCCGCCAAAATGGGTCCGCATACGGCACCATTGGGTATTACCTTCTACACCGGCAATATGTTTCCGCCCGAATACAAAAACCAGATATTTGTGGCAAGGCACGGCTCGTGGAACAGGTCCAAAAAAAGCGGTTATGACGTTGTGATAGCCACACTGGATGCCGGGGGTAAGATCACCGGAGTAAAGCCGTTTATAGAAGGGTGGCTTGATCAGGACAAAGATGACGTATGGGGCAGGCCGGTAGACTTGGAAATCCTGCCTGACGGGTCGATGTTGGTTTCTGATGACTTTGCAGATGTGATCTACAGGGTGACTTATACCGGCAAATAAATATTGAAGTCATAGTGTGAAAAAGGAAAGAAAAGAAGACAGCTTTATCAAAAAGCCATTTTACAAAGGCGGAGAAAAAGAGTTGCATGCTTTTGTGTCTGCTCAGCTGGTCTATCCCGAACAGGCCAAAGCCCTTATGCTGGAAGGAGACGTCTACCTGCGGTATGAGATCAACCATAAGGGAGATGTGTCGGATGTAAAGGTCATAGGAGGCCTGGACGAATCCTGCAATGAAGAGTCTATCCGGGTGGTCAAGATGTTGAAATTTGAAGTTCCTAAAAATCCACGGAAACTCAGGGTAACCTTTCACAGGACCATCAGGATAAAATTCAGGCTGGGCAAGCCCGCCATGGCTACAGAAATGGAATCGGAACCGAAACTGTCTCCACCCCAAAACATGTACGTATCCTACCAGTACTCTTTTTCATCGGCACCCAAAACAGAGCCAAAGGATACGGATAAAAAACCAATCAGTTACAACTACAGCATCACTGTCCGCTAAAGGTCTAAAGGAAGAATAATTTAGAAAAATTGTTAATGTGAGGCGAAAACTTTTTGTCACACATATTAATTATTTATATTTGTGTCGACCCTATTGATACTTTGAAAATATTTTAC
Organism: Bacteroidota bacterium; assembly: GCA_019136675.1. Taxonomy (GTDB): domain Bacteria; phylum Bacteroidota; class Bacteroidia; order Chitinophagales; family Saprospiraceae; genus OLB9. The sequence continues at coordinate 4,505 of JAGVTV010000108.1, forward strand.
GTCATAAAGGTAAGTTTGGTCTTTGTGTTAAACCATATGTTAAAGCTCATATTAACCTGTGATTTTCATTATTGGTACCCCTAAAAATCCCATATGTTCATTACTGAAATATTAGTATTTATAACAGTATTTGGCCTGTCACAAAAAACGGGGTATTCAAGGAGCAGACACAAAAGCTGGATCAGGACGAAGTACCATGTTGCCCGCAAAATGAATATGATGACATCCTCGTTTATCGGTACAGGCCATTGATTTTTTTCATTTTATAAGCTGTTTAATGAAAAGTATACTTTGTAAGAATTATCAGATCCACATAAACAACTGGTCAGCATTCCGCAAGTCTCTGGAAAAGGTCAGGCCATCGTCTGTTTTTATTTTGGTGGACGAAAACACGGAAAAGTTTTGTCTCCCCTATTTATTTGAGCATCTCACCGAAAGGGCGGAAGTGATAAGTATTCCAAGCGGAGAAGTATATAAAAATATCGAAACCTGCCAGTTTGTCTGGTCCCGGCTTGTAAAAGGAGGTGCCGACCGCCAGTCACTCGTCATCAATCTGGGAGGTGGCGTCATTGGTGATTTGGGTGGATTCTGTGCGGCTACCTATATGAGGGGTATCCGGTTTATTCAGGTGCCCACAACCCTGCTCAGCCAGGTGGACGCCTCGGTGGGAGGAAAGCTCGGTGTAGACTTCATGGGTTACAAAAATATGGTGGGACTCATTTCAGACCCGGCCGGGGTATTTATTTTTACCGATTTCCTGAGGACACTGCCTGCTGATCAGTTCAGAAGCGGATACGCAGAATTGCTTAAGCACGGACTTATTGCTGACAGAGAGACTTGGGAAGATCTGTCAAAAAAGAAAAACTTCAATGGGCTGGATACTGAGGAAATGATATATCAGTCCCTGATGATCAAAAAAACCGTAACTGAGCAGGATCCTAATGAAAAGGGACTGCGAAAAATCCTGAATTTCGGGCACACCATAGGCCATGCGGTAGAGTCATACTGGATGCAGAGCCGCACACCCCTGCTCCACGGCGAAGCCATTGCCATCGGTATGGTGGGAGAAGCCTACCTGTCTTATAGGGTGGGCAATATTTCTGAAAATGAGCTTTTTGACATCCGCAATTCCATCTTAAGTCTTTACGGACACCATCCCAGGTTTGTCAAGCCAAGTGGCAAACTCATTGAGATCATGAAGGCGGACAAAAAGAACAGTAACGGCCACATCAAGTTTGCCTTACTTGAGTCAGTGGGACAAGCCTGCTACGATGTGGACATCAGGCAGGATGCTATCGAGGAAAGTTTTATTTTTTATACTCAAAAGCTGTAGGTCAGGCCAAATTAATACTCAGTTCATCATCTTGTGCCACGCCAGCCGCACCAGTATCAGAAAACCTATGAACATCAGAACAAACTGGTAAAACGGCATGTAGGTAAACACAAAAATGTGGGTTTTCTCCAGTATCCACATCATGCTGATTAATACGGTAATAATAAAAAACAAGCTGCCTATCTTGTCAAATCCAGGCACGTCATTCAGGCTTACATTTTGTTTAATTAGCCATAAGGTAATCAGCATGCATATGACTGGTGCTATCTGCGTAAAGATATTGGTCTGCATTACCGGCTGCCTTTCAAAGAGAAACATGTAGGCATTGAGAGTAATGGCAAATATACCCGGTATGCAGGCAAGGTACACAAGTACAGTGTACAGATATTTCCATGGGGAAAGGTGGCCCTCACCCTTGCCAAACAGCATGGCTAAAAGGGCCGTAACCGGCAATGCCACAAAATAGAATATTACTATAGATGGGTTTTGGGAGACGACTTCAAAAAACTGGCCAAGGGTCATGACAATTTCATTTGAAGGTAAAAGTAATTAAAAATCGGAATTTTCAACCCCTGCATCCAGCAGTATCTGCATCAGATCATTTGACTACGCCGTCCACCACAATCCTGTCAGGCCGGTTTGCCAGCTCCCATAGCGTATGAAAGATCAGTTTGCCCACTTTTGCCATTTTTTCAAAGTTTATCTTTTCCACATCATCGGTAGTACGGTGATAATCCTCGTGTGTGCCATTAAAATAAAAGATGACCGGGATGCCCTTTTTGGCAAAATTGTAGTGGTCAGACCGGTAATAGAAATTATTGGGATCTTTCTCACTGTTGTACTGGTAGTCAAGCTTTAGCTGCGTATACTTTTGATTTGTTTCTTCACTTATCTTGTGAAGGTCTGAACTTAAGCGGTCTGAACCGATGACATAGATGTAATCAGGGTCATCCTTGTACTTGTCATCTATCCTGCCCACCATATCCACATTGATATCCACCACTGTATTAGACATCGGAAAGACCGGGTTTTCAGAATAATAGGATGAACCGAGCAAACCTTTCTCTTCGCCGCAAAACCACATGAATACTATACTTCTTTCGGGTTCATTGCCTTCAAGTACCGCCTGCTGGCAGGACTGTGCAAGCTCCAGCAATGTCGAAGTGCCTGACCCGTTGTCATCAGCCCCGTTGAATATCTCGTCTCCCCTGCGACCCAGATGGTCGTAATGGGCAGAAACAATGACATATTCTTCAGGCTTTGACTTACCCTTGATATAGCCGATGACGTTTTTACCATCGATGACTTTCATCTCCTTGGACTGGTTAATATTGGCCATAGCCGGAAGTATTACGGACATCGGTTTTCCCTTTGACATCTTTTGACGGGCCTTGATGACCTTTTTTTCGTTTTTGCCGATGATATCTCTTGCTATGGTGGAGGAGATAAAAATATGGTTTGCCCAGTCAAATACGGCTATTGTCTTGTCACCGAGTTCGAGATTGCCGCCGAGCAGTTTCCTGCGGTTGTCCTCCAGTTTTTTCTTGATGTCCTCCTCTATGACAAGGACGAGTTTTACCCCTCGTTTTTTAGCTGCGATAAGTTTTTTATTGATGTCTGTACTCCACGCAGACGGAGTTTCATTGCCGGTGATGACCGACCTTCCTTTATTGTCAAACGGCTCCCCGTTATTGATCAAGATTACCTTACCACGCACATCGGCTTTATTGTAGTCGCTGTATTTGGGGTCATCGACACCATATCCCAGGAAAACGACCTCCGATAAGGAAAAACTGTCTATAGAGGCATTGTTTTCCGGAAGTGAAATGAAATCCCAGAGCAGGCGATACCTGTTTTGGTTGATAAAAAGATTATTGGATGACCATTTGGAATACGTGAAGGCAATTGGCTGGTAATAACTGCCGTCAACACCTCCGGGCAGGAGGCCAAGATTTCTTATATTTTTTGAAATGTAATCTCCAGCCAGTTCAAGGCCTTTTTTACCGGTTTCGCGACCTTCGAGAGAATCAGATGCCAGGATTTTCAAGTGGTCCCTGAGTGTTGAGGGGGAGATACCATTGGCATATCTGACTGACAGGTCTTTTTCGTCGATGACGGGCGGCCTGGATTTGTCAGGGACGGTGACCGAGCTGATGTACTGGGCTTGCATCATCTGGGCAGTTAGCAGTAAAAAGACGGCTAGTGTCCATTGGACCAAAGTATTTTCCGGATGGGTTTGTCTGCAGTATCTCAGCATATCTGTAATGGTTTTATGATCATTTACAGGGAATCTTGTTAACCCTCACCGCGTGCCTTCCACCTTCAAACTCCGCTGTCAGAAATGCCTTAACGATATTTCTGGCCATATTGCGGCTGATAAATCTGGCAGGCAGGCAGGCGATATTGGCATCATTATGCTGACGGGCCAGAGAGGCAATCGCCACATTCCAGCACAAGGCTGCACGGATGCCGTCATGTTTGTTGGCACTGATGCAGACCCCGTTGCCACTGCCGCAGATAAGAATTCCCAGGGGGGCTTCTTTTTTTTGCATAGCACTGGCGACTGCGTGGGCAAAGTCGGGATAATCAACGGATTCAGGTCCAAAAGGACCTTTGTCCACCACTTCATACCCTGATCTTTTCAGCCAGCCGGTGAGGTAACATTTCAGGTCATATCCCGCATGGTCGGAACCCAGACAGACTCGCATCATTTTTTATCGCTGGGCTGTGTGTTCTTCAGATAAGGAGCCATCATGGTTTCCATTTCCTTGGCAAAAGCCGGATCTTCTACCTCCGATGCATTTTTTACGATATCGCTGGCAGCGGATATCCTGTACTGGTAGTCGCTGCTGAACGAATCAAATACTTCCTGGTCAGTCTGAGACTCGTAAAATTTTATATACTGCACGGTTTCATCCGCCAGAATGCGGAGATGTTTTTTGGCAGATTCAAAATCCTTAGATTTGATCAGTACACTGATAAAAGGCATAATCCCCGAATCATAAGGGAAGTTCATATTAGGAAAAGCCTCAAAGTACTTATTGGCCATTTCGGCGGCTTTCTTTTTGTCTCCCTTATTGTCAAATTCTATAGCGGCACGCATCATCACCAGCTTCATAGCCTGAACCTCAGCCATGTAACTCTTATCCACAAAAAGTTTCATTTTGTCAAAATTGCCCCACTTCCACTTTGTCATCACGTTGTTGTAGACCTTTTCCTCATCAATATCCCCGAAGCCATAGATCGAAGGCATTTCGGACTTCCTGCGGACTTTGGTGGGTGACACTCTCAGGGCAAGGCCTTCCATTTCTACATAATCGCTGAGACCCAGCAGTTTGGATGACTGGCAGGTTATGGCAAAATATATCGGCCTTTCGTAAAAGTTGGATGCAATGATATCCATGACGGCGAGGTCATCCTTTGTAAAATAGGATGCATTGGACGGGAAGCTGAATACCACCTCATTTGCCCATTCTGACGTGTCGATATTGGGCTGCAGCCCAAGTTTCAGATACTTTTCCCGGTCTACTGGCAATGCAAACTTTCTGGTGGTGATAAATGTCTGGTCCTCTATGGTGTATCGCGGATCCCTGATTCTCCTCAGACCTTCAAAGACATTGATGGGTACTGACATGTCTTCCTGGTTGGGATTGGCAAAAAATACCTGATTGCGGTTTTTGCCGCGGTAATCCTCCTCCGTAAGAGTAAGCTTGATGGGGGCGGAATCATTGACCTTGCTGCGTAGCTTGTTTATATACCAGTCCACAGCTATAAGGCTTAGGTTTACCACCCTCACATCTCTCCTTATATTTTCCACTTCCTGGGCATACCACAGCGGATAGGTATCGTTGTCACCGTAGGTAAATATGATGGAATTGGGCTCGAGGCTGTTGAGGAAGTTTGAGGCATAATCCCTGGAGGCCTGGTGATGCTTGCGGCTATGGTCGTCAAAATTCTGAAAGCCCATGATGACAGGGGCGGATAGTACCAGCAGACCCGCAATGGCAGCGGGTACGATGCCCTGCATTTTCGAAGCCAAAAACTGATAGATGGCCAGCACTCCCATGCCTATCCATATGCTGAAGGTCACAAAGGAGCCCACAAGTACATAATCACGTTCACGGGGTTCGTTGGGAGGCTGGTTTGAGTAAATGACAATACCTACCCCGGTAATCACAAAGAGGATAAGCAGGATGATGAATTCCTCCCGTTTTCTGACGAAATGGTAAATAAGCCCCAGTAATCCGAAAATCAGGGGTAAAAAGTAGTAGGTGTTTCGAGACTCATCATTTTTTATGGCATCCGGCAACTGGTCCATTTTGTACAGCTTGTTTTCATCAATGAATCCGATCCCTGACTGCCAGTTTCCTTTTGAAATATCCCACGGGAAATATCCCTGCTCTGCTGTCTGACGTCCGACGAAGTTCCACATGAAATATCGCATATACATCCAGCCTATCTGATATTTGAACATAAACTGAAGATTGTACCCCATACCGGGTTTGCCTTTGCTTTCTCCGTTTAATGCTTCCCGCCACATTTTATGAAGTTCGGGACGGCCTTGATCGGTATGTCCTATCCTGGGGAAAAGCATTTTGTCACGGCTGTTGTAGACATATTCAAATTTTTCGTCCACGACCTGATATTTGTCTCCTACCCTGCCGTACCGCGGTGTTCTTTTGACATCAATAGGTTCTGCATCGTAAGCGGGCCCGTACAGCAGTGGTCTTTCGCCGTATTGCTCCCTGTTCAGGTAAGGCAGTAGTCTCATGGCATCACCGGGTACATTCATATTGACGGGGGTATCGGCGTTGGCACGAATCACCACTACGCCAATGGTCGAAAATGCTATGACGATAAGTACAGCTGCCACTGCAGTGGTCTGGAGAAGCTGGTGGCCTACATTATGGGCATATCTCAGGGTAAAATACGCAAGAGCAGCTACTATGAGGATTGTGGGTACAAGTCCTGAATGGATAGGTAAACCCAAATTGTTGACTGTTTTGAGTTCAAACCATTGCCACATGGACGGTATACCTACGATGACCACCTTCATAATAAAGATGATGCCCACTACACCGAGGGCCATGGCTATCAGGGCTCCGACCAGTGTATGCTGCCTGTAATTTTTATAGTAAACAAGCAGGGCAACGGCAGGCAGAGAAAGTATAGAAAGCAGGTGTACGCCCACTGACAGGCCGCTCAGGAACAGACTAAGCACCAGCCACCTGTTAGACATATTCGGTTCATCGATGTAATAGTACTTGGTGGCGGCCCATATGGTCATACAGGTAAACATGGTCGACATGGCATATACTTCACCTTCAACGGCCGAAAACCACACGGAGGTGCAGAATCCTGCACTCAGACCTGCTGCTATACCTGCAAATATTAAAGCCATGTTCTGGCTGCCGGTAGGCTCATTACCTTTGCCTACAAGTGCCAGTTCACCAAACATGATGGTAATCCAGGTGATCATCATGGCAGCAACTGAAGTGCATATGGCAGACATGAGATTGACAGCAAAGGCTATATCTGCCGGATCATCAGAAAAAACCGTGGCCAACCAGGCAAAAATCCTTCCTATGATGACAAATAGGCCTGCTCCGGGAGGGTGAACCACCTGCAATTTATAGGCCCCTAATATGAATTCGCCGCAGTCCCAAAGACTGCCTGTTCTTTCTACGGAATTATAATATACTACCAATGTGACCAGGAAGACGATCAGACCGGCAATATTGGAAAGCTTCTTCAATGACTGCATACAGATTTAAATTTCTTTTGATGTTTCAGAAATACGGCTCAAAAATAATAAAATAAACATAACACGCCTTTGAAAGCGGGTATGGCTTGACAATTTATACTAACTGACCGACAGGGTTTTTTATTTTACAACTCAACAAAATATGCGTCTGCCCGGCAACTTTGGACAAATAAGCTGCCCGCCAAAACCGTTTGGGTGTTTTTAATGTTGTTTTGGTCGTGAATTGCATGATCTGCACAATCGGAGACCGGAAATCACCATGAAATATATCATAATACTGGCAATAGCCATTTACACCGTCAATAAGGTCATGGCCATGCTGGCAGGACCGGGAAAGGGTCAGGTCAATACGTCAGGGCAAAAGCCAAAAGAAAAAAACAACGATGACGATTATATTGATTACGAAGAGGTGAGGTAGGAATATGGATGCAGAAAATAAAAACCCGGATTTTTCATTGCTCAAAAGATTTACGGATAAAACTTCATTTGATAGCAATTACAGCATCGTAGACGAAACGGACGATTTTATCGTGATTCTTAAAAAGAACGGCATAGCCGTCCAGGTGACCGATAAAGAATCCGATGATCTTGAAAGCATACTCAATGCCAAGTATAAGGAAAAGGTCCATGTGCTCAATCGTATAGACCAGCCGGTCACAGGGCTGGTGATCTTTGGCAAGAACAAGGAATTTGCTGCTGCATTTACTGAAATGCTCAAAGCAAGGACAGTCAAAAAGGTATATCTGGCACTGGTTGCAGGTACCCCCGAAAAAGGGCCGGTCTCCCTGAGGCATTATATCAAAAAGCTTCACAACAGGGCCATGACCGCTGACGAACCCGTGGATGAAAACTTTAAGGAGGCGGTGCTCGAATACACGCTCTTGCAGTCCTTTAACAGGTATCACCTTATCAGAGTAGATCTCAAGACCGGGCGGTTTCACCAGATCAGGGCACAGCTCGCCACTATGGGTATGCCGATAAAAGGCGACCTGAAGTATGGGTCCAAGCGTCCAAACCTTGACCGAAGTATTGGCCTGTTGTCATATGAACTGGAATTTATCCACCCCTTTACCGGTAAAAAGCACGCATACAAGGCCCCTCTGCCAGATAACGATGAGCTTTGGAATCTTGTTGACCGTAATATTCTTATAGAAACATAACCACTGACATCAGATGAGCAACAATACATACAATACTTTTACGGATGTTAATACTCTGGGTGAATTCGGTCTCATCCGTGATTTGACAGCAGAGATACGGCATTGTCAGCCCACCAGCCTGCTGGGAGTGGGTGATGATGCCGCCGTGATCAAAAACACCGGAGAGGTAACCGTAGTATCGACCGACATGCTCGTAGAGGGCATACATTTTGACCTGATGTACACTCCTCTCAAGCATTTGGGGTATAAATCTGTGGTAGTCAATCTTTCTGACATTTACGCTATGAATGCGGTGCCTGCTCAGGTTACGGTATCTATTGCCATATCCAATAAATATTCTGTGGAGGCCCTTAGGGAACTCTATGACGGTATTTATACGGCTTGCCGTATGTACCAGGTAGACCTGGTGGGCGGTGATACCACCTCCTCACCCAAAGGTATGACTATAAGTGTGACGGCCATCGGCCAGGCAAGTCAGGCTGACATTGTGACGCGAAAAGGTGCCAGGCCCGGCGATATCATCTGCGTCACGGGTGACCTTGGAGCGTCCTACCTCGGCCTCCAGATCCTCGAACGCGAAAAACAGGTATACCTTGCTCATCCGGGGGTACAGCCGGAACTCGAAAAAAGCCAGTATCTCATCGAACGTCAGCTTAAGCCCGAAGCCCAGGCCGGGGCTGTGGAATATTTCCGTAAAGCCAGTATCCGTCCCACATCCATGATAGACATATCAGACGGCCTGGCAAGCGAGGTCATGCACCTGTGCTCTCAATCCGGCACGGGAGCATTTATTGAAGAGGGAAAGGTCCCCATCCATCCGGACACGGAGAGGACAGCCCTCGAATTTAACCTGGACCCCATCACCTGTGCCCTGCATGGCGGTGAGGACTATGAGCTTCTTTTTACAATTAATGAAAAAGACCTGGACAAGATCAGGTTTATGCCCGAGGTTTTCATTATCGGTGAAATGACCGAGGCTTCAGAGGGAGTAAATCTGCACACAACAGGAGGCAACATACATCCGATAACGGCCCAGGGCTGGAATCATTTTCGCGAAAGCTAAATAACTTAATCTCGCCTGATATAAATGAATTGGGCACCCAGTTCGCTCAATACAAACAAACAAAGGTATTGCTCGGGATCCTTGTAGGCAGATATAAACTCCTGCACCCTGTCCATAAATACCAGCTTTTTGGTCACAAACTCCTCGAGAGTAGAGGCATTGACACTCCATTTAAGTTTTTCGCCGGCTTCAATGAGGGCCAGACCCATATCCAGTTCCTGCTGATGGATGATAAAAATGGGGTATTTTGATACATTTTCATTGATAATCACATCGGCAGCCTGTGCCAGTATCTTCCTGTAGGGCAGCAGTTCTTTTTCGAGTTCGATAAATCCGGGTACCTGGCTCATGATCTCAATTTCAGTTTAGCTACGCTTTCGATGTGGTGGGTATGCGGAAACATATCTACAGGCTGAATGGCCAGTACTTCGTATTTTGGACTCAACAGGGCAAGATCTCTCGCCTGGGTGGCGGGATTACAGCTGATGTATACTATCCGGGGTGCCTCCAGCTCCAGAAGGGTGTTGACAACGTTTTCGTGCATACCCTGCCGTGGCGGATCTGTGATAATGACATCCGGCTTTCCGTGGCGGCCCAAAAAGTCCTTGTTGAGCAAATGCTTGACATCTCCGGCATAAAAGGTCGCATTTTTTATGCCATTAAATTCCATGTTGACACGGGCATCCTCTATAGCCTCGGGTATCTCCTCTATGCCGGTCACATGTCCGACCTTTGAGGCTATGTAGAGGGCTATGCTGCCCAGACCGGTATACAGGTCATAGACATTGTCATCTTCGCTGAGCTCTGCAAATTGTACGGCTACGTCAAACAACCTGACTGCTTGTCTGCTGTTTATCTGGAAAAATGATTTGGGCCCTATCCTGTAGCTTATGGGGCCGAGGTTTTCGACCATATACGGTTTGCCGTGGTATGTCACCACCGGCTTGTCAAAGATCGTGTCATTGACCTTGTCATTTATGACATAATTAAGTGAAGTAATCCGGGGAAATTTTTCTTTCAGTGCATCCAGAAGGCTGTAGATCCTTTGATCGTCAGCATAGCCGAAAACCACCGTTACCATCCAGTCGCCCAGGGTTGAATTGCGTACGATCATATTTCGCAGGAAGCCGGTATGGTTGCGGAGGTCATAGAATTCGTACCCATGTTGATAGGCAAAATCACGAACAAAATTCCTGATATGGTCCGATGTTTCGTCCTGAAGAAAACAGCCGTGAATGTCTATGATCTTATCAAAAAAGCCGGCCTTGTGAAAACCAAGGGCTCCAGTGTGGTGAATTTCTTCACCTGAAGAAATCTCTTCCTCTGTCATCCACCGCTTGGTGGAGAATGAAAATTCCAGCTTGTTGCGGTACCGGTAATTGGGCTCACAACCTATGATGGGCAGGATAAGGTTTTCGTCCAGTTTTCCGATCCTCTTCATACAGTCCCTCACTGTTTGTTCCTTATGGAAAAGCTGGGCTTCGTATTTCAAATGCTGCCACTTGCATCCACCGCAGAGTCCGAAATGGTTACAAACCGGTAGGGTACGGTCAGGACTGTAGCTTACATATGACTTTACGACAGCTTCACCCATATTTTTTTTACTGCGGATGACCAATACATCCACGACATCACCGGGCACGGCTCCGTCCACAAAGACCACTTCGCCTTCGTTTGTTTTTCCTACTGACTTGCCGCGGTCTGCTATTCCCGATATTAACAAGCCGTGGATAACCTTATTTTTCTTTGCCAAGGCTTATCGTATTAGAGGGGAAATGCAGAAAATCCATAAATACCGGGTATGGGGTCAGTTGAAGTATTCCTTCATCCTTTCAAAAAAGCCCTTTTCGCCGGCTACGGGATTTGGCTTGAAATTGGGCATATTCCTCATCTTTTCCATCATCTGGGTCTCCTCATGGGTGAGATTCTTGGGTGTCCAGATATTTACATTGATCAATTGGTCCCCTTTGCCGTATTGCTGCAGGGAAGGAAGACCCTTTCCTTTGAGGCGGAATATTTTTCCGGCCTGGGTGCCTGCAGGTATTTTTACCTTGACATTTCCCGTAAGGGTAGGTACCTCCACACTTGTGCCCAGTGCGGCATCCGCAAAATTGAGAAAAAGGTCGTACACCACATTCTGCCCGTCACGGCTAAACTTTTCGTGGGTTTTTTCCTCTATGTTGATCAGGAGGTCACCGGCGGGGCCGCCTCCCTGGCCGGCATTGCCCTTGCCCCTCATGGACAGTTGCATGCCTTCCTGTACGCCTGCCGGGATTTCTATTTCGATGAGTTCTTCATCCATTTGCCTGCCGTCACCTTTGCATGTGTGGCAGACTGCTGTTATTGATTTACCGCTTCCGTTGCATTTCGGACACACCACAGTGGTTTGCATCTGTCCGAGGAAGGTGTTTTTTATTTGCCTGACATAGCCAGAACCCTGGCACGTACCGCATGTGGACACACTGTTTCTGTCTTTGGCTCCCGAGCCACTGCACGTCTTACAGGTAATTTGTTTTTTGACCTTGATCTTTTTAGTCACACCTGCTTCTATCTCCTCAAGGGTAAGGGAAACCTTGATACGCAGATTGCTGCCCCTCTGACCTCCGGAGCGGGATCTTGATCCTCCCTGACCCCCAAAAAAGCTCTCGAATGGACTACCCGAATCACCGAAAATATCACCAAAATGGGAGAAGATGTCTTCCATATTCATGCCGCCTCCCGAGTAGCCGCCTCCCATGTTTTCGACTCCTGCATGACCATAACGGTCATATCGGGCCTTCTTATCGGGATCGCTTAGTACTTCATACGCCTCAGCAGCCTCCTTAAATTTGTCTTCAGCAGCCTTGTCGCCCGGATTGCGGTCCGGATGGTACTGCATGGCCACCTTGCGGTATGCCTTTTTGATGGTGGTTTCGTCGGCGGATTTATCTACTCCGAGTATCTCGTAATAATCTCTCTTCATTATGATTTTTTATACTGAAAAACAGTACGCTTTGGTGCTTATTAAAATTATTTGGCTACCACTACTTTGGCATAGCGGATGATCTTGTCGTTGAGGGTGTACCCATTTTCGACGGTATCAATCACCTTGCCTTTCATCTCATCTGTGGGAGCGGGAATCTCTGTAATGGCCTCATGCCATTCAGGGTCAAATTCAACCCCAGTTGATTCCATTTTCTTAAGTCCCTTGTGCTCCAGGACGCTGTTAAACTTATTATATACCAACTGTACACCTTCGCTGAAGACCTCGTTGCCGTTTTCGGCACTTTTCTTTGCCCGGTCGAAATCATCAAGCACGGGAAGAAGGGCAGTAATGGTTTCCTGAGCTGCTGATTTGAGTAAATCAAACCTTTCCTTTACACTTCTTTTTTTGAAATTGTCAAATTCGGCAAAAAGCCGCATATACTTGTCCTTTGACTCTTCAAGCTCTGCCTTAAGTGTTTCCAGCTCTTCTGACATTTTGGCAAGCTCTGCCGACTTTTTTGCTTTGGCCTCCTTCTTGGCAGATGCCTCCTCTACTTGATTTGACATGATATCACGAATTTTGTTAATCATTTTATTTAATAATCAATTTTTTTGCCACACTTAAATATGGGCCAAAATGACAGCATTTGCCCGGGTTAAACTGCAAAAATGGCACTATTTTTCTTCTTTTTCCAGAAGATAGGACTTAATCTCCGAAATGTCCGGATTTACCATCAGAACCATACCTTCGGGACTGAGCAGGTATTTTGAAGGGATCTCCCTGACTCCAAACTGACGGGCAACCGGGCCGGTAAAATGGCCCTCGTCCATCAGATGGTAAGGCCATTTAAGGCTATCCTTAGCAATGGCTTTTCTCCATGATGTCTCGCTTTTTTCAAGTGCGACGCTGACTATTTCAAAACCCAGGGCATCACCGTACGACTTGTCCCTGAGTTCATCATACAAAGATACCAGAAGGGGATTTTCCTTTCGGCACGGACCGCACCAGGATCCCCAGAAATCCAGCAACACATATCGTCCCCGTAGATCAGACAGGCGGAATGGTTGTCCGCTGGCCAGGATTCCGCCAAAATCATCGGGTTTTTCGCCACTTGTAAATTTTGGCTTCAGGTAAAGGTATCTTCCTCCCATGAACAGAAGTAAAATCACAATCAATGCCAAAAGCCCCCCTTTTTGTGGATTTATTGCCAACATTTTAAATATTATCGAAGCGAAACAATAACACTGCCACTTCTGTTTAGGATATTTGTTTCTATAAGATAATTCACATAGGTAAACGACATAAAGTGATGCCTGAACCCGGCTAAAAATTAATTTTCGACCCGCATGAAGAGATCCATTGTTCCGGGAAATTTGCCCACCAAAGAGCTCCATCAGTACATCATAGGCAGCATAGCACCCAGACCGATAGCATTTGTGAGCACAATCGGTGAAAACGGAGTGCACAACCTCGCCCCATACAGTTTCTTTAACGCCTTCTCATCCAATCCGCCGATTCTGGTGTTTTCGTCAAACCGTAAAGCCACAGACAATACAACCAAGGATACCCTGCATAATGTGAGGGTGTCAAAGGAGTGCGTGATCAATGTGGTGCCCTATGCTATAGTACGGCAGATGTCCCTGGCCTCGGTTGAATTTCCTTCTGATATCAGCGAGTTTGACCAGACAGGACTGACCCGCGAAAAGTCCGAAACCGTATCTGCACCAAGGGTAATGGAATCACCCGTCAATATGGAGTGTGTGGTTAAAGACATCATCACCCTGGGCGAACACGGAGGGGCGGGACACCTTATCATCTGTGAGGTCACTCTGATAGCCATATCCGAGTCGGTGCTCAACGGAGACAGGATAGACCCTAACAAACTTGACCTGATGGGTCGCTTGGGCAAAAATTACTATGTGAGAGCTTCAGGTGCCGCACTTATGGAAATTTATCAGTCTGTGTCTGAGATACCCATAGGCTTTGAGAGGTTGCCGGAATCCGTCCGAAAAAGTAAGGTGCTTACAGGCAATGAACTGGCAGCTCTGGCTTCTCTGAAAAACTTACCCGGACCGGACGAAGTTAATGAAACCAAAGCCAGGTATCCCGAATCTCAAAACCTGGACATCGGGCAACTGCACAGGTTTGCCTCCGAGCTCATTAGCAAGGATAATGCTGCGGACGCCTTCTGTCTTCTTGTTTAAAACAATATTCAAAAGTTTAGTATGAAAATAAAGTTTTGTGGTGCTGCACAGTTTGTAACCGGCAGTTGTCACTTGTTGGAGCTGGAAAACGGATACAAGATCCTGCTGGATTGCGGGCTGTTTCAAGGTAAAGGTCCGGAGATATGGGACTGGAACAACCATTGGTATTTTACCCCCGCAGAGGTGGACTGCATGATTCTGTCGCATGCCCACATAGATCATTGCGGACGTATACCCAAGCTGGTAAAAGACGGGTACCGTGGGCCCATACACGCTACTCACGCCACACGAAGCCTTTGTGCTGTCATGTTGCTGGATAGTGCCAAAATACAGGAGTCCGACGTGGAGTACCACAATAATAAGATTCTGAAGAAACGTAAAAAAGACAGACAAAAACTTCGCGAACCTCTCTATACAAGTGCTGAAATAGGTCCGGCTATGGTCAGGTTTGAGGGTCATCCCTATGATGTGTGGGAATTTATACATCCTGATGTAGAGGTCATGTTTAAGGATGCGGGACACATCCTGGGCAGTGCAAGTGTCTCACTGAGGATCAGAGAAAATGGCAAGACCATAACCCTCGGATTTACCGGTGATATAGGGAGGCCCGACCGGCCTATACTCAGGGATCCCGAGCAGATGCCAGAGGCCGATTATATAATCTGCGAGTCAACTTATGGTGACAGGGTACACGAATCCACCCCCGAGCAGTCTCAACAGTTTCTGGAGGTAATAAAGCACACCTGTATAGAAAAGAAGGGCAAACTTATCATTCCGGCCTTCAGCCTGGGACGCACCCAGGAGATAGTCTATATGCTGGATAAAATGGCCAATGCAGGAGCATTGCCCCGCATACCGGTCTATGTAGACAGTCCACTTGCCGTTAACGTCACCCAGATCTTTGGACTACATCCCGAGTGTTTTGACAAGGAGACAAATGATTACATCATTTCTGATACCAATCCATTCGGTTTCAGTAATCTGACCTATATGAAGGATGTGGAAGAGTCCAAATCGCTTAATAACT
This sequence comes from Bacteroidota bacterium, assembly GCA_019136675.1. Taxonomy (GTDB): domain Bacteria; phylum Bacteroidota; class Bacteroidia; order Chitinophagales; family Saprospiraceae; genus OLB9. The sequence continues at coordinate 20,021 of JAGVTV010000108.1, forward strand.
CCAAGGAACCCTGCATCATTATTTCAGCATCAGGTATGATGAATGCCGGCAGGGTCAAGCACCATTTGTTCAACAATATCGAAAACCCAAAAAACACATTTCTCATCGTAGGATACTGTACCCCCGAAACTCCCGGAGGTGTACTGCGGTCCGGAGCAAAGACCATCAATGTTTTTGATGAAGAAAAGGTGGTGCGGGCAGATGTGGTTATCATGGATTCGTTTTCAGCACACGGGGACAAAAACGAAATGCTGGCATTTATCTCTAATCAGACGGGCAAAGTCAAAAGGCTATTCCTCGTACACGGCGAGCCGGAAACACAGAAAAATTTCCGTGGGTTCCTGATGGAAAAAGGATTTAATACGATAGATATACCCGCTCCGGGCAATGAGTTTGAGATCAGGGAATAATCAAATACCTGGTTTTGAGAGTTCTGATTTAAGGTAATCGATCACGTTAATCTCTGAGGCATCCACATTGTTGAGGCCGGCCAGATACCAGGAGAGCCAGTCGCCCAAATGCGTGAGGTACATCATTTTTTCAGCCATTGATTGACCTTTTGCAAAGATCTCGACCACGGCAGGGGTTAGTTTTGACACAATCTGTTTAGTCAGGTCTGTCCTTAACTGGTTTCTTCTGAGGTCATCTTTCATCCGCAGGAAGATTACTGCCACGTTTTCCTGCATTTGTTTCCACCCAACGAGCTCGTTATGGTTCATTTCCGGAATGACATGATGCCAGCACAGTTGCTTGGAATTTTCATTGATCTGCTGTCTCCACCTTACTGCTACGGCTTCTGACCGGTCCGTGGTGTAGATCACTGGCATTTTACCATACAGCAACCCGGCAATCTGTTCCGCTTTTTTCATGATGTCATCCTGCTCAAAACTGATGAGATCCGCTGCGGTCCGCAAGTTTGTTGTTAAATTGTGCCCAATGAGTCCCAGACATCTCAGGATATAAGCCTGTTGCACCAGCGAGTATCCTAAGCAAGCCCTGGGCGAAGGCCACCCGGATGGGATGGCCACATGGTCCAGTCCACGGTCTTCTGCCAGGTCCAGCATTTTTCCACCGGAGGCGACACATACTACTTTGGCACCTCGATGCATGGCAGCCTGCATTGCAGAGAGTGTCTCTTCCGTGTTGCCTGAATACGAAGAGGCTATGACGAGAGAGTTTTTATCCACATAGGCAGGCAGCGTGTAGCTGCTGTTTATAATGTACGGGCAGGGACATTCATCCGCCACGAGATTTGCCACATACATGCCGCCGATGCCGGACCCACCCATACCGCACATGACCACTTTGCTGATCGGATGATCATGTGGCCTTACCACGATATTTTCTCCTATCTCTATCGCTTCCTTTAGCTGTGCAGGAAATTTCCTTATTAATGAATCCATCATATTAATCTGTATTGCTCAGCTGAACCCGCTGACGGATGTATCAGGGGCAAAATTAAGATAACTATCCTTAAACCCAAATGAGGCATCAGACTTTATTAACAACACCGAAATAAGCATGAAGGATAATTGGATGACGGGCCCAGATCCATTAAAAGTCATGTTCGGGAAAATATTCGTCGTGCATAGGTCGTAACCGATTATGAATGAAGTCGTTAATAAATTGATAACTGTTTCCGGCTTATGTCTGAAATCCCTACCTTTGCAGCCTTGAATTTTTTAATAATAATAAAGTCATATTATGATCAACACAGATAAAAAGCTCCCACACAAGGTCAAGGACATCAGTCTTTCAGATTGGGGACGCAAAGAAATAACCCTGGCTGAGGCCGAAATGCCGGGCTTAATGGCCCTGAGAGAAGAGTTTGGAGCCAGCAAGCCGCTTCAGGGAGCACGAATAGCCGGATGTCTGCACATGACCATCCAGACTGCGGTACTCATTGAGACCCTCAGGGAACTGGGAGCAGAAGTCAGCTGGTCTTCCTGCAATATTTTTTCCACTCAGGACCACGCTGCTGCAGCGATTGCCTCAGAAGGTATTCCTGTTTTTGCCTGGAAAGGTATGAACGAAGAGGAATTTGACTGGTGCATCGAGCAGACACTTTTTGCTTTTGAAGGCGGAAAACCCCTCAACATGATCCTGGACGACGGCGGTGACCTTACCAATATGGTTTTTGACCGGTACCCTGAGCTGGTGAGTGGCATCAAGGGGCTTTCAGAGGAGACCACCACAGGGGTGCACAGACTCTACGAAAGGGAAAAGAACGGGACCCTGGTCCTTCCTGCCATCAATATCAATGACTCTGTGACCAAATCAAAATTTGACAATAAATACGGCTGCAAGGAATCACTGGTAGATGCCATAAGACGTGCCACTGACATCATGATGGCCGGAAAGGTAGCCGTCGTAGCCGGGTATGGAGATGTAGGCAAAGGCTCTGCTGCCTCGCTCAGGGGAGCAGGATGCCGGGTCATCGTAACGGAGATTGACCCCATTTGTGCCCTGCAGGCTGCCATGGATGGATTTGCTGTAAAAAAACTTGACAACTCACTCACTGAAGCATCCATAGTGGTCACCGCAACCGGAAACAAAAATATAGTCCGTGCCGAGCACTTCAGGAAAATGAATGATAAGACCATAGTGTGCAACATCGGACACTTTGACAATGAGATAGACATGGCATGGGTTGATATCTACAACGTAGATGGTAAGGACATTATAATCCTGGCAGAAGGAAGGTTGGTAAACCTTGGGTGTGCCACCGGCCACCCATCGTTTGTAATGTCAAACAGTTTTACAAATCAGGTACTTGCCCAGCTGGAACTCTGGCAAAATGCCAGAAAATACGAAAACAAGGTATATACTCTGCCAAAACATCTTGACGAAAAGGTCGCAAGGCTGCACCTGGCCAAAATCGGTGTGGAGCTCGAAGAACTCACCAAGGACCAGGCCGATTATATCGGTGTCACTGTAGAAGGTCCTTACAAGCCAGAATATTACAGGTATTGATGCAGTAACAAATAGTTTACGACATAAATAGGCAAAGGCTGGCATTCGCTAAGAATGTCAGCCTTTGTGATATTTACAGGGCAATTCCAGGGGAAAAGCAAGTAAATTAATTTGGCTTTAAGCTTTCATTCCAATAACGCAGGTTCTGTTTGATTATTATATTTTAATCAGGATTTAACAAACAGCTGTGTTGCCACAGGCCTGCTGTTGCTGTCCCTTATGATTACCATGTGGACACCAGGCCTCAGGTTTGATACATTTATGCTTGCGGTCGTATCTTCCGGCTTTGCAGTGATCAAAGGCCGACCTGTGATATCTATAATCTCTATC
>JAGVTV010000060.1 GCA_019136675.1 Bacteroidota bacterium
TCGGAAGAATTTGAAAATGCTCCGGTCATAGCCATTTCAAAGCACAGGGCACTGTCACAACTGCACAATCCAAGGGCAAATCCCAAAGACACCCTGCTCCTGCTGGCAAGGATCGACAACAGGCTGGTGGGATATCTGGGCGTACTACCCGACTTGATGTTTACTGACCATGGCAGAGAGATTCGTTGCGGATGGATGAGTTGCCTGTGGGTGGATCCCGCCCAAAGAGGTAAAAAAATAGCCCAAAAGTTAATCAGCGACTGTTTTGCGGCATGGGACGGCAAAATTCTACTTACCGAGTTTACGGCTGCTGCCGGGTCATTATACCACAAAACAGGACTATTTGCCGGGTTGCGGGCTCTTGAAGGCAGAAGGTGGTACATCAGGGCAGACCTTAACAGGATACTGTCACCGAAAAAGGAAGTCTTTCGCAGATTGTCACCTTTGCTGAAAACGCTTGACGCTTCAATAAATCTGGTGCTCGATACATTGAGACCTCTAAAGCCGGTCCGTACATCTCTGACCTTCAGGTATGTCACCCATGTACCGGAAGAAGCCGCTGACATGATCAGACGGACTTCAGCAGGCGAACTTTTCGGAAGACAACCTGACGATATAAACTGGATACTTGCTCATCCATGGATCCTCACTCGGCAATGGCTGGACAACACTGTAGAGCGGTATCATTTTTCTTCATTTGAAAAAAGTTTTGAATGCCGGGCTATCCTTACCACCGCCTATGAAAGCCCCACGGTTTTTATGGTCTACACCTTCAGAAACGGTCACCTTCGGATACCTTATATATACGGATCCAATGACGATGATGCCCTCCACACGGTCAAATACCTGGTCAGTCAATTAAAGGTCCGGACGCTTACTTTGTACAATAAATACATCATCCATTTACTGATGGAAAACGGGTGGAATCTCGCTCATTCCAGAATTGTCGAAAGACATTACCTCATCAGCAGGACCCTGCACCAGGAAGCCGGGGATATCAGCAGGTTTGGTATTCAGGACGGGGACGGAGACTGTGCTTTTACCTGACCTTCAAATACTATCCACCCTGCCTGTATTCCATCCGGCTGCATAATTTTTCTTACTTTTGCGGCCTTTATAAAATTATATAGTCTGTATGATCTCAGTTGACAGCCTGGCGGTAGAGTTTAGCGGTAAGACGCTGTTCAGTGATATTTCCTTTGTCATAAACGAAAATGACAAGATTGCCCTCATGGGAAAAAATGGTGCCGGCAAATCCACCATGATGAAGATAATTGCAGGAGTGCAAAAACCTACCCGGGGCCATGTTCGGTGCCCAAAGGACGGAGTCATTGCCTATCTTCCGCAGCATCTGCTCACAGAAGACCAATGCACGGTTTTTGAAGAAGCCCTCAAGGCATTTGACCAGATCTTTGTCATCAGGGACAGGATGGCCTGGATCAATGAACAGCTGGAGACAAGGACGGATTATGATTCTGACGAATACATGAAGCTGATCGAGGAGTCTTCGGATCTGGGCGAAAAATTCTATTCCCTCGAGGACATCAATTACGATGCAGAAGTGGAAAAGACACTCCTTGGACTTGGTTTTGAAAGAGAAGATTTTACAAGGCCTACCAGCGAGTTTAGCGGAGGATGGAGGATGCGGATAGAATTGGCAAAGATTCTGCTCAAAAAACCCGACCTCATCCTGCTCGATGAGCCGACCAATCACATCGACATCGAATCGGTGGTCTGGCTCGAAAACTTCCTGATTAACAAGGCCAAAGCCGTGATGGTAATCTCTCACGACAAGGCCTTTATCGACAACATCACCAATAGGACCATCGAGGTCACCATGGGCAGGATCTACGATTACAGGGCAAACTACAGCCACTACCTCCAGCTCAGGGAAGAACGTCGTGCAGCTCAGCTGCGTGCCTGGAAGGAACAGCAGAAAACCATAGCCGAAAGCAAGGAGTTTATTGAAAGATTCCGGGGCACATACTCCAAGGCAAATCAGGTCAATTCAGTAGAGAGGATGCTGGAAAAAATGACCATCATCGAGATCGATGAGGTGGATACATCTTCACTTAAATTAAAATTTCCGCCTGCACCCAGGTCTGGCGACTATCCGGTGATTGTAGACCATATGTCAAAGAGCTACGATGACCACGTGGTGTTCAGGGATGCATCCATGACCATAGAGCGGGGTCAGAAAGTAGCATTTGTAGGCCGAAACGGCGAGGGTAAATCCACGATGATCAAAGCCATCATGGGACAGATCGGATTTGAAGGCAAATGCTCCCTCGGACACAACGTTAAAGTAGGCTATTTTGCCCAAAACCAGGCATCTCTGCTGGACGGCAACCTGACCGTCTTCCAGACCGTAGATGAAGTAGCTGAAGGCGAGATACGAACCCAAATCAAGACATTACTTGGCTGTTTTATGTTTTCGGGCGACGACATTGATAAAAAAGTAAGTGTACTCTCCGGAGGAGAAAGGACCAGGCTGGCCATGGTAAGACTACTGCTTGAGCCAGTCAACCTTCTTATACTCGACGAACCCACCAATCACCTTGACCTGAGATCAAAGGATGTGCTCAAAGAAGCTCTGCTGGCTTTTGATGGCACCCTGATCCTGGTATCACATGACAGGGATTTTCTCCAGGGCCTGGCAGAAAAGGTGTTTGAATTTAAGCATAAGAGAGTAATCGAGCACTTTGAGACCATTGACGACTTCCTGGTAAGGAACAGAATGGAAAGCCTCAGGGAAATAGAAAGAAAGAACTGAGTCAGTTTTTTTTATCCAACTTGAATAGTCCGGATACCCAGCTGGGTTTACCCGCTTACAATAACACAAAAAGGGTCTGACCTAAATGGTGACCCTTTCAGTACAGGTATATTATGGGTGATATTATTCGCTCTGCGAACCGTATTTTGCCTGACGGTATGAAGCAGACAAAATTTCATTTCTTCTTTCCACAGAAGGCTTTACAAAGTGCTTTCTGTTTCTTAGTTCCTTGATCAAACCTACTGACTGAAATTTTCTTTTGTAACGCTTGAGGGCTCTGTCAATTGATTCGTCGTCTTTGATATTGATTATCAGCATAAAACGGTTAAATTTATTGAATTTTTTTAAGGACTGCAAAGGTAATAAATTTTTAACAATCCTGTCAAGGGGTTAGAAAAAAAAATCTCCATGTCATTTTCCACATCGGCTCTTAGCCGTTTCTAAATCATTACTTTTTATTTCTTTTTTCTGACACCAATCTGTATCTACCGTCTTTAAATCTGAACACAAACGGTACAGCAGATTTATAAGGTTCAAGATTTCTTATGTCTTTAGGTGTATATTCATTTGTCTTTTGGTCATCCGTGACCGGGATATTGGATTGCCTGAGTAAAAGATGTACAAATTCTGAGCAAAACATGGACTCATCGTCCGTAACTGAGAGGAGATCGCGGTCAAACAGTTTCAGGTCAAATGCCGAAAAAATAAAGGGTATTTTTGAAGTGGTAAAGGGATACTTCTTGTTTTTTTGATACAGTAGCATTAATGTTTCATTTCCGGGTCTTTCTGCCAGAGATTCGTCAAAAGGCAGGATCCATATCCTTTTGTAAAATCCTGATTTCCCGGCATTGACAGAAATAAAAGAGTTTTCAAACCTGGTAAGGATCACCCCATTCCTGCTTTTAAACTCGCCTAATACTGGAATCCTTTCTCCTGCAAAATTATTATCCGTGGTATGAAGCAATAACAGCTGTCCGTCTTTACCTTTTATGATAATAGCACAATGGGTGTAAGGTGCTAAAGTACCTGTTTGGGTCAGTATGCCATTGAGGGTTGTACTCTGGAACATAGCCAGGTCTCCGGTTTTCAGACCGAGAGAATCAAGCCCGTCCACAAGGCCGAAAAGTACTTTTTTGGATTCGGTTTTTTGCAGTAAGGCAGGAGGCTTACATGAAACCAGAAGCAAAAGTAAAGATGCGACCCATACTGGTAGAAGTTTGATCATTGTACAAAATCATTTACTGTCAATCCTGTCATCAGCTGGAATAGGATAATTTCCTTCTGAGTAAAAACAGGATGCCGGATCCGATTACTCCCAGAGCTGACAAAGCAGTCAATTCTTTTATTATTGCCTGTCGGGCTGAAAGAAATATCACCTGGCCAGGCATACCTATGGATTTAATGTAAGCCACATGATTGTGAATGTAGGCACCTGAAACCAACAACCCAAGAATTAAGATTACCATAAGGTATAATATCTGCTTTCGGTCCCGGGTAATATCATATAGGAGGGCATGGGCAGGTAGAAACAACCCGATGCCAAGGCCTCCAGCCAAAATAAAAAACAAATTTATACTGAAGGTGTAAAAATAACCGAGGCTCACCATGATAATCACTGAAAGGACAAAAAGCCAGCCTTGGTTTCTAAATCGCGTGGAGGATTTACCACCTAAAACCCTTGAAAGATATAATACCAGCAAAAACAACGGAAATGTGAGCCTGCTCATCAGTCCCTGGTTGTCATCCCATAAAACCACAGACCAAAATACCACCATAGCCTCGAGAATCAGGTA